>NZ_FUYC01000003.1:0-300000 GCF_900167125.1 Paucidesulfovibrio gracilis DSM 16080
TGGCCCGATGCTCCGCTGAGCGGGAATAACTCAGTGGTAGAGTGCAACCTTGCCAAGGTTGAAGTCGCGGGTTCAAATCCCGTTTCCCGCTCCAAATTTTAAGACCGGCTTTCGAGCCGGTCTTTTTTTGTTTTGATCTATTCAGCTCCATGCCTATCGGTCAAATCCAATCCACCTGAGCCGGGTTGCGTTCCGGTATCATATAATAACGGAACTTCGTGTACCCGAGCATCAGCGCTCCGTAGATGCGAAATCCATCGGGGATGTTGAGCACTTTGTTGATGTGGTCGGTATGCTCCACAGCGTTCATGAGAAATCCGGCCCAGCAAGCGCCGATTCCTTTGGAGTGCCCGGCCAACTCCAAGTAGGTGCAGGCGATGGAGCAATCCGCGGATGGGCTTTCTCCGTCAATGGGAGCGTAGGCCACCACAAGGTGGGGGGCGTGGCGCAGTACCTTGTCGTCATGCTGGGTCCGCCAGGCGCGAACCACGCCGGGAAAGAGCTTGTGCGCGTCCATCCAGTCCACAATGCAGGTTGTCAATTGTTCTATGACGTTCTGATCGCTGATGATCTTCCAGCGGACAGGCTGAAGATTGTGAGCCGACGGAGCGTAGCGCGCCACATCAAGCATCCATTCCAGATCGGCCCGGTCCACGGGTTTTTTCTTGAAGGTGCGGATTGACCGGCGGGACTTAAGAAACTGGGCTACCTGTTCGGGCGCTGGCTGAAGTTTCCGATCAATGGGGACGCAATTTTCCAGCCTGAGCATTTTCAGGTCCAACGCCTGGGAGGGACAGACGGAAACGCAGTGCCCACAGGCAATGCAATGTTTTTTTGCAGCCCGGCGCAGGCGGGGATATCCGTCCTCTCCATAGTAAATCAGGTCGAAAGGACATTCCAATTCACAAATGCAGTCGCGATTACATTTTTCCCGATCCACAAGGATCAGGTCTTGAGCATGCTTGGTCATTGATAACTACCTCGTTTCTTCCGGCAAGGTAGCAAGGGGCGGCCATTGCGTCCACGGAAAAAGCCGTCTTGCTGGTCATTCTCGCTGTTCTACTTCAATATGCTGATATCAAAGCGTATTGATTGTTTTTTTCGGGAGAGGGCCGCAGGCCGTCCAATACGGCACGACCTCTGCATCCAATTGAGGGAGTGAAAAAACTGCCCGCTGTGACACGGCATTGAGGAGGAAACGGTTCATGACCAACGTGGTTTCTCAGGGGTATGACGTTGGCGGCAAACCGAATCGGGAATCGGACGAGTTTGCCTGGCTGGATCAATCCCCCCTTGTGGAGGATGTCCGCCGTTTGGCGAAGTCCGGAGATCCGCTGTCGGATGCTGCGTTGATGAACGTGGCGGCAAAGTATTTTTTTGCATTCGTGCATCCCGGGGCGCAGGTTAACCCGGTGCCACCACGGGAAATAGCGTCCATTCTGCACCGCTTTCAACGTTGTCGAAGTCTCAATGAACCAGATGATGACATTGAGATCATGAATATTTTGCGGCGATTTGCTCCAGCCCTGGCCTTGAGCGCCCGCCCCGTTGTGGCGGGACATGTGCTCGGCTTGCTTGCGGCGCAATTTGTTCCGGGGAGCGGGGGGCGGTATCTTGGCCTGGATTTATATACCGGTTCCGGGCTGCTTGTGCTGGGGCAGTATCTGCTGGCAAGTCGTCACGGGTATGAATCCGTTGAAGTCTGGGGCGTCGAGGGGGACGGTGTTGCCGCAAAGCGGGCCGGATCCCTGTTGCGCTCCCTGGGCGTCGGGAATGTTGTTCCCTGCGCCCCGGAATATACGGCGGCCTATGAAATGGTCGGAGGCCGGCGTCTTTCGCTTGTGACGTCGGCGGTGGGGGCTGGAGGAGGAATTGGGCTGTGCGATGACCGTTTCTTCACCGCTTTTGCCGCGTTGGAACGTGCATGCTCCACTTCCTTGCAGGGGGCGTCGTTTTTCCCGGAAGGGCTTATCGTGTACAGCCGCGAGACCAATGCATCCCTGATTTTGAGCCGGGAAAACGGATTTCAGCGGCCTGCGGAGTTCGACGGTGCAGCGTTGCAACCCCAAGCCTGGATCGTGGCGGGCGACGTCATTCCGCTGCATCGTATGGGGGAGCCGCCGACCTCTCTGGAGAGGCAGCCGGATAAATCATTCAACGAGTGATTGGGCAAAGGTCTTGCTCCCACGGTGGAACACGAATTGTTGAACCTGACCTTGGGCGTTGAGCTGGACGGTCAGAGCGAAGGGCGTTCGCCCGTTGGAAAAAAGGGAGCTGATGATCGGTCCTGGTGATTGAAACCGCAGATCACCGAATTCCAAATCGCGTCCGCCGTCTGGACGTTGTGTTTCTGTATAAAATGGAAAGGCCGTGAACCAGAAATAGGTATCCAGAAATGGAGCCGCGTTTCGCAATGTGTCGAGCAGTTCACCGGACGGACGACGGTATTTGAAATCCGGTGTGGATTCATCGCGTTCCCCCATGCGAACACTCTCCAGTGCATACTGCCCGTTGTTGACCAAAATGGCCTTCCAATACAAAGGGCTGAGGGCATCCGTGGTTACGGTGAGGCAGTCGTAGGGTGCGTTTTGCTCCATGAGGCTTTGCCGGTATTGCGTCTCGGCCACAGTGCGCAATCCGGAACAAAGCAGGGGATAGGCCAATATCCAACTCAACAGCAGCAGCCCCACAATTTGTCGGTGTTGCTTGCGAAACAGCAGGTAGCCCAGGCCGAGTAACGTCAGTCCGGTGTAGAGCGGGTCAATGATGAAGACCGCGTCCATGCCAAGACGTGCATCGGTGAAAGGGGCAAATATTTGTGTTCCGTAGCTTGTGATCAAGTCTTGGTAGATGTGCAGCGAGAGCAGCCCCGCAGCAAGTGCGATGAGTTTCTTTCTGGAAGATTCGTTTGTGAGTCTGGCGTAGCACCACCCCAACAACGGGGATGCCAACAGTACGAAAAGGATGGAATGGGAAAACCCGCGATGATATCGTAAGTAAAAGGAAGGGTCTGAGCGGAAAAAGAGGATATCCGCGTCGGGAAGAATGGCCAGGAAGAGGCAAAAGACCACAAGAAATCGGGCCGCAGGCAGTCGACGGCGAACCACATGGTACACGACGGCACCGGCAGAGAGATGGGTAACAGGATCCATACGAATCATAATACATGAGCGTCGGACCCCGCACAAGGGCGAGAGCGTGAGGTTGACCTGTGCTGCAAGGGGAGGTAGCGTACGCTTTTGCGTCATAGAATTGCCAGTGACTGGAAGCGGAGGACACCATGCAGCAGCGGTCCATCGGTATTTGCCCGGAAGGTTATCCTTTTTTGATTCTCGCGGCTTTCGCCACCGTCGTTTTCGCCATTCTGGAATGGTGGTTTATGGCGCTGGTGGGGCTTGCGGCAACAGCCTTTGTCGGGCATTTTTTCCGTGACCCGGAGCGCGTCCCTCCCGAGGATGTGGAGGCCGTGGTTTCTCCCGCCGATGGGCGTATCGTCAAGATCGCCCGCGAAAGCGATCCCCTTTCCGGGGAGGAAAAACAGGTCATTTGCGTGTTTATGAATCTCGTGGACGTGCATGTGAACCGTATGCCCGTTTCCGGAAAGATAGATGTTATTCGTTATATCCCTGGAGCGTTCTTCAACGCCTCGCTGGATAAAGCCAGCACGGACAACGAGCGTAATATTTTGGAAGTCGTCGGCAAAGGCAACCAGCGTTTCGTGATTGTGCAGATAGCGGGACTGATTGCCCGTCGCATCGTCTGCTGGTCGGAAAAAGGCGACAAGCTCAAACGCGGTGAGCGATTTGGTATGATCCGTTTCGGCTCCCGCGTGGATTTGTACCTGCCGGAAGGCTTTGAACCCAGCGTTGTGGTCGGGGAACAGGTCTTTGCCGGGGAAACCGCCATTGCCAAGCGCAAGGCATCTAACAGTATATAATACTCCAACAGCATAACAGGTGGTTTGCTGCGCTGGGAGAATGTCGGCCGCTTAACGCGTTGAGCCGATGAACACGTTTCGCCACATTGTAAGGGTTTGAAACGAACCAGGGCATACGGCAACCCGCCGGGAGAGGAATGCATGAGTGCACGTAAACGGCTGCCCCGTAGTAAGGCCGTGTATATTTTACCCAACATGCTGACCACGGCCAGCCTGTTTCTTGGATTCATGGGCGTGGTCTGGTCCATGGCAGGAGATTTCGAGGCCACGGCTCTGGCCATTCTCGGCAGTGCCGTGTTCGACGCTCTGGATGGGCGTGTGGCCCGCATGACCAACAGCACCAGCGAGTTCGGCGTTCAGTTCGATTCCCTGGCGGATCTTGTGGCCTTTGGTGTCTCCCCTGCCGTGCTGGTCTATACCTGGCAGCTTTCCCAGTTCGGAAGGTTGGGGCTGATGGCCTCCTTTTTGCTCGTGGCGTGCGGTGCCTTGCGGCTGGCTCGATTCAATGTCCAGGCCAAAGTGGCGGACAAGCGTTTTTTCACCGGCCTGCCGATTCCGGCTTCGGCCTGTACCCTGGCAACGCTTGTGCTTTTTGTGCCGTTCGTACCTCAGCAGTTGATCGACGCGGCTTTGGCACCGGCGTTGTTGGCATTGGTGTATTTGGTTTCTTTTCTCATGGTCAGCACGGTGCGTTTTGCGTCGTTCAAGGAATTGGGCTTTTTGCGGGCGCATTCCTTTGGGACCATGGTGGTCGCCATCCTGCTGTTTGTGTTGATTGCCACCAAGCCACGCGCACTGGGATTCGTGATCTTCCTGTCTTACATTATTTCCGGACTTGGATACACGCTGTTTGTGCTTTCCCGTCGGGGGGCCAAACTTTCCCGCCATTCTCGCGAGGACTCCAGCACGGTGTGTAGCGAGGAAAACGGTCAATAGCGGCGCGTCGGCGCAGGAGAAAAGGCAGGCTGGTTGGCCTGCCTTTTTTTATGCCCACGGTGTGTATCCGGCTTTCAATGAGTAAGACCGTATCTCTTTGAAAAAGATGTTGACAGTATCCAACGGTTCCGTCTAGCTTTACACATCATGTCCTATTGGAAAACTCAGATCCTCGGATCCTTCTTTTCCGCCTTTTCCCTACGCCCCCTATCCCTATAGGGGGGCTTCCCACTGCGCATTCCTTGCGCTGACTTCATTTTTTCATTCCTCTCCATGCCCCCGGAGAGCCGGTCGTGTCCCTGACGCCGGTGTCCCCTGGGGTGGACGTGGCGTCGCATCATATCCTTTTTTAGCAACCGATGGAGGCAGTCATGTCTGACCGTGTGTATGTATTCGACACCACCCTTCGCGACGGTGAACAGTCCCCCGGCGCAACCATGAGCCTGGAAGAAAAAATCAGCATGGCCCACCAGCTTGAAGCGCTCGGTGTGGACATCATTGAAGCGGGATTTCCCATTGCCAGCCAAGGGGATTTTGAGGCGGTCCGCGCCATTTCCAGGGCCGTGAGCGACAGGGTTCAGGTTGCCGGACTGTGCCGCGCCGTTCCCAAAGATATCGACCGTGCCTGGGAAGCCGTGAAGGACGCGGGCAATCCGCGTATTCACACCTTTCTTGCCACCAGCGATATTCACATGAAATATAAACTCCAGCGCACGCCGGAGCAGGTATTGGAAATGGCTGAGGCGGCGGTATCCCGTGCCGCGACCTACACGTCCAACGTAGAGTTCTCCGCCGAAGATGCCAGCCGTTCGGATTGGGATTTCCTGGCTAAGGTGTTTGAGCGGGTCATTGATTGCGGGGCCACCACGGTAAACGTCCCGGATACCGTGGGGTATGTGCAGCCTTTCGAGTATCATGAGATGATCAAATATCTTATGGACAGGATTCCCAACAGCCATAAGGCCGTGTTTTCCGTCCACTGCCACAATGACCTGGGGCTGGCCGTCGCCAATACCCTGGCCGCCATCCGTGCTGGGGCGCGGCAGGTGGAATGCACGGTTTCCGGCATTGGCGAGCGGGCTGGCAATGCGGCTGTTGAAGAAGTGGTCATGGCTTTGAACACTCGTAAGGACATCTACGACGTCACAACAAATGTCGATACCACACAGATTTTCCCTTCCTGCCGTCGGCTTTCCCAGATCATTGGTCAGCCCATCCCCCCCTATAAGGCAATCGTCGGACCTAACGCTTTTGCGCATGAATCCGGCGTCCACCAGGACGGGGTACTCAAAAATCCCATGACCTACGAGATTATGACCCCGGAATCCATCGGCAGAACCGGCACCGAAATGGTCATCGGTAAGCATTCCGGATCCCATGCGGTCAAGGCCAAGGTCCGCGAGTTGGGGTATGAACTGGACGAGGAACAACTCGGCCTGGTGTTTGAGGCCGTAAAAGGACTCGCGGACAAGAAGGAAAAAATTTACGATGAGGATGTCCATGCCATGATTATGGAGAAGGTCTTCCGCAAGCGTGATCTTTTCCGCATCAGGGACATGAGCGTATCTTCCAGCTCGGGAAGTGTGCCGCCCCAGGCGGCCGTGGTCATGGAGTTCCTCCAAGACGGCGAACCCGTGGAGGAAAAAACCAATGTTGTTTTTGGAAAAGGCTGTGTGGACGCGGTGTTCCAGTGCATTTGCGGAGTCGTGGGAGCCGCTCCCAAGCTGGAGCGTTACTCGGTTACCGCAGTGACGGCCGGTACCGACGCTCTCGGGCAGGTGAGCATTCGCATCGAGGAAAACGGCCTGCGCGCCGTGGGACGTTCCGCGGATTCCGACGTGATCCGTGCGTCCGCCATGGCCCTGGTCAACGCACTGAACCGTTTGATGAAGATCAAAGAGGAGCAATAAATGCCCAAGACCCTTGCCGAGAAAATCATCCAACAGCATACCCAGGAGCCTGCGGAGGCCGGAAATATCGTCCGGTGCCGTGTGGATATGGTGCTGGCGAACGACATCACCGCGCCCCTGGCCATCAAGTCGTTCAAGGCCATGGGCGCAGATCGGGTCTTTGACAGGGATAAGGTCGCCTTGGTCTGTGATCATTTTACACCGAACAAGGACATTGACTCCGCGGAGCAGGTCAAGACCGTACGCGAATTTGCTGAAGCCATGGGCGTCACGCATTATTACGAGGGCGGCAATGTTGGGGTGGAGCATGCCCTTTTGCCGGAACTCGGCATTGTGGGACCAGGCGATGTGGTCGTGGGCGCCGACAGCCACACCTGTACCTACGGTGGACTTGGTGCGTTTGCCACGGGCATGGGATCCACGGACATTGCTGCGGCCATGGCCCTTGGAGAAACCTGGTTCAAGGTGCCGCCCACCATTCGAGTCGAGATTTCCGGTACGCCACAGCCCCATGTGGGTGCCAAGGACTATATGCTGCGGCTCATCGGGGAAATCGGCGTTGCCGGGGCGTTGTACAAGGCTCTGGAATTCGGCGGCCCTGCAGTGGAGGCTCTGAGTGTTGAAGGCCGTATGACAATGGCCAACATGGCCATTGAGGCCGGAGGCAAAGCCGGTCTGTTTGCCGTGGACGATAAGACCATCGCCTATGCGCGCCGTGCCGGGCGGAGCGGTAACCAGGCCATGACGCCGGATTCCGATGCCGGGTATGAACGGGTCGTGGTTATTCGGTTGGACGGAATGTCCCCGCAGATCGCCTGTCCCCATCTGCCGGATAATGTCCACTCCGTGGATGAGGTGGCGGGGTTGCGCGTGGATCAGGCCGTAATTGGTTCCTGTACCAACGGGCGTATCGAAGACATGCGCGAGGCCGCGGCAGTACTCAAAGGGAAAAAGGTCTCCAGCCGGGTTCGCTGCATCGTGCTCCCGGCTACTCCGGCAATTTGGAAGCAGGCGCTCAAGGAAGGATTGATCGAAGTGTTCATGGAGGCTGGGTGCGTGGTCGGCCCGGCCACCTGCGGTCCGTGCCTCGGGGGGCACATGGGAATTCTTGCGGGAGGAGAGCGGGCCATCGCCACGACCAACCGCAATTTCAAGGGGCGCATGGGAAGTCTGGAAAGCGAGGTGTACCTGTCGAATCCGGCTGTGGCGGCGGCCTCTGCCGTGGTGGGTGAGATCGTGCATCCCTCTCATATCTGAGCCATGGGGAGTGCGAGGGATCGTGCAGGATATGATCGTAGGTGAAGCCGGGGAGAATAGGCAAATCGTACCGTGGAGATCCTCCACGAGAAACGCCCGGCAACGTGAGAACGCGGCGCGTTGACCATTTTGATGAAGGTCAGGGCGGGAGGGCAAGCCCGCTGGACCCGTCGCGATGATCATTTACTGGATCAGCGATCGGACAGGAACGCCGATTGGAACCACAAGGGAGTGACGAATGCAGGTGAAGGGAAAAGCCCACGTTGTGGGCGACCATATTGATACGGACGCCATCATCCCGGCGCGTTTTTTGGTGACCACCGATCCCAAGGAGCTGGGAGCCAAATGCATGGAAGGGTTGGAAGAGGGCTGGATCGCTCGGGTCAACCAAGGAGACATCCTGGTGGCCGGAGAGAATTTCGGGTGCGGCTCTTCCCGGGAACATGCTCCGATTTCGATTCTTGGGGCTGGAATTCCTGTGGTGGTGGCCAAGAGTTTTGCGCGTATCTTTTACCGCAACGGTTTCAACATGGGGCTGGTGCTCCTGGAAGTGGGCGAGGATATCGAAAAACTCGGTGATGGGGATACGCTTGACGTGGATACGGCGCAGGGCGTCATTTACAATCGTACCACCGGGGAGACTGTACAGTGCGCGCCTGTCCCACCTTTCATGCAGGAGATTTTGGACGCTGGGGGCTTGGTTCCGTACGGCCGGCAACGGCTCAGAGCATAGTTCGGCAGCGCAAAAACGTTTTTATACAGGAAGGATACGATAATCATGCCCAAAGTGTGCATATTGGCTGGTGACGGCATTGGTCCGGAAATCATGGAGCAGGCTTTACGCGTATTGGAACGGGTCGGGCAGCGTTTTGGCAGGGAGTTTTCCCTGGAGCATGCATTAATTGGTGGCGTTGCCATTGACGCGACCGGCGGACCATTGCCCCAGGAAACCGTGGAGGCGTGTCGTCGGAGTGATGCCGTGCTTCTGGGGGCGGTCGGCGGACCGAAATGGGACGATATCGATCCGGCCATTCGTCCTGAAAAAGGGCTGCTGGGAATCCGTAAGGAGCTTGGGCTGTTTGCGAACCTGCGACCGGCAAGATTGTTTCCCCAACTTCGCGACGCCTGCTATCTGCGGCCGGACATTGCGGCCCGAGGGTTGGATGTCATGGTGGTGCGCGAATTGACAGGCGGCATTTATTTCGGGGAACCGCGTGGCGAGGAGACTCGTGAAACAGGACGCATGGGCTACAACACCATGGTCTATCATGAGGAAGAGATCCGGCGAATCGGTGTGGTGGCCTTTGAAGCGGCCCGTAAGCGGGGAAGCCGTGTCTGTTCGGTGGATAAGGCCAACGTGTTGGATGTTTCCCGCGTCTGGCGCGAGGTTATGCGCGAGGTGGCAACCGATTACCCGGACGTGGAATTGAGCGAAATGTACGTTGACAACGCGGCCATGCAGCTTGTCCGCGATCCTTCCCAGTTTGATGTCGTGGTCACGGGCAATCTGTTCGGCGATGTGCTTTCCGACGAAGCTGCGGCCATTACCGGTTCCATCGGCATGCTGCCGTCCGCGTCATTGGGCGCCAACGGTCCCGGGTTGTATGAGCCTATCCATGGTTCTGCGCCGGATATAGCGGGGCAGGACAAAGCCAATCCGTTGGCTACGATCCTTTCCGTGGCCATGATGCTCCGACACTCGCTGGAAATGCCCGAAGAAGCGACCGCCGTGGAACAAGCTGTGGAGCAGACCTTGGACCAGGGCTTGCGAACCGGCGACATCGCCCAACAGGGAGACGGGGTTGTCGGCTGCCGGGCTATGGGTGACGCAGTGCTTGCTTGTATCTGAATAGCTTGATATTGATTTTGCCGAGCATTTGTATTTGCCGTCTGGATACGTTGGGAGGAGTGCGGTGCCTTTTGCCCAGTGGGATGAAAGCCTGTCCATCGGGGCGGAACCGATTGATGGACAGCATCAATGGTTGTTCACCATTCTGAACCGGCTTGCCACGCATATCGGAAGCCCAGATGAGGAAAAAGCAGTCGTTCGTTGTCTTGTGGATATGGAGCGGTATGCTTTGATTCATTTTGCAGCGGAAGAAGCGTTCATGCGCGAGGTCGGTTATGACGGCCTGGAGAAGCATCGTACAGTGCATCAGGGGTTTGCCCGCAGTGTGGAGTCCTACCGTGAAGCGCTGATCAATGGGGATATCGCGGCGTTGGACGTGGCCGGGTATCTTCGTGATTGGCTGATCAATCATGTGCGCGGGGCGGATATGGCCATTCGACACCATCTGCAATCACGCTGACCAACGGCGCGTTTAGTGCGCGCTTTTTTTGACGAATAGCAACGGGCGGGAGGTCGGCTTCCCGCCCGATATCTCGTTCTCGTACAGTAATAAGGAACATTGATATGGAAAGCGCAGAAAAAGCGTTTGGGCCTGTGCTCGCAGTGCTGGCGGCCGTTGTGCTTTGGGGAAGTTCTTTTCCCATGATGAAGGCTGTGTTGGCCGTGTTCGGACCATGGACCATTATGTGGTTGCGTATGCTGGTGGGAACGCTGGTACTGTTGCCCTTTCTTGGCCGCATGAGTCTTGCCGGATATCGGAAAGGGGATTGGCGCCTTCTGGGGGGAATGGTGCTTTGCATGCCCTGTTTGTATTTTTACCTTGAGTCCAACGCGTTGACTCTGACCACGTCTTCCCAGGCTGGTGTGGTGGCTGCCATCCTGCCCCTGGTGGTGGCGTTGGGCGGTTGGATGTTTCTTCGGGAACCGCTTGACCGTGGCTCGTTATTCGGGTTGGCCCTGGCTTTGTGCGGAGTGATCGTTCTCACGTTGAGCGGCAGCCCCGATGAATCGGCTCCGCATCCGGTCTTGGGAAACCTGATGGAATTGGGAGCCATGCTTTCAGCCGCGGTGTATATGTTGCTGGCGAGACAGTTAGGCGAACGGTACAACGCGTTGACCCTAACGGGTATGCAGACTTTGGCGGGGCTGGTGTTTTTTTTGCCCGGGGCCATGGATCTGGGACCAAAAGCCTTGGAGCATCCCGAAGCCCTGACGGCAGCCGCCTATCTTGGGGCGTTCGTGAGCATCGGGGCGTTTGGGTTGTATAATTTCGGGCTTTCCCGGCTACAGGCCGGACGAGCAGCCGTAGCCATCAATTTGGTTCCCGTGGTGGCCGTTGCCCTGGCCTGGATTTGGTTGGGCGAGGCGTTGAATCCGGTTCAGATGCTGGCGGCCGGAGCCACGCTCTTGGGCGTTTGGCTGGCCCAGCGTGGCTCTTCGACGCAGCAGAATGAGGGACAACAAGCCTCGCTTCTTGACAGGACGCAAGAATCTGTTCCTGCGGCGGCGGATCCGGTGCCGGGAGATGCCTCCTGACGGATCGGGATGGGGCGGAGAATGTCCGGAGGTGAGGAGCTATCGTTCTCGGGTACGTCGGGCCGTGACACTTTCACCGTTGATGCCCCAATTGTCTGTTTCCACTTCGTCGATGGTCACGACGGTGGTGGCCGGATTTTTATCGAGCACGTCGGCCAAAAGGTCGGTAACGCCTCGAATCAGCAGGGCTTTTTGTTCGGGCGTGGCTTCATCTTGGGTGATTTTGATGTTCACGTACGGCATGGGGTGATTTCCTTTGCTGCTTGTTGCAGCGCCGCTTGTTTTTTGCGGCGGGGCAAGCGTTTAATGTGCCGTTCCAGGCGCAGGGCCGCGCTTTTATCCTCGCAGATACAGCTGGCCACGAGGCGCACCGGGCGGCGTGAGCGTGTGTATTTTGCTCCGGTTCCCGCGTTGTGGGTTTCCACACGGCGGGGAACATCGTTGCTGATGCCGCAATAGAGCGTGTCGTCAGCGCAGCGCAGCAAGTAAACGTACCAGGGTTTGGGGGGCATGCAGCACCTTCTTGCGAGGTATGCCGACCGGTGTGAAGGGGCCGCTCCCCTTGCCATTCCCGGCCCGGCGGTATATCCAGACACGCGCGGCAGTCGTCGCGAGAATCGATGCCCACAGTTTCCACAACCTCCAACAAAACCGCAACCTGTTTGCGATGAACGAGCGAGCATATGTCCCGCGTCACGGTGCAGTCCCTTGAAAAATCCTACGGCGGTCGAGACCTGTTCGCCGGTTTGTCTTTTGAAATCACGCCGGGCATGCGTCTGGCCGTGACCGGTCCCAATGGATGCGGTAAATCCACGTTGATGCGCATCTTGGCCGGGGAGGATGGACCGGATTCGGGGCAAGTGTCCATGGCTCGGGGAGCACGGGTCGGCTATGTTCGTCAGGAGCTTGACGAGGCGGATCTGGATCAACGGCTTTTGGCCTGGGTGTTGTCCTCTTTACCATCGTGGAACGATTTTTGGGACGCCTGGGAGCGGGCCGTGGAGGTGCGCGACGAAGCCGCGTTGGAGCGTCTTTCCCACCAGCAGGCCGAGTTCGAGGAGCAGTACGGGTACAATCCGGACCACCAGGCTCGAGCCATTCTCATGGGGCTTGGATTTGCCGAGTCTGATCTGTTCAAGTGCTTGCGGGAGCTTTCCGGCGGCTGGCGCGAGCGCGCCAAGCTGGGGCGGGTGTTGTTGCAGGGCGCGGACGTGTTGCTTCTGGACGAACCCACCAACCATTTGGATCTGGAAGCCGTGGAATGGCTGGAGCAATATCTCCTCGGATTCCGTGGTGCACTGGCTTTTGTGGCGCATGATCGCGTCTTTTTGGAAAAGGTAGGGACGCATGTCCTGTTTGTTTCAGACGGACGCAGCGCCTTGCGCAAGGGGACGTTTTCCCAGTTTCTGGAGTGGGAGCGGGAAAACGCGGAGCAGCGAAGCCGGGAAGCGGCCAAGTTGAGCAACCGAATCGAATCGGAAATGAGTTATATCCGCCGGTTCCGTGTGAAGGCTCGTAAAGCGGCCCAAGCCCAGAGCAAGCTGAAAAAGGTGGAGAAGCTCCAGTCCGAGTTGGAACGCCTACAAAGCGAACAAGGGGCGTCCCGGCCGGGTAAGTCGTTGAATTTTCGACTTCCTGATCCGAAACGTGGTGACAAGGTTGCTATCAATGCCGTGGACCTTCGGTTCAGCTATCCCGGCGGGGAGAGTGTCTGGGACGGGCTGGGATTTCAGCTTTTTCGCGGTAAGAAAGTGGCTCTGGCCGCTCCAAACGGGGCGGGGAAGACAACTTTGTTAAAGATCATCACCGGTTCGCTTCAACCGCATCAGGGCCATGTCAAAATTGGTCAAAATACTTCCCTGGGGTATTTCAGCCAACACCAGAGCGAAATCCTGAACACCGGCAATACGGTGCTGGGTGAAATCCGGCGACTTGGCGACCCCAATCTTACCGAAGAGCAACTCATGTCCGTGCTGGGGTTGTTTTTGCTTGGCGAATCATATTTTGAGCGTCGGGTGGACGCCCTGTCCGGTGGGGAAAAAAATCGTCTTATTTTGGCGTCGTTGTTTTTGGCCCGGGCCAATTTGTTGATTTTGGACGAACCGACCAACCATTTGGATTTGGAAAGCCGCATGGGGCTTGTTTCTGCCCTCAAGGATTATGAGGGAACCCTCTTCTTCGTTGCGCACGACCGATACCTGTTGCGCGAGGTGGCGGAAGAGGTCTGGTCGCTCGGCCGGACCGGCATAACCCAGCATTCCGGTTTTGAGGCTTGGGATGCGTGGCGCCGCCGGCAATTGGCCGGTGCCGATACCCGGGGGGAACCCGCGGAACCGGACACCACCGACCCCCTGGTCGGAAAAAGTGATACGGCAGCCACCACGGAGGAAACTTCCAAAACGCCGACAACGAAACTGAGCAAAGAGGAAAAGCGTCGGTTGGCCGAGGCGCGAAATGCGCTGTATCGGAAGTTGAAGCCGCTGAAGAAGGAATACGAAGCCAAGGAAGCGGACCTGGAAAAGGTGCTGGCGGAAATGGGAGAGCTGGAAGAGCGCATGAATGATCCGGCAACCTATGAAAAACCCGAGGAAGCATTGAAGCTGAATACCGCGTATCGGGAAGCCGAGGATTGGTCCGAACGGTTGATGGAGCGCATGCAGGAGTTGGAGCAGGCCATGGAAGCCATCAGTACGGAACGCGCTGCATTGGGGAACGAATGAGTCGATCTTCCAATGAAATTTTTGTCGTGGCGGCAGTGATTTGGCGGCGGGGGCGGTACCTTGCGGTCTGTCGCCCCGAGGGAATGCCCTGGGCTGGTTGGTGGGAGTTTCCGGGTGGCAAGATCGAGGCGGGCGAATCCCGGGAAGCGGCCCTGAGCCGCGAGTTGCGGGAAGAACTGGGCATCACGCCGGAGCAGATGGTTTTTTGGCGGGAGAAGCGACATTCGTATCCCGACAAAGATGTACATTTATATTTTTACCATGTGTTCGAGTACCAAGGTACGCTTCGCCCTTTGGAGGGCCAGGAACTGCGTTGGATCGATCCCGGCGCACCGGGCGAGTTGGCTTTCTTGCCTGCGGATGTGGAGCTGGTGGATACTCTGTGTCGCCAGGGAGCGCCGTCCCAGGGATCTATTGAACCTTCCCGCTGAAGGGCGTAAGAATCGGAACGGCCTGTCAGATTTGTGCGGGCCATGGAAAGGAGAAGATTCGCAGTGCGTATACCCGAGTTGATGGAACGGCGTCGCCCGTTTTTGTCGCTGGAGTTTTTCCCGCCCAAAGAGCGGGAGGCCTGGCCACAATTTTTTGACGTGGCCGAGCGGCTCAAGGAATTGGATCCTTTGTTCGTGTCTGTGACCTATGGTGCCGGCGGCGGCACCCAGGACAACACACTGGAGATCGTGCGTCGGCTCAAGCGGGACATGGACATGGAGCCGATGGCGCACTTGACTTGCGTCGGGGCTTCCGCCGCTAAGATTGAGGCGTTCCTGGAAGAGCTTCGGCGTGCCGATGTGCATAATGTGTTGGCCTTGCGCGGCGACCCGCCGAAAAACAACCCGGATTTTGACTTTTCGTCGGGCGAATTCCGTCATGCCTCGGATTTGGCTTCCTTTATCAAGGAACGCTTTCCAGAAATGGCTGTTGCGGTGACAGGGTACCCTGAACCGCATGTGGAGTCGCCATCCATCCCGGAGGATTTGCACTGGACCAAGGTCAAAGTGCAGGCTGGAGGCGATTTTTTGGTCACACAACTGTTTTTTGACAACAGATTGTATTTCGATTTCGTGGAACGCCTGCGTGGTATGGAAGTCCATGCCCCGGTTATCCCTGGCGTGCTGCCCATTTTGAGCATTAACTCCGCGAAGTTCATTCTTTCCCTTTGCGGCGCGTCCATTCCGGGCAAATTTCTTTCCGCATTGGAATCCGCCCATGCCGAAGGTGGAGACGAGGCCGTGCGCGAGGTGGGGCTGGAATACGCTGTGCGTCAGGCCCAGGAACTCATTGATAATGGCGCTCCGGGCGTTCACTTGTATACGCTCAACAAGGCCGAAGCCTGCCTGGAGATCGGCAGCAAACTCAAGATATAAGGGGACAGCATGAGCAAGAATCCCAGAGTGGCCGTATGCGGCGCCACAGGCGCCGTTGGCCGTGAAATGCTCAAGGTGCTTGAGCAACGTGAATTTCCCGCGTCCGAGGTGGTACCCTTTGCCTCGGCCCGCTCAAAGGGGAAGAAATTGCCCTTTCGTGGAGGTGAGCTAACGGTTCAAGAATTGACCCACGATTGTTTCGAAGGATTCGACGTGGCTTTGTTTTCAGCCGGAGGCTCCACCTCCGAGACCTATGCTCCTTCCGCGGCCAAACTGGGGTGTACTGTGGTGGACAACTCCAGCGCGTGGCGCATGAATCCCGAATGCCCGCTGGTGGTCCCTGAGGTGAACCCTCACGACCTCAAATGGCATAAAGGTATTATTGCCAATCCGAACTGCTCCACCATCCAGATGGTGGTTGCCTTGCAGCCCATTCATCTGGAAGCCCGCATCAAGCGTGTGGTGGTCTCCACCTACCAAGCCGTTTCCGGTTCCGGGCAAAAGGCCATTAATGAGCTGGAAACCCAGGTCCGCCGTTTGTTTAACGGACAGGAAGTGGTGCCTGAGGCGTATCCGCACCAGATCGCTTTCAACTGCTTGCCGCAGATCGATGTCTTCCTGGAAGACGGATACACCAAAGAAGAAATGAAAATGGTTAACGAAACCATTAAAATCATGGGCGATCCGAACATCAAAGTCACGGCCACTACGGTGCGTGTGCCTGTGTTCTATGGTCACTCCGAGTCCGTGAACATTGAGACGGAATCCAAGCTCACCGCTGACGATTGCCGGGCGCTTCTGGCCACGTCTCCGGGGATCGAGGTGGTGGATTACCCGGAAAAACAAGCCTATCCCATGGCCTTGGACGCGACTGGGCTGGACGAAGTGTTCGTCGGGCGCATTCGGGAAGACCATACCGTGGAGAACGGGTTGAATTTGTGGGTGGTGTCCGACAACATTCGTAAAGGCGCGGCCTTGAATGCTGTGCAGATCGCGGAAACGTTGCTGGAAATGGATCTCATGCGGGTAGAGCGCTAACCGGCGTTCGCCTGACCGGGATGCATAGTGGCGGTCCGGGCCGGGATTTGCATCGGTCCGGATCGCTGTCGTTCCGGCAGGGCGGACGCTGTTAAGAAGGAAAAAGCCGTGGCTGAAGTTCTTGATGCCGATAGTTATCTCCAAAGGATGCTGAACACCGCCCGACCGGGCATGGGCCGGGTGCATGCGTTTTACGACCACCGGGTGGGGGCTGTTTGCCGTGACCCCCGGCTTATGTTGATGCCGTGGGACGATCATTTGGTTCACCGGGGTGACGGTGTGTTCGAGTCCATGAAATTCATCGGGCGCCGTCTGTATCAGGTGGAACCGCACCTGGAGCGGCTGAAGCGTTCCTGTAAGGCGATTCATTTGCAGCCGCCGTGTTCCTGGGATGAAATTCGTGACAGCATTGTGGATGTGGCCCGGGCCGGTGGCCGGGACGACGGCATGGTCCGGGTTCTGCTGGGGCGCGGTCCTGGTGGATTCGGCATCGACCCTGATGAGTGTCCCGGAGCCAGCTTGTATGTTGTAGCCTACGACATCCACCGCAAGCCCGAGGCCGTGTATGAAAAAGGCGTCACCGCCTTCAAGACCTCCATTCCGGCCAAGCAGCCCTATCTCGCTACTATCAAAAGCATCGACTATCTGCCCAACGTGCTGATGAAGCGCGAGGCCGTGGAAAAGGGCTATGATTTCCCGATTTGTTTTGATGATCGGGGCTTTTTGGCCGAAGGCGCCACGGAAAACGTTTGCATCGTGGACCAGCAGGGCCGCCTGCATATCCCTGAATTCACCAACGCTTTGGCTGGAACGACGCTCATGCGGGCCATTGATCTTATCAAGGACGAGGTGGATTTGATCTTTCGGGGAATTCGGGAATCGGAGATTCGGGAGGCCAAGGAGGTCTTCATCGTGGGAACCACTACGGACGCCCTTTCTGTTGTGCGTTACGAAGGGAAACCCATCCACAACGTAAAGCCCGGAGCCGTAAGCAAGCGTATTCGGCAGCTTTTGCAGCAGGACTTACGGGAAAACGGGTTGCCGCTGTAACGTTTCTTTTGTTTTTCAGTCGTTAGGCCGCATGACTGCGGCCTTTTTTTTGCCATAACGTGCTTATGCCCCGAGTGCCGGAGCCAGGTCGTGAAGAGAGATCTTGGCAACGTCGGGAGAAGGCGCGCGTTGATCGCGCACGGATTGCTCCAACAGCGCACGCACATCTTTGGAATCGGGCAATACTGTGCCGGTATAGGCCGTGGCCCAGGAGTGACAACGCAGGACGTTCAAAGCCCAACAGACTTGATCCGGCAGAAAAAATCCAGATTGGCGCAAAATGAGCCGGGCCATGTTGTCGGGGGAGCATCGGGAAAGGCGCCCGGCGACGTTCATGGAATAGAGCGGATAACGGATGCGATGAAAACGAAGCCCCCGTTGAGCCGCTTGGATGCCGAGTTCCCAGGCGGGAAATGGTGAGCTTGCAAACCAGCGACAGAGGCGTCGAGCTTTTCGAGTCATCACGGGGAGTGGGCCGATGGCGTTGAATCGGCGCAATTGCTGCGTCGTTGGTCCGGTTCGGGGATGCGGCAAATCATGGTTTGTTTCGAGCAGTAACCCGTCCGAAAAAAGGATGTCCGCTTCAGGACGTTGTTTGAGTGCGGTGAGGTGCTGGGACATGAATTCTCGATCAAGTCGGACTCCGGGACGCACACATGCCGTCAAAAGTCCGCGGCTTTCCTGCATGGCCTTTTGAACGGCACGGCTTCGTGCCGTGTAGTCCGTACCCTTCGCATGTGCCAATCGGATGTGCCAGCCATTGCCCTGCCGCTCTATGTTCCGGAGCAGTCGTGCGGTTGTTTGCTGGGCATGCGCCTCAAGGAACCACAGCTCTACGCGGTGAGCCGGAATGTCCTGGTGTTGCAGGGAGAGGACAAATCTTCGCAGCAATTGTTCCGGTTGAATGTCGCAGAGGATAAAAGAGAATACCGCACCGGAAATGCTCATGAAACCCTTCCTTGGGATTGCAGCGTCGAACGTCACCGGAAGGGCCGCCCTTCCATGGGCAAAACCTCCCTTCTCCGCTCTATCGGCGATTGCTCCGGTTTCTTTAGAGGGCAATGTGTTTTTTCACGCTCCTATGAATCCCGGGTTGCGAAGCTCCCACCCTTGACCTACAAAAAGGGATGGGGATTCCGAGATATGATGCCGAGGCCGTGCTGCAACAGGGACGGCTTGCGGACTTGGCCATCCGGTTGATCCGGGATGGGCGGGAGCGTGTGCTGCACTGCTGGGGGCGTAATGGCCCGGAACGGGAACTGGCGTTGGCTTCCCAGGTGCCGGACGGTGTGCTGCCGGTATTTCTGGGCAACGGACTCGGTGTGGCTGTGGAAAAGCTTGCGCATACCGGTCCTGTGGCGGTGGTGGATCGGGAGGATGCCCTGCTTCGGGCCGGAAACTCGCGGGTGTTGCCCGAGCGGATCCCCGGTGTTCGACGGTTTTCCGGACCAGTGGAATCCGTGCTTCGGCAGATTCGTCAGTGGAGCCGGGAACTGGGGCGCATGCCTCATGTGGTGCCGTTGCCGTTTTATTTACGCTTGGATCCTTCGTATTATCGGGCGCTCGCATCGGCCATGTCTTCGGAACACGTTGTGCCTGCTGACCGCCGATATGCTGGGCCGCAATCCCCCGAAGGCTTGAGGGAGTCCAGCGGTGTTCCGGCCTGGAGCCGGTATCCCCGGTTTGTTTCCCGTCTGCCTCGTGTCCTTCTTTTGACCAAGGAATATTTTCTGTACCGGGAAATCCAAACCGCTTTGAAACGGTTGGGAGTGTCTTTTGCCACGGTCAGCGTTGGGGAGTCGGAGCGCATGCAGGCTGACTTTGTGCGCAATTTTTTGGAAACCGTGGCCCGGTTTCAGCCCGATTTCGTCCTGACCGTGAACCATTTCGGTCTGGATCGTGAGGGGAAGGTGGCCGAACAGTTGCATGCGGGGCGGTTGCCGTTGGCATCTTGGTTTGTGGACAGTCCGGAGTTGATTCTTCATGACTGGCCCGGCTTGGACCTCCCCAATGTGGCGGTCTTCAGTTTTGACGCCGCGAGCGTACCCGGGTTGCAAAAGCAGGGATACGCTTATGCCGGGTATTTGCCATTGGCCACGGATCCGGAACGATTTCACCCAAACAGCCCGACCCGTCGCGATCTGTGGAGCAACGTAACCTTTGTTGGTGAGAGCCTGACGGATCGGGTCCGGGGACTTGCAGCACGCCTCGGGAACGAAACGCTTGCACAGATGTTGGAGAAACAGGGCAAAGCCTTTGCAAAGAGTCCCGCACGGTCCCCCATGCTGTTTCTGCGGGAGACCGCGCCTGATCTGGCGTCAAAAGTGGAGGGGCTTGACCGGGAAGCCCGTCTGGCGGCGGTCTCGCTGCTGACCTTTGCCGGGTCACGATGGTATCGGCTGGCTGCGGTTAGCGGACTCAGCGAATTTTCTCCTCTGGTGATCGGTGATGCGCATTGGCCGGAATTGCTTCCTGCGGAAGGGGTACGGTTCGCACCGCGTATTGATTATTATGAGGAGTTGCCGGGAGTGTATGTCGGAAGCGGCGTCAATTTTAATTGTACCAGTGCACAGATGAAGGGCGCCGTGAATCAGCGGGTGTTTGACGTGCCTGCTTGCGGGGCTTTTTTGTTGACAGACCAGGCTTCCCAGTTGGCGGAGTTGCTGGAACCGGGGCGTGAGATCGCAGTCTATGAGGAAGTGGAAGACATCCCTGACTCGGTGCGGCGATGGCTCACCGATGGTTCGCGACGCCGGTCGGTGGCGCAGCGGGCCAGGAAGCGGGTGTTGGCTCAGCATACCTACGAGCATCGGCTTCAAAGGCTTTTGCAGACCATGCGTCAAACATTTACGAACCTTGCTTGAAACCGGCATTGATTGTGGGCTACAGCTTTATGGAAGTCGAGTGCTGACAGAGTCAGAGAATAGGGAGCAGTTCGCGTGAGCGGATCGTGCGACAAGGCATGAGGCGAAGATGGCGAAATTTTATTGCACCGATTGTGAACTAGGCAAACAGGTTCCTGAGGCTTTTGCAGGGCGGAAGGTCCGTTGTCCGGGATGCGGCAAGGTCACGGTGGTTTTGCCGTCCTCATCGGGTGATACCTCTGCTCCCGATCAGGACAGTGCCGTCTTTCGTTGTCCCCATTGTGAACGGGAACAGTCCGTTCCCGCGTCCCTGGTCGGACAGCGCGCCCGGTGCCCGCATTGTGGCGGAGTCGGTAAGGTGTTTCAGCCAAAGGATGGCCTGGCCCAGCCGGATGGCGTTCCGTCCATGGAGCCGTGGGAAAGCGAACTGGCCGATGACCTGGCGGAAGAGTTTGCGGAGGCCGAAGCGGAGCCGAGAGACCGGGGGGTGCCTGCCACGCCTTCGGACCTTGCATCCGGCGGTGGCGCGGGAAGGGCTTGCCGCGAGGACGATATCGCGGTGCCATGGTGGCGTGCAGTGAAGAACGGCATTGCCTTGGGCGTTTCGGCGGTCCTTTTTGCGTTGGCTCTGGCTTTGGCTCCTTCCTGGGGGGTGGCGCGTCCGGAATGGTTTCCCCTGGTGGTTACCATGGCGTTGGTTGCCGCGTGTGCTGGGAGTTTGGTTTACGGCCTGCGAAGCCGCGTCGCCTGCGCAACCGGTGGGGCGGATGTGGCGGCATATGCCGGGCTTTTTGTTTTTGCCCAGCAACTGACGCAGTATTCCGTGGAAACTTTTCCCGGGGGCGCCTTGCCCACCTTGGCCGCTGGTATTGTCGTGACCACCGTACTGGTGGCCGTGTTTTGTTTTTTTCTGTCCCGCTTACGCTATGCGGATTGGGTTCGGTTTGTTCCGTTTCCTGTGATGGGCGGGGCATTGGCCGGTTGCGGAGCACTGTTGCTCTTGTCCGCGTATCACGTGACATTCGGGCATCCTTGGCAATGGGAACTCGTTGCGGACTGGACGCAACTGAATGTCTTGCTGGGCATTGTTCCTGTTTGGGGACCGCCTTTGGGATTGGGGCTGGTTCTGTTTCTGGTGTATCGGCGTATTCATTCCCTCTGGTGGGTCGTGTTCTTTGGAGCGGCAGCGACTGTTTGGTGTCTTTGGGGGACGAGGTACGCCCCGACCAGCTGGAATGCGTGGCTGTGCTCGGATCCTGTAGTCGGCGGAAGCAATATTTTGGTTCTTTCCCGTACCGCAACGTTTTGGGGAGGAGTGGAATGGCCCGTTTTGGCGGATCATTCGGGCGTTCTTCTGGCCACAGCGTTTCTCGCGGCTTTTGTGGCTTCGTATAAGCTGTTGCGTCTGGAGGAACATCTCGGACGTGATGTCGGTGCAACGTCGGAGCTTCATGGATTGGGGCTTGCGAACATGGTTTCTGCCCTAGCCATGGGCGTTCCCGTCTCCTTGTCCTTGGGGCGGAGTTTGGGGCATTTGCGTTCCGGAGGAGGAGGACGAACGGCTGCGGTTGTTGCGGCGTTGGTCTGTGGTGCCGCACTGTGGCAGGTGGATGCGCTGCTCATGCATGTCCCGCGTTTTTTTTGTGTTGGGGTACTCGTCTTTTTGGGGGGCAAGCTGCTGAAGACCTGGCTTGTGGACAGTGCGCTGGAGGATTTGCAACCTCACGAATACGGCAGCCTGTTGTTGACGTTTCTTGTTACCGTTTTTGTCGGATTTCCGCAGGGAGTGGTTTGCGGGGCGCTGCTGTCCTTGGTTTTAGGGTTGTCCCGCCATTCCGCCTCGTCCAGCATCAAGCAGGTGCTCTCGGGCGAAGCCTGCCGGAGCAATGTGGAGCGCAGCCCGGAACAAGACGCAACACTTCGGCGGATCGGCGATACCATCCTGATTTTACGTCTGCGCGGATATCTTTCCGGCGGAGCGCTGAGTGCCGCTATGCGGACGCTTTGTGAGCGTATGGAGGATCCCGGTCGTACACTGGTCCGGTATGTTGTTTTCGACTTCACCGCCATCCGCGGCATCGGTTCGGGACTGACGCGTGTTTTCAGTGCATTGTTGCGCTTGGGACAGGCGCGGGGGATGCGTATGGTCCTGACCAATGTGCCTTTCACTTTGGAAGAACGGCTCGAAAAAACAGGTCTTTCAGATCCTGAGACGCAGGGGTTCCAGTTGTTCCGCAATCTCGATTACGCCTTGGAGTGGTGCGAGGACAGGCTCCTGGAAGAGGAGGGGCGGGCAGATACGGATGAATTGTCTCTGGAGGAGTTGTTGCACGGAGTGTTTCCGGATGTGGATGCGTTGCACCGGTTGGAGCGTTTGCTTCAGCCACGGGAGTATCGTTCCAGGGAATATGTCTTTCGCCAGGGGGATGCCGCAGACGCCATGTATTTTGTGCAGAGCGGGCGGCTGACCGTGGAGCTGGAGAGCGAGGACGGGCGTACATTGCGTTTGCGTAAGCTGGGACCGGGCACGGTTTTCGGAGAAATGGGGATTTATACACAGGCTCCACGAAGTGCTTCGGTGCGTTCGGCAGAGCGGGCCGTGGTCTACCGATTATCCCGTAAGCGCCTGGAAACGTTGCAGGCTAAGGTCCCCGAACTGGCGATGGTTTTGGACCGGTTCCTGGTGACGTTGTTGGCCCGTCGTGTTGCCTCCGCGGACATGATGGTTCGTGATTTGATGCGCTGATGGATCGCGTTACGAAATGACCTCAATCGCCAGGCAGCTCCTCGCTCAGGTCGGTGTATACGTAGTCGCGGAGTGCCTGGGTCCAGGGACGCGGCGTCACTCCCGTGACCATGGTGAATTTTTCCGTGCTGAGCTGGGAATTGGTCGGACGTGCGGCCTTGACCGGATATTGATCCGCATTGATGGCTTCCACCCGGCAGTCGAGTCCGGCCACGCGAACGGTTTCGGCAGCCAGTTCGCACCAGCTTGCCTGTCCGCTGTTGACTATATGAAACAAGCCGGTAGCGCCGCTTTCCACGAGTTGGAGAGTATGCTTGGCCAGGTCCGGGGTGTAGGTTGGGGAGCCGGTTTGATCGTGGACCACCGAGAGAGTGTCCCGCGTTTGCGCCAGCCGCAGCATCTTGGAAACGAAATTGTCCCGTCCAGGACCGAACAGCCAAGCCGTGCGGATGATCAACACCCGTTCCAGATTCATCTCAAGCAGTCTGCACTCACCACGGTGCTTGGTCTTGCCGTAGACGGAAAGCGGCTCTGCGGATTCTTCTTCCGTGTAGGCCTGTTCGTTTTGACCGTTGAAAACAAAATCCGTGCTGAAATGGACCAGGAGGAATCCCATTTCCAGGGAATGTTTTCCCAAGCGTTCTGGCAAGGTCGTGTTCAGCCGTTGGGAGAGATCGGGTTCACTCTCGGCCGCATCCACCTGGGTGTGGGCTACTGTATTGAAGACTATTCTGGGTTCTTCGCGTTCCAGGAAGGCGGTAAGCGCGTCATTGTCCATGGGGTCGAGGCTGGCCCTGCATGTGCCGACGGTGTTGGCACCGGCGTGTTGTAGCGCGTTCATCAGTGCCTGACCGAGCAGTCCTGACTCTCCGCCCAGTACAACGACCTTGCTTCCTTCAAAAACGGTCATTGTCGTTCTCCATACCATTGATCCATGAAGGAGCGGTATGCGCCGCTCTGCACCTGTTCCAGCCAGTGAGAATGATCACGGTACCAGTTCAGGGTGCGCTGCAAGCCTTGTTCAAAGGTCATCTGGGGAGTGAAGCCAAGTTCCTTTTCCGCAAGCGAGAAGTCCATGGCGTAGCGTTGATCATGCCCCGGGCGGTCCTTGACGAAATGGATCAAA
Source organism: Paucidesulfovibrio gracilis DSM 16080 (assembly GCF_900167125.1). Classification (NCBI taxonomy): domain Bacteria; kingdom Pseudomonadati; phylum Thermodesulfobacteriota; class Desulfovibrionia; order Desulfovibrionales; family Desulfovibrionaceae; genus Paucidesulfovibrio; species Paucidesulfovibrio gracilis. The sequence continues at coordinate 24,337 of NZ_FUYC01000003.1, forward strand.
GAATGGGGGCATTCCAGCTGGTCCAGCAGCGTCTTAACGAGTTCAAGGTTGGAGCGTTCGGCCTGGCCGCCGAAGTTGTAGGCCTGCCCTGTTCGGCCTTTGAGCAACGCCAACTCCACCCCACGGCAGTGATCGTCAACGTAAATCCAGTCGCGTACGTTGCTTCCGTCCCCGTATATGGGCAGCGGTTCCTGGTTCCGTGCCTTGGTGAACATCAGGGGGATGAGTTTTTCCGGGAATTGGTACGGCCCATAGTTATTGGAACAGCGTGTGATGACCGCGTCCAGCCCATATGTTTCCACATAGGCCCGGACCATGAGATCCGCTCCAGCCTTGCTGGCGGAGTAGGGGCTGTTCGGGGCCAGGGGCGTCATTTCCGTGAACGCGCCTTCCGGGCCAAGAGAGCCGTAAACTTCATCCGTGGAAACCTGGACAAACCGTTGTACACCGAACTTTCTTGAGCATTCCAGCAGGTTTTGGGTTCCCTGGACATTGGTGGTCACAAATGGCGAAGGATCATTGATGGACCGATCCACATGGGATTCCGCCGCAAAATTGACCACGGCTTGAATATGGTGTGCCGTGAGCAGTTCTGAGACATACCGGGGATCGCGAATATCGCCCTGCGCAAAAATATAGTTGCCGCCCTGAGCCGTTTCCGGCGCTTGTTCCAGATCCAGAAGGTTGGTTCTGTTTCCGGCATAGGTCAGCAGATCCAGATTGATGATGGACCAGTCGGGGTGATGCTTCCGCATCAATCGAATGAAGTTGGTGCCGATGAAGCCGCATCCGCCGGTAACCAATATATTCATATTATTTCCTTTTTAACCAAAGATTCCGCCTCGGACTATACGCAGGCGGCAAAGGGAAGGCAAGTGTCTACATCCCGGGCAGCAGGTTGCAGGACCGCAGGGCTTCGTAAAGCAGAATGCCCGCCGAAGTCGCGAGATTCAGGCTACGTACGTTGTCTGTCGTGGGGATGCGCACGCACTGACTGGTGTGCTGCAGTGCCTGGATGGGGAGGCCCACGGCTTCCGGTCCCAGGAGCAGGCAGTCCTCCGGGGCGTAGTCAAAAGCGTGGTAGGCGGTTCCGGCCCGGGCGCTGGTGCCGATCAGGCGACCAGGAGAAGAGGCAAGGAACGCTTCCCAGTTTTCGTGGACCGTGAGGCGGACTTTGGGCCAATAGTCCAGCCCGGCGCGTTTGAGGTAGCGGTCATCCAGTGAGAATCCCAGAGGCCCGATAAGATGCAGCGGGGTGTCCGTGGCGGCACAAAGTCGGGCTACATTGCCCGTGTTGGGCGGGATCTGTGGTTGGTAGAGTGCGATTTGCATGTTGGTGTGGTTTGTCGGTTGTGGCAGAGGCGGGGCGTTGTTCGGAATCGTGGCGTATGCGGTCGAGCCAGGCGGCGCTACCTTCCGTAAACATCCTCAAATCGAACGATGTCGTCCTCGCCGAGGTAGGAGCCGGTTTGGATTTCAATGAGTTCCAGGGGGACTTTGCCGGGGTTTTCCAGACGATGCACCTGACCGATGGGAATGTAAGTGGACTGATCCTCGGTAAGGAGGAAGTCGTTGTCGCCGATACGAACCTTGGCGGTTCCTTTGACGATGATCCAATGCTCGGCCCGATGGTGGTGCATCTGCAGGGAAAGGATGTGACCGGGCTTGACCTGGATGCGTTTGACTTGAAAACGGTGTTCCGTGGCGATGCATTCGAATCCGCCCCAGGGACGGTATTCCGTGGTGTGCGCCAGAGCTTCGGTGCGGTGTTGGGTTTTGAGCTGTTGGGTGATGTCCCGGACATGCTGCATCTTGTCCTTGTGTCCCACGAGGATGGCATCCGGGGTTTCCACGGCGATGATGTCCTGCAAGCCGACAGCGGCCAGCAGACGTTTTTGGCTGTGCAGGTAGCAGTTGGTGCAATCCTGGGCGAGAACGTCCCCACGCAGAACGTTGCCCGCGGCATCTTTGTCCTGTGCGGAATGGCGCATGGCGGACCAGGAACCGAGGTCGCTCCATTCAGCGTCCAGGGGGACCATCCGGCACCGTTCGGTGCGTTCCATCACCGCGTAGTCGATGGATTTGGCCGGGCAACGGGAAAAAGCCTCCCGGTCCAGGCGGATGAAATCCAGATCATTGTATTGGCCTGCCACGGCCTGGTCGCAGCAGTGGACAATTTCCGGTTCAAAACGTTGCAGTTCCTGGTACAGTGTGGAGGCCTTGGTAAGAAAGATGCCGCTGTTCCAAAAATATTTCGGGTCCGAGAGCAAGGCCTGCGCGGTCTGCTGGTCGGGTTTTTCCGTGAATTTGTCCACTTGGAACCCATCGCCTACCGGAGCGCCGGCCCGGAGGTAGCCGAAATTGGGTTCCGCATGGCCGGGGCGGACCCCTAGAGTGACGAGGTCTCCATCTTGGGCCAGAGGTGCGGCTTTGGCTACGGCTTCTGCAAATTGGGGATCGTTTGAGATGACGTGGTCCGCTGGAAGAATGAGCAGGACGGGGTCTTCCTCGCGGCAGAGCAGGGCGGCCACACAGAGGGCCGGAGCCGTGTCCCGGGCGGTCGGTTCCAGAACGATACGGGCGTGATGGTTTAGTTCACGGAGTTGTTCCGCCACAAGGAAGCGGTGATCGTTGTTGCAGAGCACCATGGTGGAGGACACATCAGGGATGATTCCGATCCGGCGGACAGTTTGTTGAAAAAGGGTGCCGTTTCCGCGAACATTCAAAAACTGCTTGGGATGTTGTTCCCGGGAAAGAGGCCAAAGACGGCTTCCCTTTCCGCCGCTGAGGATTACCGGCTGAATCATGCTCCCTCCCGGAAAAAAACGTGCCGCGTGTGCTGCTGCGCGATCATGGCAGGCAATGTAGAGCAATCCAGGCCAGGGCGCAACGTGGGTTCGGGCCGTGGGAAAAGGTATTTAGGTTTCAGCGTTGACGCTGTGGCCGAGTCCATTTACAAGAACAAGCGCTTCAGGTGCAGGGCGACCCTTCGGGGCGACGCACCGGGTGGGAAATAATCGTCCCGTTCAGGCTACGTATCAGGATGCCGGAGTGATGGAATTGGTAGACATATCGGACTTAAAATCCGAAGATCATTTATGATCGTGCGGGTTCAAATCCCGCCTCCGGTACCATAGATTTCCTGACCCTCGCTGTCGCTTTCTTCTGTCTCGTGCCGCCTTAAAAGCGTATCGAGTTTTTCCGCAAGCAGATTCATATCCACGGGCTTGGGTAAATAGTCGTCCATCCCGGCCGCCAGGCAATTGTCGCGATCTTCGTCCATAGCGTAGGCGGTCAACGCGATGATCGGTACATCGGGAGCCGTGGCCGTCCCTGTGCCGGTTCGAATCGTCCGGGCGGCCTCCAGTCCGTCCATTATGGGCATCTGCACATCCATGAGAATCGCGTCAAAGGGAGTATCGCGCACGGCATCCAGCGCGTCCTGCCCATTTTCCGCTTCATCCACCACCACTTCTTGTTTTTCCAGAAAACGCGTCAGAGTCAGGCGATTCACGCGGTCGTCCTCCACCACAAGGATACGCAGCCCGTGGAGCGAGACGGTCCGGAGCGGTTTGGGGAGGGGAGGCCGAGTTGGTTCCGTTGTGGAGCGGTCCAGGGGAAAGCGGAGTATGATGGTGAAGGTGGTGCCGTGTCCCGGAGTGCTCTCCACGGTAATGCGCCCTCCCATGAGGTCCACCAAGCGTTTGACGATGGACAGTCCCAGGCCCGCGCCTTGATGCCGACGGGTGTAGGTGTTGTCTTCCTGCATGAACGGTTCAAAGAGGTGGGGCAAAGCGTCTTCGCCGATGCCGATGCCGTTGTCTCGAACCATGAAGACGATTGGGTATTCGGTTTCGTTTTCGCGGGGCAGGAGTTCTGCCGAAATGTACACGCTTCCGTTTTCCGTATATTTGAGGGCGTTGCCCACCAGATTGCTGAAAATCTGTTGCAATCGCCCCGGGTCGCCCAGCAGTGCGATGTCCAGCTTCGGATCGCAGCTCAGCTCCAGGGTTAGTCCCTTCTGTCGTGCCGTGGGGCCAAAAAGCGTTTCCAGGGTCTGAAGCTCTTCGGGCAAGCGGAAGGAATCCTGGCGAATATGCATTTTTTTGGATTCGATGCGGGAAATATCCAGAATATCCCCCAGCAGGTGGGTCAGTCGTTGGCAGGAGGCAATGGCTTCCCGTGTGTAGGTCTGTTGTTCCTGCGTTAACGATGTGTCGCGCATGAGCTGCAGCATTCCGAGCATGCCGTTGAGGGGGGTGCGTATTTCATGGCTCATGTTGGCCAGAAAACGGCTCTTGGCCTGGTTGGCCTCTTCGGCGTCCTCCTTGGCTTGTACCAATTCGGATTCAATGCGGAGGCGGGCGGAGATGTCCCGCACGATGCCGAAAATATATCGTTGTTCTCCTTCGGAAAACGCTACGACCTTGATTTCCACGGGCAGTTGCGAGCCGTCCTTTCGCACTAGTTCCGTTCGAAAGGTGGTTGCAGCGTCCTCGAGTTGAGAGAGCCAGCCTTCCTGCGTCTGTTGGGCGTAGCCTGGCGCATAGGTGGAAACGGGAGAATCCATGAGCTGTTCCCTGGAGAATCCGAGCACATCGCACGCCGCCTGGTTTACGTCCTGAATCGTCCCTTGGGTGTCCACGAGGAAAAATGCATCGCCTGCATTTTCCACCAGCCGTCGGTACCGTCTTTCGCTCTGTTCAAGGGCCGTTTCCATGACTTTGCGTTCGGCCAGTTCGTTTTGGAGTTCTGACGTTCGCTCAAAGACTTTTTTCCGCAGAGACCAGGACCAGACCAGAGCAATGACCAGGAAACCTACACAAACGACAAGAGCCGTGAGCACGGCGGCACGCCAGCGCTGCCAAAAGCTGGGCGGAGCGAACTTCCCGAACCATTTATCGTGCAATTCCTTATATACGCCGGTTTGCCGGGCAATGGCCAACCCCTCGTTGAGACGGCTGATGGTCTGGGTATGGCCCTCAGGTACGGCAAAACAGTAATCCCTTGGTTCCATGGGAGTACCGACCGCGACGATATTGTTGAGTGTGAGGCGGTCGACATTATATAGCCCCTGCAAAGTGGCCAATAGGGCTGCGTCAAAATATCCCATGGCCAGGAGTCGTAAGGCTTCTTCCTGCGTGGCCACGGCAACGATATTGGTTTCGGGGAAACGTTTGATGGCGAAGTCATGCATGATGTCACCACGTTGAACGAGCAGACTTCTCCCGGCGAGATCCTTGTCCGAGTGGACAGGGGATCCGCGTCGCGTGAAAACGGAGTGGTAGGTTCGGATAAAAGGTGTTGAAAAATCCACGAACCGGTCGCGGTCCGGAGAATAGTACATCCCCGTTAGCCCGTCGATGGTGGCGGATTCCAGTTGGGAGCGCACCCGATTCCATGGACCGAGTTCGATCCGCAGACGCATGTCCATAATGCGGGCCACCGCCTGAATCAATTCAACATTGAATCCGGTGGGAACGCCTTTTTCAAGATATTCGTAGGGCGGATAGTTTGCGTCGCCACGTATGACCAGGACGGTGTCATCTCCTGGCGGTTGGGCTGTGGCGGCGGCGGGAAAGAACGCGAGGGCCAGAAAAAATAAGGCAACTCTTGCGAACCGGCGTGTTCGGAAGATGGATTGGTTCCGTACGGCGATAGTGGGACACGGGCCGGACCGTGGCAACGGCGGAGCAGGGAAGAATTGTTTCATGGCGTGATCCCCGTATGCGTGGGAACGAAGGGTGACCGGCCCGGATGACGAATCACGTGAAGCAATTCGGGTGATCGCCAGTGTGCCCGTCCCCGTCGGTGGACCTTTCGACGACAACGTTGAATGCTTGCACTATACGCACAAAACAGGAGAAAAGTCGAGTTGTCGGAATGAGGCGGATGTATTCAGGCGGTGCCGGATACTCGGTAAAGAGGCTTATGCATACGCGGCTTGCCGAGGCGTTCCAGTTCTCGGTGAATCGGTGGCTGATTTTGGTATGTTATGTTGCGTATCAGGTCGAATTGCTGGGTATGATTCAAGATTCTATTCAGGTTTTCCAAGTGCAGGCAGAGCGCTTCCTCCTGGAACCCCGATTCCATCTCCCAAACATAACTGGCCGCTCCATCCCATTGAAGATGGAAAATGCCCAAAAAATCTTCCTTGCCAAAATCACGAAGCAGAGGTGCAAGACGAATGTTCGTCTGCTTGGAGTCGATTTGTTCCGGGACTTCATCCAAACCGTCGACCGAAGCCTCCACCCCGAAGTGCTTGGCCTGCAAAAGCATGCCGCGGCGTATGACGTTCACTTTGGGGGTGTATTCGCCCTGTGCGGTGAATGCCGGGAGTTGCGTCTTGCGGTTCGGCCCTACGGCCAAAAGCGCTAGACGATTTTGCCAGTCGTCGGCATGCCGTTGTTGGAACCGCTGTACCGCCGTACGGGTCAGGTGAAGCAGGGCAATGGTGTGGCATGAGCCGGAAACGGTGATGTGTAAACGCATACTGTATCAGTTTCTCCAGAGAGAGCGATACAGGGCCATGGCGCAAATGGCAAGGCCGGGTCAGCTGAGGATGTCGATGTTGCGGGACTGGGTGTCGTACCGCAGCCGTTTGTGGTTGCCTTTGGATTCGGATGCGTTCGGGCCGCCGTCTGGTGCTGTCTGCTGTTCAGCCAGCAGGTTGGCGTGCTCCACGGCTTCACGCAACGGGGTGGCGATATGGTTTTCCAGGCGGGCTTCGCGCATGAGCCGGCCTATGTGCTGTTGAAGGTATCGGGCGAATTCTCTGGCTTCGTTGGCAGCGGAGTTGATTTCCAGGCTCGCCGTCAGATTACGCACGCATTCCTGATAGTTGCCCATCTCATAGTTTGCCCTGGCTGCGTTGAAGAAAAGGTTTTCATCGTCGGTATCGAAGCGCAGACCGCGTTGAAAGTAGGATACGGCTTCCTCAAACATGCCGCGTTTGCGCATCTGGATGCCGAATTCGTTGAACAAGTGTTTGTGTTCCGGGGCAAAGGTGGCGTTGATCTCCACCAGTTCCTTGAAAACATTACGGGCCTTGTCCGTTTCATTGCGGGAAAGGTAAACAAGTCCCATGCCGAAGAGGGCGCGAACGCATTGTTCGTCATGGCCCAGCGCGATATTGTACTCGAATTCGGCGGAGTAGGGTTCTCCGCGTTCCCGGTGCCTGTCGCCCCGGTTCACAGCCTGTTCTATGCTGCGCATTACAGGAAGAATTCTGGTATTGAACAGTTCCACTTCCGGGTGGAAATCTTTGTAAAATTTGTCTGCCGGGATATGCTGCACGTCTCCGGAGGGGGCCATGTGCTTGTTGACGCGTTGGATTTCAAACTGGGAATCGTCCAGCTTGGTTCCGACCCAAAAAATTTTGGATTCCTTTCTTTGCGTCGTCGTGCCGGTGCCTATTTTGATCGTTTTCCGCGTGGAAAAGGCGCAGCTTGGCATACCGCTTCTGCGCATGTATTCTTCCCAGGCGGATTGGGCTTCGTTCGGGCTGCTCATATCATTCCGTAAAGAATAGGCTCCGACAGTTTGTTGAGAACACTTTGTTTTTTTTGTTAATACAACTCCACCGAAGGAGTGATGATCCGAACCATAAGGGTAGGTAGAGAGGTATGACTTTGTCAACTTTTCGGATTTCCCATATTTCAGCATGTTGGAGCGAAGGGGTTATAACTTGTGGTGATGGTGGGAAAAAAATATTTTGAACAGTTCGTTACAAAGCGGTCGTCGTTTGCATGCTTGTCCTTTGCGGTAAAAACTGCGAATACTTGTAAGAACGATGGAACCAAGTGACGGAGCAGGAAGCAAATATGGCAACAACGCATCGGATTATGATCGTCGATGACGAACCCGTGAACATTTTGGTTCTCCAGGGATTGCTGAAGAATGCCGGGTTTGAGGTCATCTCCGCCACAAGCGGAGAGGAGGCCCGGGAACTGGTCCGCGAGGGGCCACCGGATCTGATCCTGCTCGACATCATGATGCCTGGCGAATCCGGGCTGGAAACTTGCGGCCACTTGCAGCGAAATCCGGAAACAACGGATATTCCGGTTATCTTTTTGTCATGCCTGGATCGGGACGACAACAAGGTGGAAGGCCTGAACATGGGGGCCGTGGACTACATCACGAAGCCCTTTCATGGTCCGGAAGTTTTGGCCAGAATCCGTAATCATCTCGGTTTTTCTAGTCGGCGTGAGAAAATCATTCAGAGCCAGTCCCGGCGTCTTGGTCAGGTGCAGCAAGCTCAACGGGACATGCTTGTGCAGCCTACCGATTTGCCGGAGGCGGTTTTTTCTGTGGAGTTTATCCCGACCCAGGAGGCGGGGGGAGACTTCTACGATGTGGTGGCGTTGGGCGATGGCCGTGTGGGCTATTTGGTGGCCGACGTGAGCGGTCACGATCTGGGCGCATCGTTTCTTACGTCCTCGCTCAAGGCACTCTTTCGTCAAAATGCCCGGAGCGACCAGAGCAGCGTTGAAACATTGGCGGCCATTAATGAGGTTTTGCAGGGCATAACCCCGCCGGAAAAATTCCTCACGGCCGTTTATGCCGTGTTGGATCGTGCTGCGGGGCAGCTGGATATTGCCCTTGCCGGACATCCTGCCCCCGGTTTTTTGCCGCGTAATGGCGATCCCAGGCTGTTGGACGCGGACGGGGATATCCTGGGTGTCTTTTCCAACATTGAATTGGGGCATCTTGTCGTCCCGGTCTCGCCGAAGGATCGCTTCGTGTTCTATACGGATGGACTGGTGGAACAAAGCGCCGCTCCCCTGGGGCGCGAAGCGTTGACCCGGTTGATGACGGATGCCGGGAATCTGCCCCTTTCCGGTATGGCACAGGGTATCGTGGCCGAGGTCTTCGGATACGCCGTGCCGGAGGATGACGTTTTGGTTCTGGCTGTGGAGGTGTGAGATGTATTCCTGCCGGGTCGAAGGGGAACACCTTTGGGTGAGGCTTGGCGCGGAGTTACAGCTGGTGGATCGACTCTGTTCCGATGTCTCCGCATTTTTAACCGCGCACAATGTTCGTGGGATTGAATTTGATTTCAACCTCATTCTTCGAGAAGCGGTTTGCAATGCCATTGTGCACGGCTCCGGAATGAACCCTGCTCTCGCCGTTGAGGTCCGTATGGAGCTTCGCCCGCCGGACCTTGTCTTGCGGGTGCTGGACCAGGGACCGGGATGGAACTGGGAGGCGCGCAATCAATGCCCGCCGCCGCCTGACCAGGAAGGAGGGCGGGGCATGTTTATCCTTGAAAATTATGCCGACTCGGTATCTTTTAATAAAGCTGGGAATGAAATCATCGTCACAAAACGTTACGAGGCTCAGGAGAAGAGCATGAATACGACCAACAATGATTTCCGCCGGGAAGTGACCATGGGACAGAGTCTTTCCGCCGGGACACTGGATGAATATCGAACGGTGTTCAAAGAAGCCGTGAGCAAGGGCGTTTCCGAAATTGTTCTCGACTGCAAAGCCCTAGAAGTCGTCGACTCCATGGGAATAGGCCTGTTGGTGGCTACGCACAACAGCCTGCATAAGGTTGGTGGCGAATTGGTTATGATCAATACTCCCGAGCCGGTGTATAATTTGTTGAGCACCATGCGGCTCAATCGTCATTTCACCGTCAAGCGGTAAGAGGGGGAGCGCATGACCTATATGGGGGATGAACTTGTCGTCAGCTTTGTGGAAGATTGCCGAGAGCATCTTGCCCACATTGAGCAGGACTTGCTGGATATGGAGTCCTCCGGGGTCGATGCGGACGAATCGCTGGTCAACTCCGTTTTCCGTGCCGCCCACTCCATCAAGGGAGGGGCGGGGATGCTTGGTTTCAACAACATCAAGCTGTTGGCGCATAAGTTGGAGAATGTCCTGCACATGATCCGCAACAAGGATCTTGTTCCGTCCTCCGACGTGGTCGATATTCTGCTTAAGGGATTTGACCGCTTGTTGGCCCTGGTGGAGAGCGTGGACAAAAGCGACGCCATGCCCATTGATGAGGCCTTGAATCCGTTGCAGCGGTTGATTGAGGCAGAGTCGTCGGATGCCGTTGCCGGAAGCGACGCGAGCATCCAGCTGGACAGCGGGAGTGTCTTCACCGTGGATGCTGTTAGTCTGGAGCAGGCGCGACGTGGTGGAAACTATATTTATCTCATCGAGTATGACTTGATTCACGATATCCATCTCCGTGATACCTATCCGCTTGAAGTTTTTGCCGATCTGGAGCGAAGTGGCCGTGTGTTGGATTGCCAGCTTGATTTTGCGGCCGTGGGCAGCTTGGAGGAGGAATTCGGTAACCGCATCCCCTTTTATGTCCTTTTCGCCACTATTTTGGAAAAGGATTTGGTCAGCACCGTGACCAGGGTGGATGAGGAACGAATCAAGAATATTGAATCCGCGTTGGAGCAGGGGGCCGTCGAGCTGATGCAGCGTCAGGCCGAGTTTGGTCCGTATTTGCTCTTGGGCGATGAAGCATCGGCGCTGTTGCGTTTCCCCGAAACGCCGGAATTGGAAAATCTAGAGCAGCTGCGTGCGGCCTTGTTGCATGGTCTTGAAAACAAGCGGTCCCTTCGTCTGGATTTGAACAACGTGTTGGAGACGGACCTGCATTGCCTGCAATTGCTTTGCTCTGTCTTGCGACAGGCCCGCAAGGACGGCATGGATATAATGATAGAGGGGGGAGTCGCCCCGGAGGTTCGGCGGCTGGCTCGGGATTTGGGCCTGTTGGCCTCGTCTGATGCCGGGCTTGGGCCACTCTTTCAGGAATAAGGCAGTGTTCCGCAGACTGGTGCCGGGCTATGCACAGATCCAACCATGCTTCAGGTGCGCCTGGGAAGAGTTTTTTTGTTGACGTGTCAGGCTCGGGCGGAAAATCCACTGCCCGGGGATGGAAATTCCTGTTCTGTATAGCGGAGCACCGCCCGTTGTGTTTGGACGCGTGCGGTTCGGGAAGATTGTCGGGCATCCTGCTGGACAGAGGGAGCGGCTCCGTTTCCTTCGGTATGGGTGTGTAGCTGTATCGCCATCCGGGCCTGGGCTTCCATGGCCGCGGCCTCCGCGGCCACATTTCTGTCTTCAGGTGACGGTTCGGCCGGAGCCATTGCTGCTTGCCGCACCGTTTGGGCCTTTTCCGCCATGACGGTCGGATCGTCCGGCACCGGGGACGTGTCCAGGTTGACCTTGCCTCCGACCGCGTAAAGCGCTCCCTTCGGTCCCTTTTGTATTTCAAGATGCATTCCACCCCGAACGTGTTCGCCGCCCGCCGCAAAATGTGCCTGCTCGTGCATGCGGACATCACGCTCGCGCTCGCGCAATTCCGTCAGTTGCTGTAGCTCTTGGGCGGTTTGTTCCGTGTCTTTTTCTGCAGAGGCGGCTTCGGGAGATGGGGAGAGCCGGAAGCCGAACGCGTCCGTCCCCTTGCCCGCAAAGGACATGGGCTGGAGTGTGTTGTTGATGAGGGGAGACACGTTCGAAGTCATGGCGATTCTCTCCCTATACAAATATACTTTTCGCTCGTCTTATCGGATGGGATGGGTGGATTCTTTAGGGGCAGAAATAAAAAAATCCCCGCGTTCCATAAAAGGAACACGGGGAGGTGGCCAAGGATGGCGCGGAACATTTTTCCCCGCGAAGATGGCTGCTCAATAATCACGGCCGCGTGTTTGATAAAACGGGGGGGCAACAGCATCGTTGTTGATGGATGCCCTTTGACCTTCCCTTTGGGAAAGGGCCGCTAGACCAAGGGGTGATTGCCTTGCGTCCAGGCGATGATACCGCCTGCCAAAGAGCGAACCTTCTCGAATCCTTGCTTTTTAAGGGACGAAGCCGCAATGTTGGAGCGATAGCCACTGCCGCAGTAGACCACGATATCCCTATCGCGGGACATATCAAGGCCGTTGTCCAGGACGTGCGTCAGCGGAACGCTTTGGGCGCCAGGGATGCCGCCACCAGACAGTTCCGAGGGGGTGCGCACGTCGAGAATCGTGGCAGTTTGATCGTCAAGCATTGCGGCCAACTCTCCGGCGGAAACCTGGTTCAGACGTTCCAGGTCGCGGCCGGAAAGCATCCAGGCATTGATGCCTCCGGCAAGGTAGCCGAAAATACGGTCATAGCCGATGCGGTGAAGTTCGGTGACCATGTCGTCATACCGCTTTCTGTCTTCCACCACGAGCAGCAGGTCCGCGTCCGGCGGAACGACCATGCCCACCCAGTTGGCGAGCTGTTTTTCAAAACCAATGTTCAGAGAGCCAGGGATGTGGAATCCTCCAAAAGCTGCGGTGTCCCGCGTGTCGATGACGAGGTATCCTTCGGCCATATATGTTTCAAACTGTTCCGGTGTCATGGCTTTTTCCAGGGGGCAGCATTCCAGCAGGGGCGCGCCGTCCCGATTGGTGCTGATGATGTGGCCGAAACTTTTGGGCCTGGTGGGGAAGTCTCCGGTCATGACGTTATGGAATGCTTCGAAGGAGGGGTATTGCAACATCGGGTTGTGGCGCCGTTCAAAGCCGAGGGTAGAGTTTAGCTTGGAACTCATTCCCTTTCCGCAAAGCGACCCCATGCCGTGGGCAGGAAATACTTCCAAATGGTCCGGCAATTGGGCGAATTTGACGTACAGCGTGTTGTAGAGGTTGCGGACCTGTTCGTCGATGACGTCGGCCCCGGCAAGATCCGGGCGGCCGATGTCGCCGACAAAAAGGACGTCGCCGGTCAGCAGCATCCACGGTTCCTCGGAGCGTGACCGGTCCGTGACCAGCACGGAGAGGGCGTCCGGGGTGTGTCCGGGGGTATGCATAAATTCAAGTCGTGCATTGCCGATGTCCAGGCGTTCGCCTTCCTTGATGCCGTGAAAGGGGAAGTCCACGGGTGAGGTTTCGTACATCATGATCTTTGCACCGGTGACGGCTCGCAGCTCATGCGCCCCGCTCACGTGGTCGGCGTGAACATGCGTATCGATGATGTGGGTGATGCGCATTCCCTCCTCTCGGGAGATATCAAGGTAATCTTGAATATCCCGCTTGGGATCCACCACTGCCATGGCCTTGGCCCCGGGGCATCCCACCACGTAGGAGAGGCAGCCCAGGCCGGGAACGGAAATCTGTTTGAAGTACATGCGTGACTCCTTGTGGATTGAATTGGTTTCAACCTATTATAATAATCATTCTCGAAAACAGATCAAGGACAAATGTCTCGGAATTATGGTGTCGGATTGAGGGCAACTTTTTTTGATTGACTTCTCCCCCGGGCATGCTATCCCACAAAATATGTAAATTCTAACATGTTTGGAGGGATACAATGAAGCATGTCCGCGTTTTGGCTTTGATGATGATTTTGTGCCTCTTTGCTGCAACCGCCGCCCAGGCGGATAGCCTGATGATGGCCACCACTACCAGCACAGACAACACCGGCCTGCTGGATTATCTGGCTCCGAAGTTCCAAGAGGATACCGGGATCGAGTTGAAATGGACCGCTATCGGGACCGGTAAAGCCTTGAAGATGGGGCAAAATTGTGACGTTGACGTGCTCCTCGTTCACGCCCCGGCCGCGGAACAGAAGTTCATCGATAGCGGTTTCGGCAGTGAACGGCGTCAGTTGATGTACAACGATTTCGTGATTATTGGACCCGCATCGGATCCTGGTAAGGTCAAAGGTATGAAGGTGGCCGATGCGCTGGCCGCGTTGGCGGAATCCCAAACCAAGTTTGTGAGCCGTGGCGATGATTCCGGAACCAACAAAAAGGAAATATCGCTTTGGAAGGCCGCTGGTATGGCCGTGCCGGACAAGGCAGCCTGGTATGTCCAGTCCGGACAAGGCATGATCGCCACCATTAAAATGGCTGAGGAATTGGGTGGGTACACCATGACCGACCGCGGAACGTACATTAAGTACTCCGCCAGCAATGACGGCAATCCGCCTCTGAAGGTGTTGGTGGAAGGCGACGAAGTGCTCTTCAACCAGTATAGTGTGCTGTTGCTGGATGCCAAGCATTGCCCGGATGCCCGCCATGATCTGGCGGCCACGTTCGCGGAGTGGATGGCCTCGGAAAAGACCCAGACGGACATTGCTGATTTCCGTATGCTCGGTCAAAAGCTGTTCATTCCCAACGCTGACTAGAGACTGTGGCGCGGGAGAGTGTTTGCTCTCCCGCGTTTTTTTGATTGCCTCCGGGGGAGTTCCTCCTGTCTTTCCCATGATTGCGGAGCCGACGTTCCATGGATTTTATTGCCCAGGGAATTCTAGAAGCTTTTCGACTACTCTGGTTGGGAGACCCGCAGACGTGGTCTGCGGTGCGTACCACGGTGGCTGTTTCTTCTCTTTCCATTGCATGCAGTCTCCTCTTGGGCGCCCCGCTGGGGTTTGCCCTGGGGTATTATGAGTTTCCCGGCAAACGGGTCACGCGTTTGCTGGTGGATACGCTTTTAAGTCTGCCTACCGTCGTGATCGGATTGCTGGTTTACGCGTTCATCTCACGCCAGGGACCGCTTGGCTCCTGGAATTTGCTTTTCAGTATCCAGGGCGTAGCCGTGGGCCAGACGCTGCTGGGTTTGCCCATTGTGATGGCAATGACGGCAACGGCCGTGGAAGGGCAGGACCGGCGGTTGCGGCAGACGTTGCTCACGTTGGGAGCGTCTCCTTTTCAGGTGCTGTTGACCACGCTTGTGGAGGCCCGGTTTGCCGTGGCTTTGGCGGCCATGGCCGCCTATGGGCGAATCGTTTCCGAAGTCGGCATTTCCATGATGGTGGGCGGCAATATCAAATGGCATACCCGGACCATCACGACAGCCATTGCTTTGGAAACAGGCAAGGGGGAATTCGGCATGGGCGTGGCCTTGGGATTGGTGCTCATGCTCATCGCCCTGCTGGTGAATCTGCTGGCTGCGGGTGTTCGAAGGACGGCACGGCAATGAAGCGTGATCAGGTCTTCGAGCTTTGTCATCTGCGGCAGGAATATGCTGGTCGGACAGCTTTGCAAATACCGGAACTGCGCATCCCGGAAGGGTGCATTCTCGGGATTTCCGGACACAATGGATCGGGAAAGAGCACGCTGCTTCGCCTTTTGGCGTTTTTGGAAACGCCTGTTCACGGTCGGGTGGTGTACCGAAGCCAGCCCGACTTACCGTCGGCCAGGGCGCGGCGGCGGATCACCCTGCTGACCCAGGAGCCGTATTTGTTGACCCGTTCCGTTGCTGCCAACGTAGCCTATGGACTGCGGGTTCGTGGCGGGCTGGACGAACGGACCCTGCAACACCGCGTGGAAGAGGCGTTGGAAATGGTTGGGTTGCCTGCAAGTTTGTTTACGCATCGCTCCTGGCGAGCGCTTTCCGGCGGCGAGGCGCAACGTGTGGCCCTGGCTGCTCGGTTGGTGCTGCGACCGGATGTGTTGTTGCTGGATGAACCCACAAGCAGCCTGGATCCTGACAATGCCCAGCGCCTCCTGGATGCCGCGTTGCTGGCCAGAGACGAGTGGGGGGTCACCTTGGTGGTGGTCAGCCATGATGCTAACTGGCTGAAAGCCGTGAGCGACGGCGTGCTGTTTATTCAGCGCGGCGAAGTGGTTAGCATGCCGGAATTCTGCTGTTCTTTGTGATTCCCTTTCTTGACGCCTTGCCTCTCACGCGAGTAATCGATAGAAAAGGATGATTCTCGACTGGAGTAAAGGCATATGAATGATTCAGATCGGCGGCTGGTGATCCTCATCGTGGACGACGAGGAAATCAATCTCAAAGTACTTTCAGGGTTTGTTGAAAGTTTCGGGTATGATTACCGGCTGTCGGATTCCGGGCATGATGCTTTGGAAATGCTCGACCAGGCCGATCTGGTGCTGCTTGATGTCATGATGCCGGATATGGACGGCTTCGAGGTGGTGCGCCGCATTCGCAAGATTCCGGGGTATCAGGATCTCCCCGTGATCATGGCAACGGCTCTTTCAGACCAGCGGGACCGGCTTGATGCCGTGAGCGCCGGGGCCAGTGATTTCATTACCAAACCGGTGGACGCCACGGAACTGCGTATCCGGTTGGATGCTCATTTGCGACTGAAGCGCTATCACGACCAGGTCATGCGCTATCAGGACAACCTGGAGCGGTTGGTGGCCGAACGGACGCAGGCGCTCGAGGAGGCGCAGGCCGCCACGGTCGCAGCTCACCTTGAAACGTTGCGACGCCTATCCCAGGCTGCGGAGTACAAGGACGAGGAAACCGCTCAGCACATTGA
The DNA here is from genome assembly GCF_900167125.1 of Paucidesulfovibrio gracilis DSM 16080. Classification (NCBI taxonomy): domain Bacteria; kingdom Pseudomonadati; phylum Thermodesulfobacteriota; class Desulfovibrionia; order Desulfovibrionales; family Desulfovibrionaceae; genus Paucidesulfovibrio; species Paucidesulfovibrio gracilis. Next base: position 40,561 of record NZ_FUYC01000003.1, read on the forward strand.
GCGGATGAGCCGGTATTGTGCGCTCATGGCCGAAAAGCTCGGGATGGATAAGGAAGAGGTGGACTTGGTGCTGCATGCCAGTCCCATGCACGATATCGGCAAGATAGGCATCCCGGATTCCATTCTCTTGAAGCCGGGTCCGCTGACGCCCGAGGAATGGGACATCATGAAAACACATACCGTCATTGGCGCAGGCATACTGGACTCCCCATCCTCGGTGTATCTTGAACAGGGGCGCATCATTGCGCTGAGCCACCATGAAAAGTGGAACGGTTCCGGTTATCCGCGAGGTTTGGCCGGCGAGGATATTCCCTTGTATGGCCGCATCTGCGCCGTGGCGGACGTCTTTGACGCCCTGACTTCCCGACGGCCGTATAAGCAGCCGTATTCCAATGAAAAGGCATTAAGCATCATGCGGGAAGGCCGGGGAACCCACTTTGATCCCGATTTGCTTGATTTGTTTATGGACAACATAGACTCCGTGTTCGCCATTCAGCGGCAATATCGCGATTGACCGGCTGTTTCGCTCCATCCTTCTGAAAGGCGTTCTGTTCAGGGAACGTGGGTGGATTGTTGCCTGTTTGACGCCTGATCGTCACCACTTGTTCATCTCGTATTGGCTCGCGGGGCGTATCCTGGCTCCATGAGTCCTTCTCCTTTACAACATCTTGGTTATTGGCGCCGGTTGATCTGCAAACGCGCTCCCGGTCAGGTGGTTGTGCAGTACACCACACGCTGCAACGCCCGTTGCGCCCAGTGCGGAATGCGGGTCACCAATGCCGCACCACGCGTCACCCTTTCCAAGGATGACGTCCGCCGTCTGATCGATGCCATGGCCGAACGAGGTGTGGCCTCGATCTCCTTTACTGGCGGCGAGCCTATGCTCTACGCCCGGGACATTGCGGAGTTATCCCGTTATGCTGGTGCCGCTGGAATTCGCTATATTCGTACCGGCACCAACGGCTATATGTTTCGGCATCATGACCGACCGGATTTCAGGGACCGTATGGAGCGGTTGGCCGATGTCTTGGCCGATAGCCCACTGAACACTTTTTGGGTGAGTCTTGATTCCGCCGTACCTGAAGTACATGAGGAGAATCGGGGGTTGCCCGGTATGGTGGAAGGACTCCGAAAAGCGGTACCAATTTTTCATGACCGAGGACTGTATGTATCGGCCAATCTTGGAATCAACAGGTTGACCGGAGGACGGGGGGTGGTGCCGGACGCTGGCGTTCCCTTTGATCGGGATCGGTTCACCGAGGCGTTTCGCATCGCATTTCATCGTTTTTATTCCATGGTGGCCGAACTGGGCATCACTATAGTGAACGCGTGTTATCCCATGAGCCTGGATACGGGCGGGGAACAGAATGAAGCGGTGTATGCGGCCACATCCACGGAGGGGCTGATCCGGTTTACGCCAGAGGAAAAGGCCGCCATGTTTCGGGCTTTGTACGACGTTATTCCATTTTACCGGGATCGTCTGCGAATTTTTACGCCGCGTAGCGCATTGTTGGCTTTAATGCGTCAGCAATGCGGGCTGGATAAGGGCGTGTTTCCTTGCCGTGGCGGTATTGATTTTTTCTTCGTCAATGCGGCGGATCGAAACGTTTACCCTTGCGGCTATCGGGGGGGCGAATCGTTGGGGAAAATGTGGGATCTTGATTTGTCCGCTTTGGACCGTCGTCAGATTTGTGAAAAATGTGACTGGGAATGTTTCCGCGACCCTTCGGTGCTGCTCAAGCCCATACTGAATATGATTGAAAACCCGTTTACGTTTCGAAGCAAATTGCCAGGACACCGTGACTTTTTGAAGGTTTGGCGGGAGGATTTACGGTATTATCGGGCCTGTGGGTGGTTTGATGCCCGTACTCCTCCAGACATGCAGCAGCTGGCGCGGTTCAAGGCGGACCCGCCCGTTTGGAATACGGAACAAGATCCGCCGGAAGGCTTGGGATCCTTGGGCTGAACGGGGGATGGATAAAATGCTGTTCCGCTTTCGTTGTTAGTAGCAACTGGGCGGAACCGGACTGGCGTACGCGTCTTCCACCCAGTTTTGGAGCAGAGCGTGCGAAGTGTGGTCGTCCTGCCGGAGCATCAGCACAGCAAAGCGACGGCCGCCGATCATGAATTCCCGCAATAGATCGCAATGGAAAGCAAAGCTGTTGTGGGGGGAGATAACGGAAAAGTTCAGGCGCATTGGCTCTCCTTTTTCAAAAAGGAGCGCCTTTTTTTTGTCCGGCGGCAGGGCAACCCGCACGGCACTGGCCGAAACATCCTGGACGAGGCAGGGCTGTTCCCCCTGGCTTGTCTCAAGCCGGGCTGGAAAATTACAGATCAACCGTTTTTCCCGCCGTTGGTCGCAGTCCTGGATGTCTTGGGGATAGGTCAGAAAGAGGGGCTGGCCAGGAGCCGTCGGCAGACTCAGCAGAAGAGTATCGAATCCGTAGAGTGTACCCTCGTGCGCGTAGCGGATTTGTATCGCAGGGTTTTTTTGAAGTTCGTTCAGGGCTTTGGGAGGCAGGTCAGCATAGATTACAAGACGTTTGCCGCGTTCCATTCCTACCAAAACCGCCAAGTGGCGTTCTTCAAAATGGGCGCATTGCAAAAGCAGGGTCTTGCCTATGGTGAGATGCGACATGCTCCTCCCTTGGTGACCGGGATCCGGAAGCGATCCAGACTGCCTCTTTTGTGCCGTAAATTCGGGATCGAGGCAAGGGCTTGTGTCGCAGGGGCAAAGAAACTACGTCCTGTTTTGCTCGCGCGATTTGGCGGCGTCGAAATCCAGGTCGATCGGCATGCGACCAGTACAGTGCTTGCCGCGGGATTTGAGGCGGCGCAACAATGCCAAAGACAAACCGGCACCAAAGATGATCAGGGTGCTGAAAAGAATGGTTCCTTGCATGGTTCCTCCTGAATGGCTCCCTCGGGCATGCACTTTGTTGGCGTGTGTGCTGAACAGGCCCGGGAAGTTCCAGTTTAGCATCTTGCGAAAAAAAAGGAAGGGTGCGTTTAATATAATTGTTCCAGCTTGGCAACCCGCGTCGTTCATGGCTTGCGTCATGGTTGGCAAGCAAGGCCCGGAAGGGTATGATCCCGGCACAAAATTGCCTTCCTGGTTGGTTGGAAGAGAGGAGTTTCGCAAATGAACAAGCTGGCCATCACTGTGACGCTGGCGTTGGAGGAAGAGAGTTTCGAGGATGCGTACCTTGACTTCCTTTTGACCGTGGATGGGGGATATATCCATGATTCACAGTATCATTGGATTGATCCCGTGGCATTGGCTTCCAGCGCGGGGCATTCCGGTGAATTTTATATTTTTACCTGTAATTGCGGTGATCCAGGATGCGTAGGTATTGATCGAGGCGTCATGGTGACGCATGGCGCTGACGAAATCGTGTGGCGTTTGCGTATGCCCATGGGGTGGCCCGCGGAAGAAGAATTACCGGACTGGGCGCATGAGGTGGAGTTGCATTTTCCCAGGGATGAATACGTGAACATTGTGGAGTCGGCTTTGCAGCAGGCAAAGGCCTTGGTGCGTCATTGGCGTTCCCCCGGAAGGCTCTGGCCCGGGCCGGATTTGAGCGTGGAAGAATTGTTGGCTTTGCAGGCGGGGACGAATTCAGGGATGGCTGCGGTTTCGGCCGGTCGCTTTGTCCACTGACCCCGGAGAACGGGGGAAGGCTGACCAACGCAGTGTCGGAGAAAGAAAATGTCCTTTGAACTTTGGATCACCGCATTCGTATTGTTGGCTTTTATTGCCTACACTCCCGGTCCCATGACCATGTTTTCCATGTCTACCAGCCTTCGCAACGGGTTTGGTAAGACCCTGCCCGCCATTGCCGGAGGCTCCAGCGCCTACCTGACGCAGATGCTTATTGTCTACCTGGGGCTGGGGGTGGTCGTGCAGAGTTCCTGTCTCGTGTTCAACGCGATCAAATGGGTTGGGGTTGCCTACCTTCTGGTGCTTGCCGTCAGAAACTGGAATGCCGATGTGACCATTGCCGATGAAGTGGGCAGCGTGCCTCCGCCTCCTTTGGCCCGCCGTTTCTTTATGGGCTACGCGACGGGTATGTCCAATCCTAAATCAATTTTGGTCTTTACCGTACTTTTCCCACAGTTTATCGAGCCGGAACACTACACTTTGCATTTTGCCATTCTGGCTTCAAGCTTTTGTGTTGTTCAGGCCTGTAGCGCCATGTCCTATGCGTTGTTTGGGGCAAAGGCGTTCCGTTGGCTACAGCGCCGTTGCCTGACGCACTTGCAGAGCCGTGTCACTGCCATGATACTTGCCTGTGCTGCTGGATTTTTGGCCACCAGTGAAAAATAGGTTTGATTGTTCTCGGCTTTTTTCCATTTATTTTTGCAAATCATTGTGCCGGGATCGGCTGTGTTCGGTATATGCCCCCCCCTTGCATATTCCCTTGGGAGGGACTGAATGCAGCCTGCACGGGTGGCGATTCGTCGGCAACATTGATGCCTGCGTCGTGTGTCTTGGTTTTTGGGCGTAAAAGTCAATCCCATAGCGAGGCGTCAAGAGAGTATCTTGAAAAAAGTTCTGCATTGGACTTTGCGAAGTAGCTTACGATCTCTTCCCGCTGTCCTGCCTTGTATAAAATAGGTTTTTCTCCAAGTGTCTTGGGATACGTCCTTTCCACATAAGCACGCAGTTGTTTTTGTTCGTGGTCGCTTTTGATGTCTTCTGTTCTGTGTAACAAGTATTCGACACCTTCTGCATTGATTCCTACATTACGATGAGGAAATTCAAAGTCAATGGAACGAGTAACCTGGATGTCCAGAAAATGTAAAAGAGCCGTTTGAAAGGCGCCGCTGTCTCTTAGTAGAAGCTCAAACGGAATTACAACAATATTTTCAATACCGAATGTAGATTCAAAACGTTGGATGATGGCGTTGAAGTCGTAGCCTTTTCGTTGGATGCCTTTCAAAAAATCAGCGAAAGATTGCCGGAAATTCTTCACAGCTTTGAGCCGCCACAAATAGGAAGATTCAAGGAGCTTGTCCTGCCGTCTGATTACAATGAGGATTTTGGGTTTCGCGAAATCAAAAAGGTTCTTTATGTTACGGATGACCCAGTCCGTTGTGTCGTCATCACCCTGGAACAATAATGTCCAGAAGTTCTCACTGCTGAATACTAGGTTTTGTTCTTTTGCCTGTGCAAATTTTTTGACGATACGAAGTTTGACCGCATTTTGTACCACAGGACTTTTCCCGTACTTCATCGTTATGTCTGCACCGAGTCGGTATTCTTCCGAGAAGTATCTATAATTGATATCCATCATGTTCAGGAGTTTGAAATAGTCCTGTATGGATGTTGAGCCACACTTGTTGACTCCAACGTGCAGGTAAACTTTTTTCACGTTCATTCCTCGCAAATAGGATAGAGCGGTATGCCGTACAAGGTGCTCGTAGCACCAAGGGAAAGCGAATTTCGTTTTGTTCCTTTTATATAGCCCGTCATCAATACAATTTCTAGTGAGAACCCCGTGACCATTTTTAGTGGAATAATATCGGTATGCTTGTCGCCTATGGTGTCGAATTTGCTCGAATTGCCCATCGTCACGGATGACCGCATTGACCTATACCCCTATTAGGTTAGCGCCAGGTGCTGTTGTGGGGTAAGCATCGGTGGTGCCTTTTTTGTACGGAGAGGCACTTTGCGTTGCTGTCCCGGTATAGAATTCTCTCGTTGAGAAAAAAAGTAGAGTTGAGTATCAACTGAACATGTGGAAATTTTGAATCGGAACTATGTTTCGGTTGGCATAGCCTTCGCCTTTTTGCCCGATGTGTTCCGCGGATTCATTGCCACGCCGAAATGTAAGCCTTGAATCTCTTCTCTCTTTGAAGGTTTTCGTGTCATTTGTTCCGCTGTTACATGCTATCGATGCGAAGGAGAATCCCATGTCAAGTCAGACAGAACAATCCGTTTCCGACCTTGTAGAGGCGGCAGTGCGCCTTTTGGCGCATGGTTCCCCGGAGGATTGGAACAGGCATTACCGAGAAAAAAGTTTTCAGGAGCATTTTTTGCCGCGAGCAAAAGACGCCTTGCTTTTTGATTTTGACTACCAAAATAGACAAGTACTGTACCAATGCATCAATGGCCGGTTTATTCAAAAGGAACCCATTGATTACCTGGAGTTTGGTGTTTGGCAGGGAGTGAGCTTTTCGCATTGGCTCAATATCAATACACATGCCAGTTCGAGATTCTTTGGATTTGATTCCTTTGAAGGACTTCCCGAAGATTGGAATCGGGGTGCCCCCAAGGGTACGTTTTCGCAAAAAGGTGCCGTCCCCACCATCGAGGATCCACGGGCGACGTTTGTCAAGGGACTGTTTCAACAATCTATTCCCCCTTTTTTAGATGGCTTTGCGGTACAAAATAGATTGGTCATTCATTTTGACGCGGATCTGTATTCCTCAACGCTTTATACCATGATGGCTCTTGACAGATTCATAACGCCGGGAACCATCTTTCTTTTTGACGAATTTACTGCGGAAAAGTACACGTGCGAATATGCAGCGCTGCATGACTATTGTGCGGCATGCTATCGTGACTACAAGGTGCTGTGCTCCCGCAAGGACTACGTTAAACTGGCTATAGAGATTGTTGTCCCGGAATAAAAATGTTTCTTATGTACATTTTTTTAAATGTAAACGTGATTCATTTTTTTGGTATCGTCGCGATTGTTAAAAACAACAGGTCCGTTGAGTGGCAGTTGCCAGTCAAACATCAAAGGAGCATGTGATGCGGTTGAAGTACACTATCCTCTACGTTGAGAACGTGACCCAGAGCATCGAGTTTTATGAGCAGGTATTCGGCCTTCAGCGTAAAATGCTTCATGAGTCCGGAGACTACGGCGAGCTGGATACCGGGGAAACCACATTGTCCTTCTCATCGCGTAGCCTCATGTCGGAACTTGGGAAGTCGCCCGGTAGCCCCGATCCAGCGTCCCCGGTTTTTGAGATCGCCTTTGAAACGCAGCACGTGGCTGCTGTCCTCGAAAAAGCCCGGTCTGCCGGAGCCACGGTAGTGCAAGAAGTGCGCGAGGAGGCGTGGGGGCAGACCACAGCTTATGTTACTGATAATAGCGGCTATCTTGTCGAAATATGCTCGCCGGTTAACGGAGCGTCCTAACCGCCGTTGCAAATACTCCCGGCGGATGGCTGTGCCGTTGTGCCGGTTGGCGGCAAGCTCGCCGGGAGCCATGGCAAACCAGCTTTTCAGCTCTCTGGTCATGTGGGCTTGGTCTGAAAAATTGCAGCGGCAGGCTTTTTCAGTGCGGACTTCTGTGGGAGTGATCCTGCCACACAAAAGTGGACCACCAGTTAAGCCACATCCATCATGACGAGATATTTTTCGAATTCGGCGGGTGACATCCAGCCGTTTGAGGAATGTTTCCACCTTCGGTTGTAGCAGGATCATGCTGCGGCACAAGGCAATTACGAAGCCCAATCAGGTTTGGTGTGCCGACATCACGTATATCCCCATGAAACAGGGCTTCTTATATCTCGTGGTGACTTCGCCTGGAAAATGCCGCGAATGTACGATTTTTTAGTCCTGCCTTGGAACGATAACCCCCCAAGATACTAACACTTCTAGTACACGCGCCAGGGGCAACCCGACGACGTTGGTGTAGGAGCCATGGACATGCTCCACAAGGAATGAGCCGATGCCCTGGATGGCGTAGGCTCCGGCCTTGTCAGCGGGTTCGCCCGTAGCAACATAGGCGTGCAGTTCTTCGGGTGTTGCTGCGCGCATTCGAACATCGGTGGTTACATGAAATGTTTGTTGCGCCGAGTGTGGAGAATGCAGCCAACAGCCAGTGACCACCTGATGCGTATGTCCGCAAAGCCGGGTCAGCATGGATATGGCTTCGTCTTGGTCGCCTGGTTTTCCCAGGATAAGTCCGTTCAGCGCAACAACGGTATCTGCTGCCACAATAGCCCGTCCCGGGCAACGTTCCAACACTTCAAGGCCTTTCTGTTCGGCCATGCGGGTCGCGTAGCTCCCTGGAGATTCGCCGGGGGAGGGGCGCGGCTCCGCCGCCCTGCTGGGTACGCTTTCAAACGTGAGGCCCAGCTGTTGAAAGAAATCTTTACGTCGGGGGGAGCCAGAGGCGAGCACCAAAGGGCATATGGTTTCGTATATGGAGTGTTTCGTAGGCATGGTTGATTGGTAGCGATTTTGACCCACAAGTCAACCGTTTCAAAGGGCGTCATGTTTTTGGCCCTTTGGGTGCTTTGGGGGGGGCTGGTGGGTGTTTTCTCACTGAAATCATAGATTAAAATGTGTTGGTAGGCTTTTTGCTTAGCATCCGACAGGTGACATACGCACCGCGCAGGGGAAAAGGAGTGTGGCATGCAGTCGGAGTGGAATACGTTGATCGGGTCCGAAGTCGGGACAACGAAAGGGGGAATTCCTTTTTCGTATCAGCAGGAGGATGCCGGCCATTGGTCCGTACCCTGGGCTGACCTCATGATGGTCATGTTTGTACTGTTTGTTGTTTTATACGTTTTTTCCGTCCGACACGAGAACGTGGTGGTGTTGTTCAGCGATCGAAGCGTGCCTGGAGAAGTTCGTGTTCCGGTCAGTGAATTGGACGTGGCCATTGGACGGATGGCCCGGAATGTTCATGAACAGGGCATGCCGCAAACAGGGCCGAGCGTGTATTACAAATCCAAAGACACCGGGGTTTCCGTGGTGCGGGAAAAACGGGCAGTTCGCGTGACGCTTCGTGGAGAATTGTTCTTTGAAAGCGGCTCTGCCGCCCTGCGTCAGGAGGCCCAGGAATACTTGGCGGAAGTCGCGGACGTCGTGCGGATAACGCAGGGAAACGTGGACGTCATCGGCTATGCTGATTCATCCGAAAGCTCTGGTGTGGAGGGATTTCAGCTGACTTCGGCGCGGGCCGCTGAAGTGGTTCGATGGTTTGTGGAGGGGGCAGGTGTGGCTGCGAAACGTTTTACCGTGGTGGGGCGGTCGGATCATGCTCCGGAATTGCCGACGTTGTCACAGGGACATGAAACCGCCAATCGGCGGGTGGAAATCGTTATTCATACCGATGCGTGAACGAAAAATTGAAGATGTTGCCCAACGTAGATCCATAGTCGGTCCTACCGATTGAAGGAGATGGATCATGGATAAGCGAAATTGGTTTGGTATTGGTTTGGCCCTTGTGGCATTTCTGTCAAGTTTTTGGCTGGTCGGCGGCATAGCGGCATATTGGAATTTGGCAGCATTGGCCGTTGTCTTGTCAGGATTGGCCGGAGCGCTGCTGCTCAGCTATCCATTTGCCGAAGTGCGGCGTGCCGTAAGCGTCGTACATGAAGCCTACACCGTCCCGCTGGCTGTACATGGGGAAATCGTGTCTACATTGCTGGATTTATCCGTACGCAGCAAGGTGGATGGGGTGCTCTCTTTGGAAAAAATGCGGGAAAAGACGACCAGCGCATTTTTACGCAATGGCCTGATGTTCTTGGTGGACAACTACAAGGAACAAGAAATACGGGATTTTATGGGTACGGAGATGTCCTTTTTTGCTATGCGTCGACAACAGTCGGAACGTATTTTTCGCAACATGGCCCGGACTGCTCCGGCTTTTGGTGTGGCGGGAAGTGTCATCGGCTTGATCGGGCTGCTCATGGGGATCAGCGACACTGCCGTGATCCTGGAAACCATTCCCGTAGCGTTTCTCTCCACTCTGTATGGCGTGGTGCTGGGAAGTCTGATTTTGGCGCCTATGGCGGAAAACGTGCATTTCCGTACCGGTTCGGAGCTGCTCAACCAGAAGTTGATCATGGAAGGTGTGGTGGCCATCAGCAGGGAACAAAATCCCTACAAGCTGGAAAAGAAGCTGTGCTCGTTTTTGAGTCCGGAGGAACGTGAAGGGCATGCCAAGGCATTGCGGGGATTGACGCGTCGCTACCTTGCACGTCGCCGCGAGCAGGAAAATGAGGAAGAACGCGGTCGGATGGATGGCGTACAGACTCCGGCCAAGGCCTCCTAGCCGCATCGACTGACGGAGGATTTTTCCTGATTGGTGGATTTTCGCGGTGGACAGGCGGGAAAAGCCCATGTATTGCCCCGCCCATGCGAACAAGAATCGATCGATTGCGACATGCCGTGCTGTTTGAAGTACTCGGCATCGCCATTAGTGCTCCGGCTTCGGCCTGGATTTTGGATCGGCCCGTAGGACATATGGGCTATTTGAGTATTGCTCTGGCAACAACTGCCATGATCGTAAACTATGTCTACAACCTGGCGTTTGACCATGCCCTGAAGCAGCTGGGACGCCCCGTGCATCTGCGGCCTACCTGGATGCGTGTGCTGCACGCCTTTTGTTTTGAGGGGACGTTGCTTGTGGTGGCCGTACCCATGGTGGCTTGGTGGCTGAATATGACCGTTTGGCAAGCGTTTATTACGGATATCGGGTTCGCGGTTTTTTATCTCGTGTATGGGTTTGTCTACAACTGGGGTTATGATGTTGTGTTTCCCATGCCAAGTGCTGAAGTGTCCCATTGAGCGAATAGAGACGCTGATTTTTTGGACAGAGCGCCTGCTGATCAGGATACGTGGACTGCCATATCAATATAAAACGGGGGAGCCGAGGCTCCCCCGTTTTTATTGGTGTCTTATGAGTGGGAGGCTATTGGTTTTCATCACCTTCCACAATGAGATTAGGCAGTTCGTCCGTATCGTCCGCCCGAATGGGAAAGTTGACGGAAAGCAATTCGCCGCATCGGGTCACGGCTTTGGCAATGGCCTTTCCTTGTTCACCCCGACGGATGCCGTCGGTGATGATTCCCACGATTTCATTCCAGGTTTGTGGCGGGACACGATCGTTGATGCCCTTGTCTGCCAGCACGTGAACCTTGTGCTCAAATACGGAGATGTAAATCAGGATGCCGGTCATGTCTCTGGTTCGATGCAGTCCATGAACGTGAAAGGCATTGATTGCGGCTTGACTCACGGCGTGGTTCAAAACCTGGCCTGGGACAAAAAAGCGTTTTAGTGCCGGAAGCGTGCGCACAAGGAGAAAAAAAACGACGTAGGTCAGGCAGAAAACAGGAAGGAAAAGCCAAATGGTTTCCAATCCGAGCAGCCAGGCCGAGGCAATGGCTGTCAGCATGCCCAACACCATCGCCCCATTGAATTCCGCTGCAGGATATTGGTCGCTCATGTCCGCGACCAGGGGAACTATCTCCCCGGATGTTTTGCGTTCCGCCTCCTGCACTGCTTCGATGATGTGCTGGCGGTCCTGTTGATTAAGAAAACGTTGTGCCGGTGAGGTCATCTTGGATCTCCTGACTGGAGTGCGTTTGGTTTGGGGACCGTAAGCAGCGTGTCCCGCTTTGTTCCCGAGAAGAACAGACGTATTGGCCCAACAATTTGCCGGACTGCACGACGGATCCGCTACCAATCGCCGGAAGCACCGCCGCCACCGAATCCGCCTCCGCCTCCGCCGCCGAATCCTCCAAATCCTCCACCAAAGGAATTGGTGTCGTCGTGGTTGCCGAACCCTCCGCTCCAGAAAATGAAGGGAGGCAGGGCGGCGCCCCCGAGGGAGCTGCGGCGTCTGCCGACACGCGTACCGAATGCGTTCAGGCCTATGAAAAAGCCGGGGATGAGCAGCATCAGTATAGCCAGTAAAGCGATGGGGGGACCGTCTTCCTCCTGGGGAGCCGAATACTCTCCGCGCACGGCCTGGATCATGGCAACGACTCCGGCCACAAACCCGCCGTCAAAGTCGCCTTGCTTGAAGCGGGGGGCGATGACGTTGTCGATAATGGCTCCGGACAAGGTATCGGTCAGGACGCCCTCAAGCCCGTATCCCACTTCGATGCGAATCTTATGGTCATCGCGGGAGACCAGAAGAATGGCCCCGTTGTCGGTTTTTGACTGTCCTATGCCCCACTGTTCAGCCACCTCGATGGAAAATCGCTCAAGGTTATCGCCTTCCAGTGAGGGGATGGTCAGGATGACAATCTGTGTGGAGTCGCTGTGTTCCAACTTGGCCAGTGCATCATTCAACACTCGTTCCGCCTGGGGGCTGATGATGTCAGCCGTATCGGTCACGCGTCCGGTGAGAGGAGGGACGTCCAGAGCCGCAGCTTTGGACGGTGCTGTCACTCCCGCAAGCAGAAGCAGAATGAGGAGAATGGGGGTGAAGCGTTGCTGTGGCATTGGCTATTCCCCGGCTCCGAAGTCCACTTGCGGCACTTGTCGGGCTGCATCGTCAGCCTGGAAGAATTCCTTTCGTTCCAGATCGAGCAGCAGAGAGTTGGTCATGCTGTTCGGGAATTTGCGGATGGAGTAGTTGAAGGTTTGCACCGCCTCGTTGTAGCGTTGCCGGGCCACGTTGATGCGGTTTTCCGTGCCTTCCAGCTGGTGCTGCAACGCGAGGAAGTTTTGGTTCGACTTAAGATCGGGGTACCGCTCCACAACCACCATCAGACGGGAAAGGGCCGAACTGAGTTCGCCCTGCGCGGCTTGGAAATTGGCCAGCGCCTGGGGATTGGAAAGCGCTTCGGGCGAAAGTTGAATGGAACTGGCTTTGGAACGGGCCTCCACCACGGCTTCCAGGGTTTCCCGTTCCTGGGTCGCGAATCCCTTGACGGTTTCCACGAGGTTGGGGATCAAATCCGCGCGTCGCTGAAGAGCCGCTTCCAGGTTGCCCCACGCGGCAAAGACCGCTTCCTCGTTTTGCTGCATGCTGTTGTAGCCGCAGCCGTTAAGGGACGGCAGGAGGAAGAGCAAAAAAAGAATAAACGGCAGTCGTTGTCTCATGGGTATTTCTCCTTGGGGAAAGGCGTGTTCTCGGGTATTCTATGAATGATTTGGACTGAGTTCCTTTTCCGTGAAAAAGAAAAAGGTACATGGGATGTACGCCACTGGAAAGCCTACTATCATGCGTCCAGCTTTGCAATAAAGGAGAACATGGTGTCTGCCATTCTCGCCGCGGATATCGGCGGTACAAGCAGCCGATTCGCTTTGTTCGAGTTGCGTCATGGCAAGCCCGCGTTGGTTGAACGGGTTTGGTTGCAAACCCGCCAGGCGGAATCGTTTGTGGCTTTGCTGGCGATGTTGCGGGAAACGGGCTTCCCGGCCGCCCCCGGGGACGCGGAGCAAACCGTCATCGCCGTGGCCGGTCCCGTGGAACGGCTCCTGCGTTCCAACCCTCCCAATATTCCATGGGATATCGACCTGGAGCGGGACTGCTCTTCGACAGGGGGGAGCGTACAATTGATCAACGATTTTACGGCCCAGGCCTATGCCACTCAGTGCGAACCGGGGCAGACCGCCAACGTGTTGCGTGCGGGGCGGCCCAATAACGGGGGGACCGTGGCCGTGCTTGGGGCAGGCACAGGCTTGGGACAATGTGCCTTGATTCACGCGGACGGCAAGGATGTCCCGGTGCCTTCGGAAGGCGGGCATGCGGCTTTTCCGTTTCGTCGTGCAGAGGATTCGTTGCGTTTGTTCGCGCTGGGACGGCTCAAGCGGGCGTATTGCCGCCAGGAGGATTTGGTTTCCGGGAACGGATTGTCCTTGATTCATGAATTTCTGACAGGGGAACGACTCGAACCTGTTGACGTTGCGGCGCGTCTTCCCGATTGCCCAGACACTACAGAAATTTTTGCCCGCTGTTATGGACGCGTGGCCCGACAGTATTGTTTGCAGGTTTTGGCCACGGGTGGCGTGTTCCTTTCCGGCGGGGTTGCCGCAAAGAATCCTGTTCTTGTGGAACACCCCGCATTCTTGGAAGAATTTGAGGAATGCCCGGAATATGCGGCAATGTTGCGGGCTGTGCCGGTTCGGTTGATGACGGACCAGGAGAGCGGGTTGCATGGCGCGGCTAGGTTTGCATGGCAGAGCCTGACCGACCAGATAAAGATCGGGGGGTGAAAACGGAATTGTGCAGAGATGGCGGATTCGGATTGAACGCTGTGAACCCCGCATCGGTGCCGCTGGGAAGTGTTTTTACGCAAAAAAAAATCACACCTGGTCAGAAAAAATCTTCCAATCTTTTTTCCACTGTCATGGTTGAGTATCTAACATGCCAGAATAAAAGGTGTTATAAAAAAACAGACGCGCGAGACCTGCTCTTGCCCCAAGCGGCCTCCTGGGCTACATGATTGCGATTCAACACGGAGCGAGGAGGCTGTATTTCGTGGCTGTCGATCCCAATCGATATACCCAGATGTTTTCTGTTTCCTGGGAACAATTGCACAAGGACTGCCGAACGCTGTCCTGGCGACTTTTGGAACTCGGTCCGTTTAAGGGGATTTATTGCATTACCCGCGGGGGGCTTATCCCGGCGGGTATTCTTGCTCGTGAGCTGGATCTCCACATGATCGATACCGTTTGCATCTCAAGCTATACGTGGCAGGCTCAGGGGCAGGCCAGTGTCTTGAAGCACAACTTCCAAGGGGACGGCGAAGGCTGGCTTCTGGTGGATGACTTGGTGGATACCGGACGGACCGCCAAGCTTGTGCGTGAAATGTTGCCCAAGGCCCATTTTGCCACGGTGTACGCCAAGCCTGAGGGACGCCCCCTGGTGGATACGTTCATTACGGAAGTGAGCCAGGATACCTGGGTACTGTTCCCCTGGGATGCAGGGTTCCAGTTTGTGGAACCCATCGTTCAGAGTGGAACGGATTGATATTTTGAGGGGCGGGACCGCCGCGTCGGTTAATCGACGGGTGTCAGGTCCGCAAGGAATTTGGATTGGTTTGCTGTTGCTCATAAATTTATGATGAGCAATCCCTGTGAATTGATTGCCTGGAGGAAGTGATGCAGAAAATGTGGAAATTTTTGGTGACCGTCCTGATGCTGGCTGCTTTTGCCGGTGTCCTGGCGGGCTGTGGCGGAGACAAGGCCGAGGAAGCAACGCCCGAGGCTTCGAAAGAACAGGCCGAGGCTGAAGAACAGGCGGCTCCTGCCGAGGAAGCCGAACCGCTCAAGGTCGGTTTTGTGTATGTTTCTCCCATCGGTGATGCGGGGTATTCCTATTCCCACGACTTGGGCCGCCAGGTTGTGGACCAGATGGAAGGCGTGGAGACCACGGCTGCCGAAAATGTGGCTGAAGGCCCGGACTCCGAGCGTGTCATCCGCAATATGGCCCGCAAGGGATTTGATCTGATTTTTGCTACCAGCTTCGGCTTCATGGATCCCATGATCAAGGTGGCGGGTGAATATCCTGACGTGAATTTCATGCACTGCTCGGGCTTCAAGACCGCCGACAACGCCAGCAACTATTTTGGCCGCATGTACCAGGCCCGTTACCTCACCGGTCTGGTTGCCGGATCCATGACCTCTTCCAACGAAATCGGGTATGTCGCCGCTATGCAGATTCCCGAAGTAATCCGTGGAATCAACGCTTTTACGCTTGGTGTGCGCAAAGCCAATCCCGATGCCGTTGTGCGTGTGGTCTGGACCAATACCTGGTATGATCCGGTTTTGGAAAAGGATGCCGCCATCAGTCTGTTGGACGCCGGATGTGACGTTATCGCCCAGCACCAGGATTCCCCCGGTCCGCAGGAGGCTGCTGAAGAACGCGGCGTGTACTCCGTGGGTTACAACTCCGACATGGCCTCCTTCGCTCCCAAGGCGCATCTCACTGCTGCCATCTGGAACTGGGGTCCGTTCTATAAGGAAACCGTGGAGCAGGTGCGCGACGGTTCCTGGCAGGGCGGCGAGTCCCATTGGATGGGCATGGAAAAGGATATCGTGGAGATCGCTCCGTTCGGCGAGATGGTGCCGGAAGATGTTCGCACCATGGTGGAGGCCCAAAAGGCCGAGCTGGTGGCCGGCAACGATTTTGTGTTCCAGGGACCCATCAAGGGCCAGGACGGCGAGATCGTCATTGCCGAAGGTGAGACCCCCTCGGATGCCGAGCTGCTCGGTATGAAGTTCTTTGTCGAGGGCGTCGTTGGAAGCATCGACTAAAACCAAAGTTGAGTGATATGAACACGTTCCGAATCAGGAAACGTGAAGAACCCTGGAAGTGGGGCGCCTTGGTGACTTTTCCGGGCGCCCTGCTCTTTTCCCTTTCCATCTGCGCGGTTCTGCTGCTCTGGCAGGACAAGTCCATCATCCAGGGGCTGCAGGTGCTCTGGGCAGGAACCTTCGGCGAACTGTGGGCCTTGGAGGAGGCGCTGCTCAAAGCGGTGCCCATTTTTCTCTGTTCTCTCGGCGTGGCCGTGGCCTTTCGTATGCAGATCTGGAACATCGGCGCCGAGGGGCAATTCGCCCTGGGAGCTATCGGAGCCTCCTGGATGGCTCTGGCGTTTCCGAATTTGCCGCAATGGGTACTTCTTCCGTTGATGTTCCTCATGGCCTTGGCTTTGGGCGCTGTTTGGGCGTTGATCCCCGCGTTTTTGCGTTTGCGGTTGAAGGTTAACGAGATCATCTCCACCTTGATGCTGAACTACATTGCCATCCTGTCCATTGACTACCTCGTTCTTCGTGTCTGGAAGGATCCTTCAGGCTTTCCCGTATCTCCGGAGTTCAACGATGCCGCTACCATCGGCATTTTATTCGGCAGAATGCACTGGGGACTGGTCCTTTGTGTGATTTGCGGCCTGGCGGTCTGGGCGTTCATGCGTTTCACCCGGTTGGGCTATGAACTCAAGGCCAGCGGCGAAGGCGCGCGCGTGGCTCGATATGCCAAGCTGCCCTATGGCTTTTTGGTCATGTTTGTCATGGGAGTAAGCGGGGTGCTGGCAGGTTGGGCCGGGGCCATGGAGGTTTCCGCCGTGGTGGGGAGGCTGCAACCCAGCATCATGGCCGGATACGGATACACGGCTATTGTGGTGGCCTGGCTTGCCCGACTGCAGCCTCTGTCCATTGCCGTGGTATCGTTTTTGTTGGCCGCACTGCGTGTTGGGGCGGAAAATTTACAGATCGAACTGCAGATTCCAGCCGCGTACGGCGTGATCATGGAAGGTTTGATCCTGCTCACGGTGTTGGCGGCGCAATTCTTCGGGTCATATACCATTGAGCGGCGCAAGGAGGGTGAGTAATGAGCTTTGAACTGATCATCGCCCTATTGGCCGCTACCGTACATTCTGGAACGCCGATTTTGTACGCCACGTTGGGAGAGATGCTCACGGAGAAGGGCGGTGTTCTCAATCTTGGTGTTGAAGGCATGATGAGCGTGTCTGCCTTTGCCGCTTTCATGATTTGTCTGACGACGGGATCTGCCTGGCTTGGTCTCCTGGCCGGAGGAGTGGCCGGATTGCTCATGGGCGGAATTCACGCATTCGTGACCATCAACTGTTTGGGCAACCAGGTTGTGTCCGGGCTGGCCTTAACGATTTTGGGCGGCGGACTTACGGAATTCATGGGAACTCCGTATATCGGCATGAGCACGGAAGGGTTTCGTCCCCTGATCATTCCGTTGCTTTCGGATATCCCGGTGCTTGGTCCCATATTTTTCCGGCATTCCATCTTGGTGTATATTTCCTATCTTCTCCCTGTCTTCTTTTGGTTTTTCATGCGGCGTACGCGTCTTGGATTGGCGGTTACCGCTGTAGGGGAAATGCCCGCCGCTGCTGCCGCAGTCGGACTCAAGCCTCGCCTTTTGCGTTGGTTCGCGGTGACTGCGGGCGGTTTTTTAGTGGGACTTTCCGGAGCCTATCTTTCCTTGGCCTACACGCACCTTTGGACCACAGGTCTTTCCGGCGGCCGGGGTTGGATCGCCGTGGCCCTGGTGATTTTCGCCTTTTGGCGTCCTTTTCGAGCCGTGTTGGGAGCGTATCTTTTTGGCGGGGTCATGGCCTTTCAGCTACGTTTGCAGGCTTCGGGAACGGATCTTGCGCCCCAGTTCCTGCTCATGCTGCCGTACGCCTTGACGGTCTTGGTGCTGGTGCTTTCGGCCTGGCGCGGAACACGTCGGTCCCAGGGACCGGGTGCTCTGGGCGTGAACATTGAGCCGGAGGGATAGCCATGGATGTTTCCAATCTGCTGAAACAGCTGGATCGCAGTAAGCGGGATGTGCCGCCCCAGGGAATTCCTTTGGTGAGCATCAAAGGATTGACCAAGCGGTTCGGCAAGGTCGTGGCCAATGACGACATCTCCCTGAATATCTATCCTGGGCGCGTAAAGGCGCTCCTTGGGGAGAATGGCGCCGGGAAGAGTACGCTCATGAGCATGCTTGCCGGGCGCTACCAACCCGATGCAGGAACCATTGCGTTGGACGGTAAACCCGTACGTTTTTCTTCGGCCCGGGACGCCATCGAAGCTGGAATCGGCATGGTCTACCAGCATTTTATGCTGGTGGAATCCATGACCGTCGCTGAGAATGTGCTTTTGGGGCAGGAGGGCAGCTTTTTCCTTAACCCCAAGGAAATGCGCAATCGTGTTCAGGAGTTGTCCGTACGGTATGGTCTGGATATTGATCCAGCGGCGCGTGTTTCGGATCTTTCCATGGGCGAAAAGCAGCGTGTGGAAATCCTGAAACTGCTCTACCGCGACAGCCGCGTATTGATTTTTGACGAGCCGACGGCCGTGCTTACCCCAAGGGAGACGTTTCATCTTTTTGAAGCGCTTTGGAAGATTGCGGAGCAAGGCAAGTCCATTGTGTTCATCAGCCACAAGTTGGAAGAGGTGCTTGCCGTAGCCGACGAGATCGCCATCCTCCGGCAAGGGCGGATCGAAGGGGAGTTTTCCGAGTCCGAGGTGACTTCCAAGGCGGATCTGGCCTGCCGTATGGTGGGCAAGGAGGTCTTGCTGGAAGTGGATCGGGAGGCGATGCCACATGG
Source organism: Paucidesulfovibrio gracilis DSM 16080 (assembly GCF_900167125.1). Lineage (NCBI taxonomy): Bacteria > Pseudomonadati > Thermodesulfobacteriota > Desulfovibrionia > Desulfovibrionales > Desulfovibrionaceae > Paucidesulfovibrio > Paucidesulfovibrio gracilis. Next base: position 59,338 of record NZ_FUYC01000003.1, read on the forward strand.
AGACGCGGTGCTCCAGGTCCGCAACCTTACCGGCATCGGGTTGGAAGATATTACATTTGATCTGCACCAGGGGGAGGTGGTGGCCGTGGTCGGCGTGGCCGGAAACGGTCAAAAAGCCCTTGTGGAAGCCATCTGTGGGCTACGCAAGCCGCCGGTGGATACCATGTTCATCATGGGAAAGCGGTGGCGGGATTTTTATGCCAAGCCCTCTTGGAAAAATTCTTTGGCATACATCCCAGAGGATCGGCTCGGTCTGGCCACCTGTCGGAATTTGAACTTGGTGGACAATTTGCTGCTGACCACACGACAGGGGTTTGCCCGTGGTCCCTGGCTGGACAAGAAAAAGGCGGCGCGTGACACCACGGAGTTGATTAAAAAATTTGACATTCGCCCTGGACGCATTGCGGCTTTGGCCTGGCAACTCTCCGGCGGAAACCTGCAAAAATCTGTTTTGGCCCGAGAGTTGTACCGTTGCCCCCGATTGATTGTGGCTGAGCAGCCCACACAGGGGCTGGATATCGCTGCTACGGAACAGGTCTGGAACCATTTGCTCGCCGCGCGGGAGATGGCGGGGATTCTTTTGGTTACGGGCGATCTGAATGAGGCATTGCAACTGGCGGATCGGGTCGCCGTGATTTATCGTGGTCGTTTCATGGATGTCTTTTCCGTTTCGGACAAGCAAAAAGTGAATCGGATCGGCTTGATGATGGCCGGAGTGGAAGAAGACTAGTCGCCAAAAAGAGCATCGGCGAGATGCCTTGCGAAAAAGAAGCCGCTTCACACGAGGCGGCTTTTTTCTTTTGTCAGCAGGTTACGTATGGGCGGTGCTGTTGGCAATACAGCTGTTTGTGCCCTCTCGGATTGTCGACATCATATCCCTTGTGGCCCAAGGGAAAGGATTGAAAGGATGCCGTGCGCGAGCATGGTTCTGCATATCTTCCGGTCCGTCACCTCACCAGTGAGAAATTGCGCCTCAGCTTCCTTCAAGCGGGATGCCCGGACGCATACATATACCGAACTCCGCTGCCGGAAGAAAATATGTGCCATGCCCGGGCTATAGTAGAGGACAAGCGGACGGAAATTCTTATTCTGGAAAAAGGTCACGGGCGGCCGTGAGATGGGTTTCCAATTGCCTGTCCGTAAGTTGTAGCCTGGTTTGAAGCCGATGCAGCGCTTCCATCGGGTCGAATAATGGGTAGTCACTGCCGAACAGGATGCGTTCCCTGGGGTGGTGATCCAAAATTTGGTGCAACTCCTGATCCGTCATGAACGGCAAGGCGCTGGATGTATCCATCCAGACATCCAGTCCGCAGAGGTGCTCTGGGACGTATTTCCAGTGCTGGTAGCCGCCGAGGTGGGCTGCAATGATGCGGGATTTGGGGAATGCCCGCCGTACGGCAGCCAGTTTTTTCGGGCAACTGGGGTTGCGCTCCGGGGGCAGGGAATCGCCCACATGGACCATGAGCACAAACCTGCCGTTGATCATCTCCATAAGTTGATAAAAATCCGGATCATCGAGCCGAAATCCCTGAAAGTCGGGATGGAGTTTGATCCCGCGAATTCCTTTTTGTTCCAGTCGGTCCAACTCCTTTTCCGCATCGGTGTATCCGGGGTGCATGGTGCCGAATGCCGTGATTTCGGGGACGTCGGAGTTTAAGCCAATAGCCCAATTGTTGGCGGGAATGACCTGTGCCGGAGCCGTTGCAGCGGAATGCACGAATATTTGCTCGATACCGGCCTGGCGTTCTCTGGACAAGAGGTCTTCCAGTGTACCATCCCCCACCGGGGCGATACCGTAGTGCTCCTGCAATTGGGCTGTAACCTTGTGTGCGATTTTCGGATGAAACGCGTGTGTATGAACGTCGTACAACATGGGTTGCAGCATACGCTTGTTGTGTGGGGAAACAAGGTCGGAGCGAGTGCTCGCGCCTGTTGTCCGCGGCTTCGTATTAGATGAAAAATGTGTAAAAGAATCAAAAAAAAGCCCGGTCAGTGACCGGGCCGGGTAATACTGCGCAAGGAAGCATCAGAATCGTTCAAAATCGCTGTCGTCGAGGCCGGAATCTTGTTGTTCTGAAGTTGATGATTCAGCAAGAGCAGGCCGTTGTTGCCCCCTTAGGGCTTTGGGCTGTGAACCACCATTTTCAGAAATTTTGAAGAAGCTCATCAGTTGCCGAAGCTCCTCGGCCTGGCTGGCAAGCTCTTCGGACGTAGAGGCCATCTCTTCAGAGGCGGAGGCATTTTGCTGCACGATGTCATCCAGCTGGTCCACGGCCTTTTTCATTTGAGTGGTATTGCGGTCCTGCTCTTTGGATGAGGCTGCAATTTCCTGGACCAGGGCCGCGGTTTTGCGGATTTCAGGAACCAAGCCGTCCAGCAACCCGCCAGCTTCTTCAGCGGTCTTCATGGTGGTTGCCGAAACTTCGCTGATTTCCGAGGCGGCCTGGCCGCTACGTTCAGCCAGCTTGCGAACCTCCGCCGCCACGACCGCAAACCCTTTGCCGTGCTCTCCGGCGCGTGCGGCTTCGATAGCGGCGTTCAAGGCAAGAAGGTTGGTTTGCCGTGCGATTTCCTCCACAAAGGTGATTTTGTCGGCAATATCGCGCATGGCGGTGACACTTTTGCGGACAACCTCACCGCTGTGCTCTGCGTCTTTGGCCACCTTGGTGGCGATTCCTTCGGTGCGGTCCGCGTTTTCCGAGTTTTGGCGGATGGATTGGGTCATTTCCTCCATGCTGGAGGCGATTTCCTCCACCGATGCTGCCTGTTCTGTTGAGCCTTGGGCCACGGATTGGGAGGTTGCGGAAAGCTCTTCGGATCCGGATGCGAGATTGTCGGCCGAAGCCAGCACTTCGGATACCACTCCACGGAGCCGATGGGTCATGCTGTTGAGCGACTGGACCAAACGGCCCACCTCGTCGGTTTGCCGGACCTCCATTTCGACGCTGAAATCGCCTTCGGCCATGGCCACGGCAAAGTCAACCCCTTGGTTGACTGGACGGGTGATGGCCCGAGCAATGGAAAGAGCCAGGCCGATGCCCATACCTAAACTGAACAGCGAGATGACTATCAGCAGGATTCGCGAATTAGCGATCGTGCCGTCCATGCTTTTGATCTGGGCCGTGTTGGCTGCCACTGCCAGGGAACTGACGCTTTCTCCCTTATCGCGCATAAGGGGGAGCAGCTCGGCACGTTCCTGCTCCAGTCCGCGAAATTCACGGATGGTATTAAAATATTGCTCTGTGAGGTCTTGCAGTTCCCTGGTTAGCGTCCTGGCACTGCCCGAGACCTGGCCGCTGATGGCTTTTGTGGCCTGGGTGATGCCGATGAGCTGGGTTTCTGCTTTGTCCAAACGCGTTATGTCGCGATCATCCAGAAAATGGGAAACCTGCAACCGTGCAGTCTGGAATCCTTGGTACAGCGTTTCTATCTTGCGTGATTGGTCGTACAGCCCGGCAAGGGTACGAATGGAAGCGCCCCGGTCGAGTGCCTCCTGAAAACGCTGGGCGTATTCTTCATCAAGCGCCTTGGCCAAGTCGTGAACCCGAGAACCGATCTGGGTTACTTCAACGTTTTTCTTCTGAAAAGAGGTTTGAATCTGGTGAAGCGACTGGAGCGCTGTTTCGTATTCTTCGGCATTTTCTTGAATACGCAGCAGACGGGTTCGGTCGGCGGCTTCATCCGTCAGCGCGGCGGCTTTACCTGCTGCTTCACGCAGTGCATTGATTTCGTCCGTGAACGTGTTCAGGTGCGTTTCGTCATCCTGCCAGAGATAGTAAAGGATGGCGACACGCCCGTTCAGCATGTGTTGGACTATACGGGCATTTTCGCGGGATACATCAACGCCGTTGGAGACCCGGCCCTGGGCAAGGAATGAAACTCCGGAGACTGTGGCCGTAAGAAGCAGAACAATGCCAAAACCAATACCGAGCTTGAGTCCGATGGAGAGATTCTTAAACATTAATACCCCCGGCTGTGTGTGCGAGGTCGCCCCAGGGGGGTGGGACGGCGTTATCGTATGCGGTTCAGGCTTCAGCGCCGAACATATCCTTTAGCCATAGCGGAATGCGCACGGGACGTCCTTGTGGGTTGACGCAGGCGTGCTCGGTCATTCCCGTAGCAAGCAGAATCCGTCTGTCCTTATCGAACATTTCGTAGGAAAACTTAAGAGATGCGCGGTTCCAATTCGAAATAACACAACGCAGGGCGATGCAATCGTCATAGCGTGCCGGCGATCGGTAGCGGCATTGGGCCTCCCGGATGGGAAGCAGAAAACCACGCCGTTCCACTTCGGCGTAGCTCATGCCTCTTTCTCGAATGAATTGGCTTCTGGCCCGTTCGAACAGATGGAGGTATTCCGCATAGTAGAGCACCCCCATTGTGTCCGTTTCGCCGTAGGAGATGAAGTGTTCATACCATGTTTCCGGACTCGTGGTGTCGCAGGACATTATTCGTCCCCCAGTTGCCGCAGGGTCCAGGGCAGGAGGTCGTGTCCGTGGTCCAGAAGCAGACCCGCGGCATCGGCCTGGGCTTCGCTGAATTGGGGAGCGCCGGATTCCCGGCAACCCGGAAACTGGAGAAGGAAGGGAACGGGATCCGTCGTGTGCGTGCGTTCCACGATGGGCGTGAAATGGTCGCAAGCCGCGATCCAGGCAATGTCCTGGCCGGCCAATGCCTCGCGGAGCGGGCCGACCACGCGGGCATCGAAGCGCCGCATTGCTTCCACCTTGTCTGCGGCGATGCCGGAATGTCCGCATTCGTCCGGTGCCTCGATATGCACAAAAACGAAATCGCCCCGTTGGAGATATTCCAGGGCCGCATCCACTTTCCCCTGGTAATTGGTATCCAGCAATCCTGTGGCTCCTTCCACTTCGAGGACTTCCATGCCGGAAGCAAGGCCCAGTCCTTTGATCAGATCGACTGCCGAGATCACGGCTCCCTGAAGGCCAAAGGTCTCGGCAAAATCCGGCAGCTGAAGCGGGCGTCCCTGTCCCCATGGCCAGATGGAGCGCGCCTTGCTGGAATTATCCGGACCGGCCAGGAACTCCGCGGCCTTGTGAACCAATCGGTTCAATTCCGGGCTGGCGGCAAAGGCGGACACATCGTCGGCAATGCTTTTGTTGGTCAAGTCATGCGGCGGATTGACGTATAGCTTTGCATCCGCCGTGGCTGCTCCGTTCTTTTGGATCAAAAGATGCCGATACTGAACCCCGGTCACAAAAGAGTAGGTTGCATCGCCCAGTTCGGCCTGCATATGTTCAATTAGCGGTGCAGCCTGTTCCGTGGTGATGTGCCCGGAGGAATAATCCAGCATCACGCCCTGCGGCGTCAACTCCGTTAGATTCACAAGATTCATGCGCCAGATCAGATCGTCCGGGTCGAACCGTAAGCCTTGTGCCGCGGCTTCAATGGGACCGCGTCCCGTGTGATGGCGGGCCGGGTCAAAGCCCAGCAGGGACATGTTGGCCGTATCGGATCCTGGTGCCATGCCATGGGGGATGGTTTTGCACCGGCCCAAGATGCCGGTCCGGGCCAATTCGTCAAGATAGGGAGTCTCCGCGGCCTCTATGGGAGTTCGGCCTCCAAGTTCTTCCAGGGGCCAATCGCCGAAGCCGTCGGCGATGAGAAAAACGACCTTGCTTGCTTTGGGCGGCATGATTGAAATGCTCCTCGGCTGCTCGGGTTACATGATGCGGTAATGCACTGTAGATTTGACGGTAAAGTCCATGGCGTCGATGTCGGCGATGACCCGGCGCATGGCCTCGGCGCTGGCGTCGTGGGTGATGAATACCACGGAGACGGAACCGTTTTCGCTGTCGCCCTTTTGCACTGCCTGGGCAATGGATACTCCGTTGTCGGCCATGGCCTGGGCGATGCTGGCCATGACGCCTGTGCGGTCTTCCACTGTGGCGCGCAAGTAGTGCATGCATACGGCTTGATCCGGGGGAAGAATTTGTGCACGAGCCATGGGCGCGTTGCGGAATCCCGTGTTGTCCGGGTGCTCGGGACCACGGATGAGCGCCATAATATCGGAGAGGACGGCGGAACCCGTCGGCAGGTCTCCGGCTCCCTGGCCGTGCAGCATGACCGGGCCTACGGCGTTGCCTGTCAAGCGGATGGCATTGTAGTTGCCGCCCACCCGGGCCAGCAGATAGGTGTAGCGGACCAGAGCGGGAAATACGCCCGCTTCGATGCGCCCGTTGACCTGTCTGGCTTCGGCAATGAGTTTGATGCGGTAGCCGAACTCCCTTGCATAGGTAATGTCCTGGGGAGTTACGCCGGTGATGCCGCGGACAGGCAATTCTGTAAGGGGGTAATCCAATCCAAAGGCCAAGCGGATGAGTACTACGAGTTTATGCGCGGTGTCGTGTCCCTCGATGTCCAGGGTGGGGTCGGCTTCGGCATAGCCCAGATCCTGGGCCTGGCTCAACGCCGTGTTGAATTCCAGGCCGTTGACCGTCATCTCAGAGAGTATGTAGTTGGCCGTTCCGTTAAGAATGCCGACCACTTCGGAGATGCGGTCCCCGGCCAGCGCCTCGCGAAATGTGGCTATGGTGGGAATGCCTCCGGCGACGCTGGCTTCGTAGAACAGACCCAGACCTTTTTCCGCAGCCAGGGCAAAAAGTTCGGTGCCGTGTTCGGCGAGCAGATGCTTATTTGCCGTAACCACGTGCTTGCCCGCATTGAGGGCAGCGGTAATGAGGCGGCGCGGAGCTTCCACGCCGCCCATGAGTTCCACTACGATGGATACGTCGGGATCGTCGATCAGTTCGGCGGGGTCCGCCGTGAAAGAGGCTTCTGAGCCGGGGGAGGCGGCGCGGACCTTATTCAGATCGCGCACAAGCACCTTGCGGATGGCGATTTGACGCCCCAGACGGCGTTCGATCCAATCACTGTTGGATTCCAGGATCTTGGCCAGTCCTGACCCCACGGTGCCGAATCCGGCGAGGCCGATGTATACCGTTTCCATTCTTACCCCTTGGCAAAGAATCGTTTGAGATTGCGGCAGGCTTGGTTCGTGCGGTGACGGTTTTCCACAAACGCGAATCGGACGTGGTCGTCACCGTAGGCGCCGAATCCCAAGCCGGGAGCCACAGCAACTTCCGCTTCACGAATCAGCATTTTGGAAAATTCCACGGAACCCATTTTTTTGAATTCGTCAGGAATTTCCGCCCAGAGGAACATGGTGGCCTTGGGCGGAGTGACCTCCCAACCGGCGCGGTTCAGTCCTTCGCACAGGGCGTCTCTGCGATCCTGGTAGATATCCATGATGCCACGCACGGCCTTGTCCATATCTTCTACGCAAAACTGCGGATCATCGCCCAGGTCACCGGCCAGGGCGCAGGTGGCCGCGATCTGAATGGGATTGTAGATGCCGTAGTCCAGATAGCTTTTGATCCGGGTGAGCGCCTGAACCATGTCTTTGTTACCGCAGCAAAAGCCCACGCGCATGCCTGCCATGGAATAGCTTTTTGTCATGGAGAAGAATTCCACGCCGACATCCATGGCTCCGCGGGCCTGAAGAAAGCTCGGAGCTTCGTAGCCGTCGAAGGTGAAGTCTGCGTAGGCCAAGTCATGAATGACGTAAAGGTCGTGCTCTTTGGCGAAATCCACGATACGCTCAAAGAACGGAATGTCGGCGCATACCGTTGTGGGGTTGTGCGGATAGTTGATGATCAGCAACTTGGGCTTGGGCCAGGTGTGGCGAATGGCGGTTTCCAAGTCCTCGAAAAAGTCCCTGTCCGGGCCGATGGGAACGCGGCGTACGTCGGCTCCGGCGATGATGGAGGCATACGGATGGATGGGGTAGGCCGGATCCGGTGCCAGCACCACATCCCCGGGGCTGAGCATGGCCAGGGCCAGGTGTGCCAGGCCTTCCTTGGCACCCATGGTCACGCAGGTTTCCATGTCCATGTCCAGTTCCACGTTGAAGCGCCGTTTGTACCATCCGGTAATGGCCTTGCGCAGCCCCTTGATGCCCTTGGAGGCGCTGTAGCGGGAGTTGCCGGGCTTGTAGGCGGCTTCGGCAAGCTTGTCCAAAATGGGTTTCGGGGTGGGAACGTCCGGGTTGCCCATGCCGAGGTCCACAATGTCCACGCCGTCCTGGCGCATCTTGTGCTTCAGTTCGTTGACCGTGGCAAAGACATATGGGGGAAGGCGGTGTACCCGAGCAAATTGCTGCATATCCTGCTCCTTTTCTCGGTTCAGGGAATGATGTTGAATTGGTATACTTATCCGGCGGATCACCCGTGTGTCAAAGGGGAATTCCGTTTCAGGGGGCATACCCCCCGAAAGGGTGAGCCGTTCGAAGGCCGCACCGGCGGAAAGAGAGGCGCAAAGCGTGGCTCTTCTTGACCTCCCGCATCGAATTCTTTAGCCTTCAAAACTTTCCTGGAAGAAGTGTCCAGGAGGGTTTGCAACACATCCCGGCACCGCTGGAATCCGTAGAGGAGAAAAACAATTATGGTGCAGAAATCCGAAACAATCTGGTTCGACGGCAAGCTGGTTCCCTGGGACGAAGCCAATGTGCATGTCCTGACCCACGCCCTACATTATGGAACATCCGTATTTGAGGGTATTCGGGCCTATGAGGGGACCAACGGCAAGTCCGCGGTGTTTCGTCTTCAGGAACATATGGATCGCCTGGTGGACTCCGCCAAGATCATCGGCCTGGATCTGAAATATAACAGCGAGCAGTTGACCGAGGCGACCATTCAGACCCTGGAGTCCAATGGACTCAAGGAGGGCTACATCCGCCCCTTGGTTTTCGTCGGCGCGGGCGCCATGGGAGTGCATCCCGGGGCGAACCCCTTGCACGTGTGCATCGCGGCCTGGCCGTGGGGGGCGTATCTCGGCGAGGAAGCCTTGGAAAAGGGCATTCGCGTAAAATGTTCCTCCTTTACCCGGCACCACGTGAACGTCATGATGACCAAGGCCAAGAGCGGCGGCAACTATGTCAACTCTGTGCTGGCCAAGACGGAAGCCGTTGCTGACGGGTATGACGAAGCCGTTATGCTTGACCCTCAGGGCTATGTTGCCGAAGGGACGGGCGAGAACCTTTTCATGGTCAAGGACGATGTCATTTATACTCCCCCGCTGCATAACGTGCTGGGCGGGTTCACCCGCGACTCCGTGATTACGCTTGCCGGTGATTTGGGCTACGAGGTGCGGGAAATCACCATGGGCCGTGATATGCTCTACATCGCGGACGAAGTGTTTTTTACGGGCACTGCTGCGGAAATCACGCCGGTGCGTGAAGTGGACCGCCGGGTCATTGGTGAGGGCAAGGCCGGTCCTGTGGCCAAGCTCCTGCAAACCGAGTTCTTCCGCATCGTCAAAGGGGAGAACCCCGATTACGCCCTGTGGTTGCACGAGTACGAAATCTGATGATCAACCGGGGAGGGCTTTTCCCCCTCCCCGGACTTCCGGGACCGCCCGGACCGGTCCGGAGAACCTCTGAATGAGCATCTCAAGCCTCACTGCCAAATATCGCCCGCAGACCTTTGCCGAAGTGGCAGGGCAACAGGCGATCAAAACCATTTTGTCGCGTGCCGCTGCGGAGAATCGCGTGGCTCCGGCATATCTTTTTTCCGGGACGCGGGGCGTGGGCAAGACAACCATTGCCCGCATTTTCGCCAAGGCGCTGAATTGCGTGAACGCGCCTACAGCCGAACCCTGCAATGAATGCTCCCGCTGCCGGCAGGCCACCGCCGGCGTCTTTCCCGATGTGATCGAAATTGACGGTGCATCGCACAACAAAGTGGAGGATGCCCGCAGCCTCAAGGAGGACATTGGATACGCCCCTCTGGAAGGGCGATACAAGGTCATCATCATTGACGAAGCCCATATGCTCACGGTGCAGGCTTTTAACGCGTTATTGAAGACGTTGGAGGAGCCGCCACCGCGCGTCACCTTCATCATGGCCACTACGGAGGTGCGCAAGTTCCCGGCCACCATTGTTTCCCGATGCCAGCATTATGTCTTTCAAATGTTGTCGCAACGGGAGCTTTGCGAGCACTTGACTGGAATCTTGGACCTTGAAGGCCTTCAATACGATGCCGGAGCACTGGAAATTATTGCAAAGCGTGGCGCAGGAAGCGTCCGCGATTCCATGTCCCTGCTCGGGCAGGCCTTGGCCTTGACCCAGGGCGTTCTGCGTGAGGAAGATGTTCGGTCCTTTTTGGGATTGGCCGGGCAGGATGTGTTTTTCTCCCTGATGCAGGCTATTCATGACCGTGATCTCGTGGCCGTTGAGCAGGTTTTGCGCGGGGTGTTGGATCAGGGGTTGGACCTGGGGTTTTTCCTGCGCGAGCTTGCCGGGTGCTGGCGGAATTTGTTTTTGCTGCGTCAGGCAGGAGAATCCGCCTTGGGATTACTCAATTTCTCAAGCGATGACGCCAAGGCATGGCTCGAATGGGCCGGGCGGTTTCAACCTGCACAAATTCATGCTTCCTGGCAAATGACGTTGGAGGGCCAGCGGCGGGTCATGACCAGTATGGAACCGGCTATGGCCCTGGAATTGCTGTTACTCAACCTGGCGTCGCTGCCTGATCTGCTGGATCTTGAATCTCCTTCCGCGCCGCTTCCCGGCCCGGTTCGATCCAATGCGGCGGGTGTACCGCAGGAAGGGGCGGCTCCGGCACAGCCGTCAAACGGTCCCGGAGGTCGGCCTTCCAACGCCGCGGGATCCACAAAAACGCAGCGTGCCGGACATAAGGAATCAGCTTTTTCGTCCGCTCCAGAGAGCGGTAGAGGCGAAAGCCCCCGCGGGTCCGCTGGCAGGAACCGTGAAACCAGCTCCGTGGAGGAGGAATCCGAGCCGCCGGGGCTAGCCGCAACGCCGGAAAATCCGGCGGCTGAGACAAGGGCAGGGAAAACGTATGTCGACCCGGACCTCGGGGGGGACGTTTTGTCGCGTCCCTTTGTCGCCCCCGGACCTCCTTCCTGGAAGGGATTTTGTGATTATCTGAAGGAGAGAAACGGCGATAGCGACTTCAGCACCACCAATTTACACGGTGTATCGGGGACGTTTGCCGAAGGGACATTGCTGATGCATTGTCCCAATGCCTTCATGGGCGACAGGTTGCGCCGAGGAGAATGCGGCAAAGCGTTTCGTAAACTTTTTCATGAGTATTTTGGGCCAGATGCGCAGTTTCGTCTTGAGGTGGATGATGGCCTGGCGGCCATGACCAATCAGGAACGGGTCAAAGAGATTGGGGAACACCCGGCGGTGCGTCGGGTCTGTGATCTTTTTGACGCCTCGGTCAAAGAGGTGCTTCCGCGCAATCTGGCTTGACTTTGCGGCATGGGTCTGGAAACAACGCCATGAACCACCCCCGGGCAAGTCCCGGTGTGTAGGAAACCATACGCTGGAGGAACAATGAAAGGCATGAATGATATGATCCGCCAGGCGCAGATTATGCAGCGCAAGATCGCGGACACCCAGGAAAAACTGAAGACCCAGGAAGTGGAGGCCACTGCCGGAGGCGGCATGGTCCGCGTTAAGTGCACCGGTGGACAGGAAATTTCTGAAATCGTCATTGACCCCAGTGTGGTGGAGAGCGGCGATGTGGAAATGATCCAGGATCTCGTTCTGGCCGCTGTGAATGAGGGATTGAAGCAGTCCAAAGAAATGATGGAGCAGGAAATGGGTTCCATCACTGGTGGGCTGAACATCCCCGGTTTGTTTTAGAGGCAGGCCGTGCAACAACTGCCTGCCCCCCTCCGCGAGGTGGTGGACCAATTCGCAGGGCTGCCCGGCATCGGGCCGAAATCCGCGCTGCGTATTGCGTTGACGCTTTTGAAAATGCCAGAAGAACGGGCCAGGGCGTTTGGGCGTTCTGTCTTGGAATTGCGGGACAACTTGTGCCTTTGCCAGGAATGCGGCTCCCTTTCGGAATCGAATCCCTGTCAGCTTTGTTCCGATCCGGAGCGTGACGACTCTCAGCTTTGTGTCGTGGCGGAGTGGGATTCGTTGCTGGTTTTGGAGGAAATGGGCCAATTCCGTGGGCGGTACATGATTCTGGGGGGATTGCTGGATCCGCTCAGTGGGAACGATGCCTGTAGCCTCGAATTTGAACGACTTCGCGAACGAATGGAGCGGGGTACGGTTCGGGAGCTGATATTGGCCCTCGGTGCCACGCTGGAGTCCGAAACAACCTGTTCTCATGTGAAGAATTTGGTTGAAAAGGGATGGCCGGGGGTCCGTGTCTCCCGATTGGCTCAAGGCATCCCCATGGGGGGAGAGGTCAAGTACATGGACAAGGAAACGTTGCGTCAATCCTTGATGCACCGGCAGTCCCTGTAACTTGTCGGCATAGCCTGTCTGCACCATGGTGGTGGGGAGGGATGTGGTTCGTTGATCTCCCCAGTCTCCTTGTACATTTTCCGGAGCTAGGATCTCGCCTTGCTCCTGTTTTGATTTGCCAGTAAAAGGGCCGGAGTCCCGGCCCTTTTTTCGTTTCCCCGACCGGGTGAGGGAGTCCGCATGTCCACCGTACTGGAAGCTGAAGTACTGTCCGTTGTCTATCATAATGAAGGGAGCGGCTGGGTTGTTGCGCGCGTTCGCGCCAAGGAGGAACCCGGTCAGGTGACCATTGTGGGAACATTGGGGCGCTTGACCCCGGGAGAATCGTTGGTCCTGAAGGGGGAATGGAAAACGCATCCCAAATTCGGACGGCAACTTGAAGTGGCATCCTTTGAACAGGCTCGTCCTGCCACGGAAAACGGTGTCATCAAATATCTTGCTTCCGCAGCCATCAAAGGCATCGGTCCCACCACAGCGGAGCGCATGGTCAAGCGATTCGGCGTGGAAGTCCTGGATATTCTGGATAATGACCCTGAGAAACTTTTGGAAATTCGCGGAATATCCAAGAATAAGCTCAAAGGGATTCTGGAATCCTGGGATACGCAGCGCGAGATCAAGAACCTGATTGTTTTCCTGCATAGTCATGAAGTGCCGCCCACGTTTGCCGGTCGAATTTTTAAGATACATGGTGCGCAGTCCGTGCGTCGGCTCAAGGAAAATCCCTATGAGCTGGTGTATGAGATTCGGGGGGTGGGGTTTCGCACGGCAGATAGTATGGCCCTGAAACTGGGCTTTCCGGCAGATTCACCACAGCGGATTCAGGCCGCGGTAGTGTTTTGTCTGTTTTCCATGAGTGAGCGGGGCGGCCATTTGTACGTTCCCAGAACCAAGCTCCTGCATGAAGCGGCCAAGCTGCTGGAAGTGGGGGACGTGGAGTTGTTGGAAGACGCTCTTGGCGTGCTTGAGGAGAAAAAGCGCATTCATATGGAAGACCTACCTGGTGAAGATCAGGAACAGGCCGTGTACCTCTGGCATTTTTATCGATACGAGCGGGAGATCGCCCGGCGGCTTTATGAGCTGCTTTCTCATCCTTCGCCCGTGAGTCGGAAGGATGTTGAGCAGGCCTTGCCCAAGGTAGAGACGGAATTGGGCTTTGCCCTCACGGATGAGCAACGTGAGGCCGTGTTGGGAGCCTGCACAAATAAGGCATTTATTATCACCGGCGGACCGGGAACGGGCAAGACGACCATCACAAGGGCTATTGTAGCCACGCTCCGTCGTCTGGGACTTAAGCCCAAGCTGGCCGCTCCCACGGGACGTGCTGCCAAACGGCTTTCCGAGGCCACTGGCCGCAGTGCCCTGACGCTGCACCGCATGTTGCAGTTCCAGCCGGACGGGGGATTCCAGTATGGGGAGGACAAGAAACTCAAGGCCGATGCCATGCTGGTTGACGAGGCTTCCATGCTGGATGCATATCTCTGTCTTTCCGTGCTTCGTGCCTTACCGTTGACCTGCCGTTTGATCCTGGTGGGAGACGTCAACCAGCTGCCCAGCGTGGGACCGGGCAACGTGTTGGCGGATTTGATTCGTTCCGATGTGCTACCCATGGCAAGTTTGTCGCATATTTTTCGTCAAGCTCAGGAAAGCGCCATTGTTACCAATGCCCACCGCATCAATGACGGGCAATTTCCGGATGAAAGCCCGCATCCCCCGCCGCGTGCGGATTTCTTTTGGGTGCGGCAGGACGACCCCTCCCAAGTGCAGCGCATTATCGTGGAAACGGTCTGCGACCGAATGGGCGAACGGTATGGCCTGAACCCCATGCGGGATGTGCAGGTGCTTACGCCGATGCATAAGGGGGAAGTCGGAACCCAGGCGCTGAACAAGCTGTTGCAGCAGCGGCTCAATCCTCCGTCTCTTTCGGCCAAGGGGCATCAGATCAAGCGTGGCTTTCAGGTCTTCCGTCCCGGGGACAGGGTGCTCCAGCTTCGGAATAATTATGAAAAAGAAGTCTTCAACGGCGATCTTGGCTGGATCGAGGACGTGGACGCCTCTGCCGGGGAGTTGTCCGTGGATTTTGATGGAAATCTGGTCTATTACGAATCTTCGGAATTGGATGATTTAACCCTTGCCTATGCCGTATCGGTTCACAAATCCCAAGGCAGCGAGTACCCGGCCATTGTGGTGCCGGTCGTCACCCAGCACTACATCATGCTGCAACGCAATTTGTTGTACACAGCGTTGACCCGCGCCCGAAAGCTGGCCGTCATGGTGGGCGGGGAAAAGGCCTTTGGCATTGGCCTCCGAAACGTGGATGCCTTTAAGCGGCATACTCGGCTCAATGATCGTCTCCGGGGGCTGTTCGACCAAATTTGACCCCGGTAAGCGCCCACACCAAGATTGCCAGCCATAATGAAGGCCGGTTTGTTCGGTGTGCGGGATCCATTGGACAGTGGTGTTTTTCGTTAGCCCCCTGTTTTAGTCTGAAATTTTTCTAATCCTCCCTCCTTCCCCCTTTCATCCCACGCAAAATGTGTTATGTTTTCCCTGTGTCTTCGATACGAATGCGCGGTGCCCGGGACGGCCCGGTAGGCACCGCGTTTTGTCGCAATCCATTCCAGCAATAAGTGAGGAACGCATGCTTAGTGAAAAGATGGAACAGGCCATTAATGAACAAATTAAATGGGAGTTTTACTCCGCATACTTGTACCTTTCCATGTCCGCCTATTTTCAGGATCTGGGACTGCCCGGTTTTGCGCAATGGATGGAGGCCCAATACCAGGAGGAGGTCTTCCACGCCATGAAGATGTTTCGCTACGTTGGAGAGCAGGGAGGCCGTGTGCGGCTTCAGTCCATTGACCAACCGGATCATGAATGGGCGTCACCGTTGGCGTGCATGGAGTTTTCGCTCAACCATGAACGTGAAGTGACCCGGCGCATCAACGAACTGGCTTCCCTGGCGCAGGACGAGCGGGACCACGCCACATTCATCTTTATGCAGTGGTTTGTCTCCGAACAGGTGGAAGAGGAAGACACCTTCGGCGATGTGGTCGGCAAGCTCAAGCTCGTGGGCGATGGCGGCGGCCTTTTCATGTTGGATCGGGATCTTGGGGCGCGTGTGTTTACGCCACCGACCAACGAGTAGTTCCTCTATGGAAGCGCCGGTCTTGCTGTCCGGCGCTTTTCGGTTGGCTCGGGTATCGGCCTGTCCGCACACGGAGAGGGTAACACCGGTTTACAATCAAACCCATTGTGGCAAGGAGGAAGGATGCCTGAAACCGCAGTGAACATCCTGGTGGGAGGCGAGGCCGGACAAGGGCTGGCCACCATCGGAGAACTTATGGCCAAGGCGTTGACCCGGGCCGGATATGAAATGGCCGTTACCCAGGACTACCAATCTCGAATCCGGGGCGGGCATAATACGTTTGCCATCCGTGCGGGGGTGGAACCGATCTGGGGACCGGAAGAGGGGATCGATATCCTCGTGGCTCTCAACCAGGAAACCGTGGACAGGCATGGTCCACTGCTGAAGCCGGGGGGCGTGGTCGTGGCCGGTCAACGTGTGGAGCTGGGCGGATATTCCGGTCTGCAGGTGCCGTTTCGTGAATTGGCTCCCAAGCCCATCTACCATAATGTGGCGGCTCTGGGCGTGCTTGGTGCCACGCTGTGCGGCGATCCGGCCATTCTGGAAAAGCTGGTTTCGGATACATTCTCCGGCAAAGGGGACGAGGTCGTTCGTACCAACCTGGAAGTGCTCCGAAAAGCGTATGAATGGGTTGCGGCCCAGGATTATGGCTTTACCTGCATGCCGTCCCCGCCGGAACCGCAACAGGAACGGCTGATGCTGCATGGTAATCAGGCCTTGGCTCTGGGGGCGTTGGCCGCAGGCTGCAATTTTGTATCATTTTATCCCATGACGCCCTCCACCTCCATCGCCCTGACGTTGATCGGCAAAGGGCGTGATTTGGGGCTGGTTTCGGAGCAGGCCGAAGATGAAATCGCGGCGCTGAATATGGCCTTGGGAGCCTCGTATGCCGGGGCGCGGGCGTGCGTGACCACCTCCGGGGGCGGGTTTGCGCTCATGGTGGAGGCCGTGAGCCTTGCTGGCATCACGGAAACCCCCGTGGTCATCTTTCTGGTCCAGCGTCCTGGCCCGGCAACGGGATTGCCCACGCGGACCGAACAGGCGGATTTGAATGTAGCACTTCACGCCGGGCATGGTGAGTTTCCGCGTGCCTTGCTTACTCCCGGTACGGTGGAGGAGTGCTTCCACTTTGCCCATCTTGCGTTCGACCTTGCAGAGCGGCATCAGTCCCCGGTGATCGTACTTTCGGACCAGTTCCTTGCGGACCAGTATCGCAGTGTCGCGCCGTTTGATTTGGCGGCATTGCCGGAGGGTGACCGTCCTTTGCTGGAGGTCGATGACCCGGCGACATACCAGCGCTACGCCTTGACGGAAGATGGGGTCAGCCCACGAGTGATACCGGGCTTTTCCACGGCCCTGGTCAAGGTGGACAGCGATGAGCATGACCAGGAGGGGCATATTGATGAAACCCCGGAAAACCGCATGGCCCAAAACGAAAAACGGTTGCGCAAAGGGGCCGGACTGCGTTCGGATGTGATCCCGCCGGAGCTGCTCGGCCCGGAGGATGCGGACGTGTTGTTGGTTTGTTGGGGATCCGGACTGGGGGCGTGTGTTGAGGCCATGCAACAGCGCAATGCGCAAGGCCAGAGCACAGCTGTTTTGCATTTTAAACAGGTCTGGCCCATGCGTGAGGATCAATTCATGCCGTTTCTTGAGCGGGCGAAAACTGTGGTGGGAGTGGAAGGCAACGCCACTGGACAGTTTGCTGGGCTTGTGCGTCGGGAAACCGGTTTTGTGTTCAGGGGGATGGTGCTGCGTGCCGATGGTTACCCCCTGACGGCCCGGTATGTGTTGGAAGGCCTTGAAAGTTTGGTCTGAAGCCTGGAGGAATAGCCATGACGACAATAGAAGAATTCGGCACCTACGAAACCGCGTGGTGCCCCGGTTGCGGCAATCACGCTATTCTGAAGGCTGTGAAACAGGCTTTTGCCGGGATGGGACTGGCTCCTCATGAAGTGTTGCTGGTTTCCGGTATTGGCCAGGCAGCCAAACTTCCGCAGTATCTGCGGTGCAATATGTTCAACGGACTGCATGGCCGTGCGCTGCCTGCGGCAACAGGAGCACGACTGGCCAACCCCGGGCTGAAGGTTTTCGCTGTCAGCGGCGACGGGTGCACGTATGGCGAGGGGGGCAACCATTTTCTTGCTGCGTTGCGCCGTAATCCGGACATCACGCTGCTGGCGCACGACAACCAGATTTATGGGCTGACCAAGGGACAGGCCAGTCCCACAACGACCTTCGGTCAGAAGACCAAGGCCCAGCCCGCAGGACAGCCTTCAGCCCCTCTCAATCCTGTGGCGCTTGCCGTGGCCATGCGCGTGAGCTTTGTGGCCCGTGCCTTTTCCGGGGAGGCGGAGCATTTGGTGGAAATGATCACCCAAGCCGCGAACACCCCCGGATTCGCTTTGGTGGATGTGCTCCAGCCGTGCGTTTCCTTCAACAAGGTCAATACGTTCGGGTGGTATAAAGAGCGTTGTTACAAACTGGACAAGGAACATGACCCCACCGACTGGGGCGCGGCCATGCGCCTGGCCGACGAATTTGGCGAGAGAATCCCCTTGGGGGTGATTTGGCAGGGCGACCGTGAGCCTTTTGAGGCTGCGGCGTCTGGAAAGGCTGCAACGGCTTTGGCAAAGCATCGTCCGGATTCGGCCATGCTGGAACAAGTGCTGCGTTCGTTTGCTTAGGGAGGAAGAAATGCGAAAGGTTGCATTGTTTGCGTTCAATGGAGAACTGATGTGCTTTGTCCATGTGTTGCTCAACGCACTGGATATGCACGAGGCTGGCAATGAAGCGACCATTGTTTTCGAGGGGGCAAGCGTCAAGTTGGTTCCAGAACTGGAGAAGGAAACCACCCCGTTTCATGGGTTGTATGCCCAGGCCCGCACAACCGGGCTGATCGGAGGCGTGTGCCGGGCCTGTTCTGCCAAGTTGGGCGTCTTGAAGTCCGTGGAGGATAGCGGGCTGCCGCTGTTGGATGATATGCAGGGACACCCGTCCATACGGGGCTTCATGGAACAGGGATATGAGATTTTGACGTTTTAAGCGGCAGGCGGGGCGGTTTTGTCTCAAGAGGCGGGCTGTCCCGCCGGTCGCGTACATACGCATTGCCCGGAATGGACTTGGCGTATTTCTTGATTCCAGCGGCCCGTTCGCTGATCTCCTTGAAGCTGGTCGGGCCTTCAATGGAAATAATGCCCAATGAGATGGACACCAAGGGGTATTCCCGTTGCCGTCCGTCCCGTCCCGTTGCCTTGATCCAGCCCCGGTCCCGATCTTCCACGCAGTAGCAATTTCGAACAAGTCTTGAAAAACAGCGCACTGTGCCACGGCAGATGCGTTCGCTTTTTTCCGGGGGCGTGATGATGACGAAATCATCGCCACCGATGTGACAAAGTTTGCTTCCTGCCTGTCCATGACGTTTTGTAGCCCAGGACAGGATATCCGCAGCCAGCTTGATGATCATGTCCCCGTTTTTGAAGCCGTAAGTGTCGTTGTAGACTTTGAAATTGTCCAGGTCCGCATAGATGATGTCGAATGTTTCCCCGGAACGGATGCGTGATTCCAATTCTTTTTCCACAGCAACATTTCCCGGCAACCCGGAAAGAGGGTTGGTGCCTTTGGCCATTTCCACCTGAACCTGCGCCAGGGTATTCATGAGGCGTTGGACCGTGATGACGCCGAACAGCTTTTTGTGCCGCGTGATGATAATATCGTCGTACGCCTTCAGCGTGGGGCGTTCCATGGCGAGCTTGGCGGCCTGCTCCACCGGAGTGCGTTCATCCACCACCAAGGGGGCTGAGTCCATCACGTTGGTCACGGGCCGATTGAAGAAAAGGGCCATGCCGTATTGCGTTGTGAGCTGGCGGTTGAGGTGGTATTCCATCACCAATCCCAGGGGCCGACCGTCGTCCTCCACCACAAGATTGGAGATGTGTCGGTTTTCCTCGAAGAAACTGCGGGCCTCACAGGTCAGGAAGTCCTGATTCACCGGGTGGGGCGGTTCTGCCAGCTTCCCGACGGGAATGGAACAGGAAAAGGTTTCCTTGCTCAGGTCGGTCAGTGGCTTGATGGTTTGCGGGTCAATGGCCAGCTCGGGGCGGGGCGAGCCGGGACGTGCCAGGTAAAAGCCCTGTCCGAAGTGAACGCCCATGTCCACAAGGCAGGTGGTTTGTCCCTTTGTTTCAATTCCTTCGGCAAGGATCCGTGAGCCTATTTTATTTGCAAACGAGACAAAGGTTTCAATCAAGGCACGTTTGACCGGGTCGCGGTCCACATCCATGACCAGATTTTTGTCTATCTTTATGAAATCCGGTCGGATCTCGGCAATAGATGTCAGGCCGGAATAGCCGGCTCCGGCATCGTCAACAGCTACGAGAAAACCTTGCGATCGATAATGAGCCAGCGTGCGGTAGAACAGATCAAAATTTTGGATGCTGTGTCGTTCTGTGATTTCAAAAATCACGTTTTCCGGGGTCAGACCCGCTTCTTCCAAGAGCTGTAAGGTTTTCCCCGGGGTAAAGTTCGGGTCGGCCATGGTCTTCGGGTGGATGTTCAGAAAGAGTTTTTGTCCACTGACGATGGCCCCAAGTCCGGAAATGGCCTTTTCACGACAGATTTCTTCCAGCCGGAAGAGCCGTTCCAGTTTTTCCGCCATTTCAAAGAGCATGACCGGGGAGCGGAATGGAGAGCCTTTAGGACCGCGTGCCAGGGCTTCCCAGCCAAACACATTGCCGTTTTGGAAGTCCATGATCGGCTGATAGTGAATACGGATGTCGCCCCGTTCGATGATGTCGCGAAAATCATGGGCAAGGTCGAGCTGGCTGATGACGATCTGACAATGGGCGGCAGTGCGCGCTTCGTTGACGGCATGGAGGAAAGCGTTGGCCGGGGAGGTGGATCGTTTGGTCTTGAGAGTGGAAAATCCTATGCCAAGTTCCACTTCTCTGCCGGTTCGCTGGAGCATAAGCTGTTTGAGATCGTTTTGCACTTTGAGCTTGATGGCATAGGTCAAGTCTGCCAGTCGGGAGGTGTCTTTGCTAAGCAATGGCCAAAGGAGCAGCAGTTCGCCTGGGTTGCTTTGAAAAAGCACAGCCTGGTCTTGGCAGGCTTCCTCACGGGCGGCGTGCAGCAGACTGTCACCGAGTCGCTCTTCCAGTTGGGCCACAAGGGTCCGGCCATAGAGGTTGGTGAGTAGATAGTGGTCCTGTATGTTGAAGACCAGCAATACCCAGTGCTCCGAATCGCCGATCTTGTCCAAAAGTCCCCGTTTCGACGCGATGCGCCGCGGGGTGGAACACCCGGGTGATTCCAGAGGCCGGACAAACGAGGACGTGTGTTGCGCCATGGGATCCTTTGAGCCGATATGTTTTGTTGTGGAACACTCGTTAGGTCAGAGTGGTATCCTCTGGCTGTGGATCAAATATGACGGATTGGTGACGATTCTGTGTCGTTTGGAGCAAAAAAAAAACGCGCACCGACCGTAATCGATGCGCGCAGGTTTGATTCATTGAACAGTGCTTAGCGGTAATAAAGATTTCTACCGCCGATGGTCAGGAACGCCTGCTCCAGGTTTTTGCGGATTTCTTTCCGGTCCCAGACGTCCTGAATATGTCCTCGCTTCAAGGCCTTGAAGCAGTTGTGGTAATCCGGGGCAATGTCCAGCCCTGTGGTTTCCTTGATCACTCCTGGACCGGCAAAACCGATGCGCGATGAACGCACCGCATACTGGTAGGGAGAGCATCCCAGGAAGGAGGCCAAAGGACCGGCGTAGGAATTGGTGTCGTAAAGGACGATGTAGAGACCGCCCGCTTCGATGTAGTGCCGCACGGCCATGGTCACGCGGGGCATTTGGATGAGTCCGTTAACGCCTTCCTGGATGCGGATTCCCGCCGTGCCGTGGATGTAAGCCACAAAGGGCTGATGCCGCTTCTTCGCAATTTCCAAGGCCCGAATGAACTTTTCCCCTTCAGCTGCACCCACGGAGCCGCCCCGGAAGTCGGCAACAAGCATGGCACAAGTCAGCCGAATACCCATGAGCGAGGCATTAAAGGTCATGCATGCGCTTTCCAGGCCGGTCTTGTCCTTGGCTTTTTGTACTCGTTCCTCGAAGTTGGGGAAGTTTGTCGGGTTGGCTGAGGCGATGTTCCGGTTGAACTCCTGGATGGAGTCCTTGTCAAAGATATTCGCCAGATACCATTGGTATTCCATACGGAAATGATGCCCGCAGTTGGGGCAGGTTCCGGCGAAGTCATCAAACAGGTCACGCGCCCAGATGTCGAGGCAACCGTTTTTGGGGGCGTTGGGACAGGAAATCTCCCTGTCAACACGGGCCTGAGGACTCACGTATCGGGCCAGGGTCTCATTGCCGTTCGGTTCGGCGGGCTGGCTCAGATTAGTCAGTCCGTCCACCTTTTTCCCGGTGGGATGACCATTCAGGCCGAGAAGCCGGAATATGGCCTGCCGCATTTGATTCATCCGGCTGGCCACAGCGTGCAGTTCGTCGGTGGCTTCAGCCGTGACGTTTTTGATGCTCTTGCCCATGGCCCGCAGAACCTTATAGCGAATCACGGAATGAGCCGTGTCCACAAAGCTCTTATTGGCCATGAACATGCGTTGGAACAGGGATCGATTATCCTTGAAGGCATGTTTGGCCAGGCCCATGAACTTTTTCCGGCGTTTGTGTATCAGACGTTGCCGGGCACCCTGGCTGAGATGCCAACGGACAAAGATTTTTTCCACGTCCGAGGGATCGTCGCTACGCCATTTCATGGCCAGTTTGCGCAAAAAGCGCAGGCTGCGAACCGAGAGGGCCACATTGTCCGTAGCGCGGATGACCTCCCCGCGAAGCCGTTTGAAGAAATCGAAGTGTTCCGGCCGGGCGCCCAGCGGAGGCTCCTGCACCACGACATCAATATAACCGTTTTTCCGGTTGTCTTGTGCCGTGATGCGCTGATGCAGGGCACATTTTTCAATAAGTTCCAGGCTGGCGCGTTGGTTTGCCTTGATGCGGCCTTCAATGGCTGCGGCCCCTTCCGGCGAAATGACGGAATAGTACCCATGGGAGAGCATGAGCCGGCGGTCGGCCATACCAATGGCTTCGGCGCCGCCGGACCCTCCTTCGGAGAAAACGGCCACGATGGGGACCGAAAGGCCGCACATTTCGTAGATGTTTTCTGCAATCTGTTGGGCAGCGCCCGGGTAGTCTTCAATGGGGTAGGAACCGGGCGTGAACACGTAGGTGTGGATGGGAATATTTTCCTGGGCAGCCACCTTCATGTATTTGAGGGCGTTGGCATTTCCCCAAGGCTTGATGGAGCCGCCATTGCGGAATTCCTGGCCGTGCCCCTTTTCCTGTCCCACGACCATGACGGGTTGGTTGTAGGTGCGTTTTCCTACGCGGCGTGTGATGCAGGCGCGGGCAATAACCATGCCCGGGTCGATGCTGTTTTCGTCACGACCGCCGATCTCATTGTAGGTGTCGTAGACGTTTTCCAGGATGTCGCGCAGACAGACGCGTGCCGGGTGGCGCACGATGCGGACTTTGTCCATGGCCGTCAGCTCGTGGTCGATGCTCTCCTCCAGAACCTGAAGGCGCTGTTCATGGGCCTTTAATGAGGCCATGAGGCGTTCATCGCCGCACGCGTCGGTGATTTCGAATTCCGAGAGCTTGTCCAAGAAGGCATCAAGACGCGGGTTTCGTTTGTCCCCAAGAATTTCCTGGGCGTATTGGACCCGTTGCCGCAGCTCTTCAAGCTTCTTTTCAATATCCATAGGGTTCCTTTTCTCGATCGGGAACAGCACGGTTTTGTCGGATTAAAATTCCAACAGTCCCTTGTTGTTGGTACGCAGAAAGTCGAGGTTGGATTTAAGCTCCAGACCGGCGGTATCGTTGCCTTGCAAGTCAACGCCGTCCAGTGCGACCATGCCGCGGGCCTTGGCTTCTTCCAAATCCGCGCCCCAAACAATGGCCAGGGCCAGGTTGGGGTCGTACTCCGTGGGGATTTGATAAGCCCGATCCGTGGGAACATGGGTGTGCATTGTCAGCCAGGGAGCGCTTTTCCACTGAAAAGTATCAATTTGTCCGACCCAGGGTTGAAAGCGATTGGTGGTATCCTCGGCGATGATGCGGTATTCGATGCTGACCCCTTCGAAGGTGATGTCCTTTTGGGAATACCCCATGGGGTCGCCCAGCGCCAGCCGGATTTGCTCCCGCAGCAGGTTTACCCCGTCCTTGCCGTGAATGCGGGCGATGGCGGCGGAAACCCCGTTTTCGACCTGTATGCGAGTATTCACTTCAAGAAGGAAGGGGTCGCCCTTGGGTGTGACGATCCATTCCCATGTTCCTACGCTGTCGTACTTGATGGCTTCCGCCATGCGCAGGGAGTAGTCCGTAATGTCGTCAAGAACTTTTTGGGCGTCAAAGGAATAGGTGATGCCGTCCGGGTAGAAGCCCGGGGCGGTTTCAATGCGTTTTTGGCGTCCCGGACTCTGCACGGAGCAGTTCCGGGTGCCGAAAGTGACGTGCCGTTGGCCTGAGCGTTCGGAGACGATTTGCACTTCCAGATGGTTGAAGTCAAAGACGCGCTGTTCGATGAGCACGCCCTCGTCGTTGAACTGGCGCATGGAATAGTTACGGATACGGCGATAGATTTGCCGGAACCGGTCCATATCCGGCACTTCGTCGATACCCATGCCGCCGCCGCCAGCCGAAGCCTTGACGAGCACCACGGGGCAGGAAATGCCTTGGGCTTCTTGGAAATCGAACAAATTTTCAGCGATTTCCTCAGCTTCCAGTTCATCATAAATGGCCCGGTCAGAGCCGGGAACCGTGGGGACATTCAGGCTGCGCGCCAGGCGTTTGGTGTTGATCTTGTCACCCAAATCTCGGATGACCCACCACGACGGCCCGATGAAAATCATGGGGCGCTGACGTTGCACCACCCGCCGGGCAAAGCGATAGTTTTCGGAAAAGAAACCGTAGCCGGGGTGAATGGCGGTGGCTTGGGCCGCGTCCGCCACGCTGAATATTTCACCGGCATCGTTGTAGGAGCTGATGCGGTAGGCGCAGTGTTCTCCACCCAGGGTGCGGGCGGTTTCCACGTGGCCGGAAGCTTGGTCTTCGGCGGTATACACGGCGACGAAGTCGTGCCCCAGGTCGTGGCAGGCTTCCATAATACGAACGGCGATCTCGCCGCGATTGGCGATAAGGACTTTGTGTTTGTTCACGGTGGTACGTCTCCAGGACAGGATTCACGAGAGGGCATTGCATAGCGTTTCTCGTTCGCGGATGCAAGTACACGCTTGCCCCTTGGGATTCTAGTCATACGGCAAGGCGTGGCCGGGGGCAAGGTGGAAGGTTTTTGTAGATTTTTTTACTAAAAATGACTATGAACAGGGTAAACAGTCACTCAGTAGCTATTTAGATTCGCAAAAATGTGAAAATATGCTTTGGGAGCATCTGGAATGAAGTACGTAATTGTCGGCAATGGCGTTTCCGCCATAGGAGCCATCGAGGGGATTCGCAGCCGCGATCCCTCTGGCGAAATTGTTGTCGTGAGCAATGAGTCCGTACCAACGTATGGCCGTCCCCTCATATCATATTATTTGGCAGATAAAATTAAACTGGAAACCATGCCGTTTCGTCCCGAGGAGTGGTACCAGCGCAACGCCGTTGAAATGAAACTTGCCTCCAATGTGGTCGCCGTGGACCGGGAAGCCCGGTCCATCATCCTCCAGTCCGGAGAACACGTCAGCTATGACCGGTTGCTGCTCGCAACGGGCGGCACTCCTGTAACGCCGAATTTTCCGGGAGTGGATGGACCGGGCGTGTATCATTTCACCACCATCAGCCATGCCGAACAATTGCGCGAGATTTCTGATTCCGTGCAGAGCGTGGCGGTCGTGGGAGCGGGGCTGATCGCGCTCAAGGCGGCGGAAGGATTCGCGGAAAAAGGGATTCCTGTCACGTTGATTGTCCGTTCCCGAATCATGCGTGCCTACTTTGATGAGATTGCAGGTGACATGGTGGTGCGGCATCTTGAAAAGCACGGTCTTTCATTCAAGCAGGAAGCCGGAACGCGGGCCATCGTGCGGAGGCATGACGGGACCATCGAGGGCGTGGACACAGACAAGGGATTTGTACCCGCCGACGTCGTCATCGTTGCGGCCGGCGTTCGTCCAAGCAAGGATCTGGCCGAGTCCGCAGATCTGAAGGTCAATCAAGGGATTGTCGTGGACGATACCTTGCGGACCACCGATGAACGCATTTTCGCGGCCGGAGATGTGGCCGAGGCATTGGATATGCTCACCGGAGAATATACGGTTCGTCCCATCTGGCCCAACGCGTATACCCAGGGGAGGTATGCCGGACGGAACATGGCTGGTGAACCGGAACATTATTCGGGCGGTCTTTCCATGAACTCCATCACCTATTACGGCCTTCCCACCGTGGCCGTGGGCAATTCCACCCCATTGCCGGATAGCGGATTGGAAGTGCATTCTCAGGTTCATGAGGAGGATTCCGTCTATTGCAAGGTTGTTTTTGACGGTGACGTGCTGGTCGGATGTATCCTTATTGGGGACATTGACCAGGCTGGTCTGTACACGAGCTTCATCAAAAACAAGTTTCATCTGGGCGAGGATGCGAAACAGGCCATCATCGACGGGAATCCCAGTCCGGTGCATTGGCCCGAGGAATATATTCAGCAGATGCAGAACACGCCGTAACGGTCAGCCCTCGTAGGCAACCCGTTGCATCGCGGGGATCATTCCAGTCCACATGTCGTGTCGTCACGCAGCGGGCTGGAATTTTTTGTGGTTACGATTCATTTGCGTGAAGAAAAGGCGTTGAGGAAAACATACGAGCGGATCAAGCCACGAAAGGACATCCATGTCGGAGAGGGCCACAACGGGGCGGGGAGGGAAATGGCCCTGGCGGAACGTTGTGTTGGCCGGTGCCATTACTCCACAGTAAAGTGGAGACTATCCCAGCGACCTTGGTCGTCCTGAACCGCGATTTTATGTTTTCCTGTGGCTGGTGGATCCAAAAAGAATGGTTGTTCCTGGTCTGTTGTACCAATTAATGTGCCGTCCAAAAACCAATACAGTTTACCGCTGTCCGGGGGGGCATCCGCGGCAAGCGGGATGCGTTGGTAGCGGGACGGGGTATCCGGCCGTAAGTGATACGGCGTGCCGGGGTCAGGAGAAACGATGCGAAGCGAACCCGCATCCGGCCGAATGGCACAGTCCGGATGCAGTGAAGGCATTTGGGGGACGTCAAGCCCGGTTTCGATCCGCCATGCAGCCAGAGCAGGCGGGTACTGGGTGATGATTTTCGAGTGGTAATCGCGACCAGCCAGGCAGCCGCCGTCAAGGCGCAGTCCGGTAGCGTCGTCAATGAAAATCCGTACATTCCAGTCGTCCGGTTCCAATATGGTGCGGCCGGGGAGAATCGTAGCTGTAATACGCCGACATTCGGTGCGGGGCAATTTACGGCTCCTGGCGCACAGTTCCACCTCCGACAGTTCAAGTGGGGCAAATTCTGGAAGCGTGGCCGCGCTGTCTTCCAACCGTCGGAACAGGTCGAACAGCACTGGTCCGGCGTGGGTGGCCCCGGAAATTCCCTTGGTGGCGTGTCCGTCAAGATTGCCGACCCACACGCCGATGGTATAGCGGCCGGAATAGCCCACGGCCCAGGCATCCCGGTGTCCGAATGAGGTGCCTGTTTTCCAGGCGACTTCAGGAGCCGAGGCTGTGAGCGCCCAGGTGCCGGGCATGTCCGGGCGTTCCACTTCCGCAAGCATGCTGGTGACCAGATGGCAGGCTTCACGGGAAAACAGTCGTTTGCCCTTTTTCCTTTTGGCAATCGGGGCAAAGCGCACGGATTCGTGCGTACCGCCCTGGGCCAACGTTGCGTAGAGATTGACGAGATCCAGAAGGGAAACTTCCCCGCCTCCAAGCACCAGGGGCAGCCCGTAATGGGAGGAAGGTTGGTTCAAGCCGGACAAGCCGCCCGAGCGCAGCAATGCCAGAAAATTATCCAGTCCCACGCGGGCAAGGAGCCGAACGGCCGGAACGTTTAACGAATGGGACAGCGCGTATCTTGCCGTCACTGCCCCGCGAAACGCTCCGTCGTAATTTTCAGGCGCATATCCGGAATAATCTGTAGGGATGTCGAGCAACAAGGCTTCGGGAAACGTTAGCCCCATATCCATGGCCTGGGCAAAAAGGAAAGGTTTGAGGGTGGATCCCGGGGAACGCAGAATCAGGGTACCGTTGATTTGCCCGGAATGCTCATCGTCGAAAAACGCGGGCGAACCCACCATGGCCCGGATCTCCCGTGTGGCGGAATCAAGCGCCACCACAGCGAGAGACTCAAGTCCTTGTTCGCGCAGTCCGCTGGTGTGGGAACGGACCACTTCCTCAGCCAGTTGCTGCGCATGCAGATCTAGGCTTGTTCGCAGCTGAGACCCGGAAATGTGGGACAATGCGGCTCGGGCAAAATGCGGCGCATGCATGGGGAGTGGGGTGAGTCGTGTGGGGAGCGGTTCCCTGCGGGCCTTTTCTCGTTGTTTTTCTGGGAAGTCATTGGTCAGGCGTTGCAGAACGCGAGATCGGACGTTCAAGGCCGCGTCGGGGCGGCGAACCGGGTTATACGTGTTTGGTGCCCGTGGCAGGGCCGTGAGCAGAGCCGCTTCACCCTGGGAGAGTCGGTCCGGGGTTTTGTCGAAGTAAAATCGGGATGCCGCGCCAACACCCACGATGTTGCCGCCGAACGGCGCCATATTGAGCCAGAATTCAAGAACTTCCTCCGAGGTATGATTCCAGCGCAACTGGAGCGCTCGGAAGGCTTCGATCAGTTTGGAACGCAATGTCCTGGGGCGCGGTTCCGCCAGTCGGGCCACTTGCATGGCAATGGTGGAACCACCGCTGACCACCCGCCCGGTAAGAAGATTGTCCTTGACCGCACGGAGAATGGCCAGCGGATTCACCCCCGGGTGGAAGTGGAACCATTGATCTTCGGAGCGCAGCAACGTCTGAACCATGATCGGGGAGACCTCTTCCAGCGTGACGGGAAAGCGCCATTGTCCGTCCAGAGCAAGAAAGGCGCGGAGCGTGTTGCCGTCGCGATCCTGCACCAGTCGGGCTGGAGGGCGGTGAAGCGCGGCTTCCGGAAAAGGGAAAATGGTATTGAGCGCCAAAAAGATCAGCCAAGCGCAGAGCAGCGTGCTGATTCCCGCGAGCGCGAGGCGGTGGAGCGCCTTCGGTATCGGACCGGATCGGGATCCGATGCCGAAGGCGCGACGTATCAACCGCATTTAGAAGTCCTTGGCCACGTCCAGGGTGCCGGTTTCACTCTGAGCAAAGACACCCGGGTCATACATCACCTCGGCACGGACCGGCGGGAGTGTGAATCGGCCGGAGGTCACGGCTCGAACCAGGACATACAGACTCTGCCATTCATCGGGATGTTCCGTATCAAAGGGCAGATCACCGAAGAAGAGCACCCTGTCGTCCCGCAGATCTTGATACACGGCGTTGAAGGGTTGTTCCTTCATCCAGTCCAGACGTTCCGTGGTTGCCAGGCGTGGGTTTTCCACTTCAAGCCCCGTAGGGAGCAAGGCCTGGATGGCCAGATGCGGCAGCGTACCGGCCCGACTGCGGATATCCAGCTTCATGACCAGCAGATCCCCTTGAGTGATCTGGTCCGAAACAGGCGCGCCGTCGCGGTCCAGCAGGCTGCGTCGGACTTCCATTCCCTGGGAGGCCGGTTGGTAGCTGTCGGCGTCGGCAGCGCCTCGTGTCTGCAGGCTGTAGAGCACGGCGCCGGGTGCTGCCGGAGCATCCAGTTCAATACGCAACTCTCCCGGACCGACATCCCGAAGGTGCAGCGGTTCTTCATTGGTGAAAGTACCCAGCTCCGTATCGTTCAAAAGGATTCTGCCATTAAATGGCGTATGCGAGCGTTGGCGCTTGAAAAATGCGCCTAGAGCGCAGAGTCCCATGGCGTTTTCCTGTGTGGTGTGAGTGCCTTGTGCCATGAGTTCCGAAACCTTTTGCACCGCGGGGGCCACGCGGGGATCGTCGGGAGCCGTGTCCAGAAGCGCCAGAAGGATGAGCGCCTGATCACGAAGCGGAGAACCGAGATTGCCACCCCGTTCACGTTCCCCTTCAGGAAGTTGTTCAACCTTGGCAAGCAGTGTGTCGTAGGTTTCCATGTCCCCGACCGAGGCGAAGGCCGAGGCCAGGAGTGTTCCGGTCTGGGCATCAAGTTGATCGCGGTGTTGTTCCGCAAGGAAATGCATCATGCCCCGATCCGGGACGCCGCTTCGGGCCAGGGTGTACAGACCGTAGGTTATGCGCTCCAGACCTGATTGTTGTCTTGGATTTTGGTTTTTTACAAGGGAAGCCGTGTAGGAAAGCGCGGGATCCAGACAGGTGTTCGGCACGGTAAATCCAGCGCGTTGGGCTTCAATCAGGAAGTGGGTGACATATAGGCTCAACCATGCATCGGATTCATACATGCCCGGCCAAAAAGCGAACCCACCGTCGCCCGTTTGCATGGACATGAGGCGCTGCAGGGCATCCTGAACCATGAATTCCGGGCCATGCGTTGAGACGAGGTCCGGAGCAAGGGTGGAAGCCAGTTCCCCGAATCGGAGCAGAGGGAAGGCGCGGGAAGCGATCTGCTCAGCGCAGCCGTACGGGTAGGCGAGCAGGTCACGCAAATCCGAACTGTAGCGGATCAGCGGCAAGGAGCCTGCATGCAGCTCCCGTCGGACGGTGGATGGAACCAGTTGCGCGGAGGTCTCGGGGAGGACGAGGGATTGCTCCTTCAACGTACCGGCTGTTTTGCGATATTCAAAGGGGTAGGCCGTCCGGACCGGGACATCCGTCGTGGTGCGGAACGTTGTTTCCCCATTATCGGCGGAGACGGTGAACCGCGCGGTGCCCTCCTCAAGCGCGGACTGCACGGACAGGGGAATGGTTTGCTCCCGTCCGGCGCGCACGGTTACGTCCTGGGTGTGTTCGGCAATGTCGGCCGGGCCTTCCACAGAGACGTTGAGAGTGATGATTTGTTCTTCTGTGGTGTCGTTGCGCACAGTCACGGGGACGATGGCTTGCTCGTCCAGTGCCAGGAATCGCGGGAAAGTAGGCGTTGCGGAGATCGGGCTTTTGATGCGCGTGACCATGCTGCCGGAGCCGAAGCGTGAGCCGTCCGCGGCAACAGCCATAATGCGCAGACCGCCCTGGAAACCTTCCGGTGCTCTGGCCGCGAAATGTACAACGCCCTGGGCATCAGCTGTAAGCGGACCGGACCAGAAAGTGACCGGCTTGACCCGGCTGATGCCCTCTGTCCGGGCGTAATCGGCCATGGCCGCCATCATGCGCCCACCGCCTGCCGGGGCGTTGCCTTCCACATTCGGCTCGGGGAAGAGCATGGAGAAGATGTCGAAGCTGTCCACGTCCAGACGCCGTTTGGCGTAGAAGAATTCAAAGGGGTTGGGCGTTTTTTGCGCGATGAGTCGCAAAATGCCTTCATCGACGGCCGCAATGGTCACTGCGCTGCCCGGCGCAGTGGTGGCGGTCACTTCGATGGATTCGCCGGGTTGAACTTGTTCAGGAGCCTTGACTCCCACAGACAGCTGGTTCGTGGCGCGATTAACGTTGAAGGGAACAGCGCCGAATGCGCGTGCCGCCTCTCCTGATCGCAGCTCTCCTGCCTGTCGAAGCAAAATGGCGGTTACGTATACGTTGGGGGCATACGCAGCCTTGGCCTGAAAGCGGACCTGAGCCGTGTTTCCGGTAACATTCACGATTCTTGTTTCAAGCACCTCACGGCTTTCCACCGTGACCAGCGCCTTGCCGGAAAAGGGCGTCCGCAATTGGAACGTGGCTGTGTCCCCGGCACGGTATTCATCCTTGTCGGCCTGAATGTCGATTCGGGCCGGGTTTTCCATGGCCCAGGGAGAGAAACCCCATCCGCCGCAGTAGAAGGAAAGTTCCGAGGAGGCACCCGTTTCTGTATCGGTCAGCATGACGCGGTAGCTGCCGAATTCTTCAGGAGTGAAGCGGAAGCTGCCCACGGCTCGTTCTTCGCCCGCGCTCTTGGGAGCCTGAATCGTCAGGTCGTCAATGAGTTGCGGATCGCGGCTGGATTCATAGCGAAAACCGCCGGAAGGGGTTCTGCGTACTACGGTCTGCCATTCGTCTTTGTACAGGCCGGCTTTGAGTTGTCCCTCAGCAGGGGTGCCGTCCGGTGTGATCAGGACGTAGCGAAAAACCACAGGCTCGCCGGGGGTGTAGGCGTTTCGATCCAGTACGCCCAGTCCTGGGTATCTTGGATAAACATGAACCGGAACGCCCTGTGCGCCGCTCACGCCACGACCGCCGTGTTCCCGGACCCTGGCCGTGATATGGGCCTCCAGCGCCGCGGGAGGAGTAAGCCCCTCGGGAATGCTGACGCGAAAGCTTTGGGTTCCTTTTTCATTGAGGCTGGCGTCTTCCAGTGCAAAGATTTCCGTGTTGGGAAATTTTTTGTCCGGATCGCCGAAAACGAAATCGCGGTATCCGGCCGGTCCGAAAGCCATGGGCCGGAGCATCACGCGTGTTTCCAGATTCAACCCCTGGGCCGGAGGACCAAAGAGGTAGCGGCTTTCCACATCGTAAGTCAGCTCACTTCCGGGGGTGGCCATTTCCATGCCGGGACGAATGGTCACTTTGATTCTGTCCGGAACGAATTCTTCCACTTGGTAGCGGTATTGGCCGATGGCCTCGCCGCCAGCCTCAAGCTGGGCGATATAGTGGCCGGTCAGCGCGTATTCGGGAATCTCTCTGGAAAAGTCCACCAGCCCTTGCTTGTTGGTGCGCAGGATCCTGGTATCCAACACACGCCCTTCCGGGTCGATGTGGCGCAGCGTCAGCGGCAGGGAAGGCGGAGCTTGAAGGCGTTGGTCCCGGATGATCGCGGCACCCTGCATGGTTTCCCCGGGCCGATAGATGTCCCGCTCCCCGTAGAGGAACGCACTCAGTCCGCGTTGTGAAAAACCACTGCCTCCGACATCCAGTCCTGTCGTGTCCACCCGGAAGCTGTCAGGAAGCAGGAAACTGAAGTCGTCACCCTGCTCCGCTGTAATCAAAAAGGCCTGTTCACCGTCGAGACGGGCGTTCAGATCCCGAACCCGCCAGAGTCCGTTGCCGTCGGTGCGCCCTTGCGCGAGCACTTGGTTGCGCTGGGAGCGCAACGTCATGCGCACACCGGGTTGAGGGGCCAAAGTGGAAAAGGAATTGACCCAGACGAGCAGCTCATTGGTTCCACGTTTGGCCACCATGCCCAGGTCCGTGACCAATACCCAGCGCTGCTTGCCCCACCAGGAACCGGGCAGCGTCATTCCAACACGGTAAAAGCCTGGTGCATTGCCCTGGATGACGTCGCCAAGGTCAACGCTGGTCCGCACCGGTTCGTTTTTGCGGGCGGAAACGTGCAGGCTTCGCTCCTTGATCCTGTCCCCGAGAGATTGGTTCAGTCCGGACGGATTGAAATCGGGGTCGAAGATGGTCCAACCGTAGTCCGCGAAAAGCCAGAACAGGTTGTTGCGGTAGACACGGTCCACGGTGAGTTCCACACGGTCCGTGTTTACGGTTTCCAGGGAGAGGTTTCGTGCTCCGTTTCGGGAGAGGAACATGCCGTCATCAACAAATCCGGCTGATGGAGGCAGGTCCGGCATGCGTAGCGAACCATTCCAGGCTTCCTGGAGGACCGCGCCGTCCACGGCGCGCAAGCCCTCTTGCAAGCGGACTTGGTACTCCTGACCGGGCATAAATTCGCCACGCAGGAACAAGCTGTTGCCGTCGCTGGTGAGACGGTATTCCGTAGGCGGCGTCACCTGAACGAAGCTTTCGCTCCGTTTGGAATCAACCGCGGTGGAAAGATCAATTTTGATGTTGAAATGGTTTCCCTGAGGGACGTTGTCCACAGATTGGGCATGCAGTACCGGGTCAAGCACAACCGGGAAGGTCCGTACCTCGTCGTGTCCCAACGCGAGGCTGCCGGGCTGGGGCCGGAGCTTGCCGGAAATGCGCAGGGTCAGCTCTCTTGGTTGGGGGAGCTTTTCCACGGGGGCGCTGCGAAAATTGATCTCTCGGCTGCGCCATCCGTTCAGCACCGTAATTTCCAGCGGGGTTTCCGAAAGAGGATCGTTGAGGGATACGGCGTTAAGGAAATCTTCAGGCAGGACCGGAGCGTTAAAGCGAATCGAACCTTCCAAGTGGATTAGTGTGGGACCGCCTTCCGCCGGTGTGGCGTGAAGCTTCAGGGCGTCCATGGAAAAATTGCCGGTCTTGAACCGGATTTTTCGATCACCGGTAAAGGTTTGCCCTTCTTTTAAAAATTTTTCCGGGTGCAGCTTGACAGTGTAGCGGGTGGCCAGCTGGAAAGGCTCCTCCGCACGGTAGGTCATGCTGTACGGGCCGGTCCAATGCCATTCTCCGGGATGGTCGGGGGAGATCACCGCAGGCGCTTCCACTGGTTGGCCTTGGCGTCCTTTGCCCAGAGGGTAGCTGAACTCCAGGGTGATGTCCCGACGATCCGCAATATTGATGGTCGTTTCCGTTACTGCAATGTTGGCGGGATCATCTTTTGTCCCCACTTTGGACGCGTTGCCGCCGAGGAGCAGGAAGGTTTCCACGGCCACGACAAGCAGCAGCAAAATGATGAGAATGTTTTTCACGTCTTTGGCTTTGGCGGCCAGAGCGGTTGCGGACATGGGAAATCCCCCGAAAGGTACGGTTGATGGTTTTACAAAATGAATTCGTCAGGAAAGGTTTAACGTATTTCGGGATGCCGCGAAAGAGTGGGCGGGGAATGAATTTTGCTGAAGGTTTTGTGCGGAAAAACATTCCTCTTCAATATCCTGTGGAGATTTACGTGCGGCTGAGCCTGATTTGCATTGTGATTACCGTGCTTCTGGTGTTGGGGATGGAGCGACTCAACAGCTCCCCGAACATCGGGGGAGAGTGGCCTCCGGAACCGGATTATGGTGTGATCGTGACCAACAACGGAACGTTTTACTATGTGGAATAGTCGAAAAAACATGGCGGTTGTGGCTTCGGTGCTGTTGTTGTGTTTGGCGATGCCCTCCGATGGATTCCCAGCGGACTGGAAAGCGCAGGAACGGGCTTGTCGGGCACAATGTCCAGCATTTCCACGGTACAGTGGTATTGAGACGCAGGCGGAGTATGCGCGGCGCATGCGTTTGCAGGCCGCGCACGACCGTTGCTTCATGCGCTGCGCCCGAAACTCGGCCGAGCGATTTTCTCCTTCTTTTACTCCGGTGGATGAGGCGGCACGTGCCTATTATCGCCGCAATGGAGTGCGAGTCCCCAAATAATCCCTGTTGCTCCCCGGCTAACGGCGGAGACAAGGGTACGTAATCCGGGTATGCGGAGGGCAAAGGAGGTCCGCATGTCCGATTCCAACGTTACCCGCCTGAAAAATCTTCAAACTGATCCGGAAAACCTGACAGAAAGCGTTGCCTGCCTGTGGGATGATGGGGAGCGAGTGTTTCGCGTGGGCGTTCTTGGAACCGGTCCGGGCTTTATGGCTCTTCTGGACGTTGCCAGGAATCCTCTTTTTTTGGAATTTCTCCCTCCTGTGGAAATTTTGGGCGTTGTCCGGCATGGCCCGGGAACCCAAAAGGTTGCGTATGCCCGCTCGTTGAATATTCCTGTTTATCCAAGTT
Organism: Paucidesulfovibrio gracilis DSM 16080; assembly: GCF_900167125.1. Lineage (NCBI taxonomy): Bacteria > Pseudomonadati > Thermodesulfobacteriota > Desulfovibrionia > Desulfovibrionales > Desulfovibrionaceae > Paucidesulfovibrio > Paucidesulfovibrio gracilis. The sequence continues at coordinate 94,532 of NZ_FUYC01000003.1, forward strand.
TAAGAAAACTTATTCACGCCCACCCGGAGATGAACATGGTGGTGGATCTTACCGGGGAGCGGGTGGTTGGGCATGCCGTGCATGATTTACTGGACACAGGAGTGTCCATTGTGGATCAGGATGCCGCTATTTTTATTTGCGGGTTGCATGACATGGCCAGAGCCAACACCCGGTTCAGCAATGATCTGGATCGGCAGCGGCATTTATTGCAGGCCATCATTGATGAAGTCCGCGAGGACATCATGTTGCTCGATTTGGACGGCAATGTCGTGGATATGAATCGCAATGTCTGGCGACGAACCGGCAAGGCGAAATCCGAATTAACGGGAAAACCTTGCTGGCAGGTGCTTACCAAACGTGATGGCAAGCCGTTTTGTCCCGAATACGACACCGCGTGTCCTTTGGGTGAGACGTTGCGGACCCGCCGCAAGGCTGAAGCGCTCGTCAATCGTGTGAGTGCCGGGGGGCGGCTTCTCTACTATCGCGTTTATTCTTATCCGGTGTTTGGCCGAAGCGGCGCATTGACCCATGTAATGATGATGCATCGGGACATTACGGCCCGTACGCATCGGGAGCAGCAGCTTCGCCAGACGGAAAAACTGGCCGTGGTGGGGGAGATGTCTACGTACCTGGCCCATGAAATACGCAACCCGCTTTGCGCCATCGGTGGATTTACCCGTTCCCTGTTGCGATCGTCCAATCTTTCCGAGAAGGAACAGGAAAAAATACGCATTATTGCAGAAGAAACAGCGCGTTTGGAGGGATTGCTTTCCAGCATCCTAAATTTTGCTCGTCCAGGAAACATGCCGGTGGAAGAGGTGGATATCGCGACCTTGATCCATGGCACCACCGAATTGATGCGCATTGGATACCAGCAAGCGGGCTATTCGTTTACCGTGGCGGTGGAAAAGGATGTGCCGTCCGTTCGTGGAGAGGCGGAATCTATAAAACAGTGCCTTGTGAATTTGATCAAAAATGCCATGGAGGCCATGCCCGAGGGGGGAGATATCGAAGTGGTGCTGGACCGCCGGCACGATTTCGTGCGTCTGGGGGTTCGGGATCATGGCGTGGGCATGGACGAAGAGGAACAGGATAAGGTGTTCAGTCCGTTTTATTCCACCAAACCCGAAGGAACGGGGTTGGGATTGGCCATGATTAAAAAATTGGTGGAAGAGATGGGTGGGCATATTGATTTGCGGAGCAGCCCCGGACAGGGAACGGCCTTGTATCTCTATTTCCGACCGGTGCTTGAATAGGCGTAATGAGTGTTTAACCTAATGAATTTTATGTGATATCGTTGCAGGAAAAGCGTTTTATCTGGACGTATGCCGTTTCTTTTGTCGTGATCGGACAGCAAAAGATATTTTTTGCTTGCATGTGAAATTGAATTTCATTATCAATCTGTGCAGGCGATAAATACAACCGTTCAGTCTTGCAAAGGAACGATACGATGAAAGCATTGATTGTCTATGGTTCAACGACCGGTAATACGGAGACAGTGGCGGATTGGATCGGTGATTCACTGCGGTCCCGGGGAGTGGAAGTAACCGTGGCGGACGCTGCGGAAACAGATGCCGAGGGCATGGCCGAAGGGTATGATGCCGTGCTGTTGGGGTCGTCCACCTGGGGAGACGATGAAATAGAGTTGCAGGACGACTTTGCCGAATTGTTCGACGATTTGGACAAGGCCGGGCTGCAAGGAAAGCCTGTGGCCGTATTTGGTTGCGGCAGTACGGATTACACTTTTTTTTGCGGTGCCGTGGATGCCATTGAATCCAGGGCGGAAGACCTGGGGGCGCATATTGTCGGATCTTCCTTGAAAATTGACGGGGATCCGGAACAGGATGACGTGTTGGCCTGGACCACGGAAGTTGCAGGCTTTTTCCAGGGGGCGCAATGAGCGGTTGTTCGAAATCCTGCGGAAGATGCCGGATGTTGGGGCGGGTCGGCGACTTGTGCCGAAGCGGTATGGCGCTATGCGCCGCCCAGGAACATGAACTGGCGGAACGTGTGTTGCGCATGGCCCTGGACTTGGTGCGGGAGTATGATCTTGGGCCGATTTTGGAGGCTAAGACCGCCAACAATTTGGGACTTGTGTATGCGGCGATGGAACGCGAAAATCAGGCCGGATCACAGTTTGCCAGAGCGTTGCAGTTGATCAGGGGACGAGTGGGAACGGACAATAAGCTGTATCGCACCGTAAACAATAATTATACTCAGGTAATTGGACAACAGGTCCGACAGTATAAAAACGTAGTGGATGAGTGCGCCGGGCGTTGCGTCTCGGCCCGACCCGACTTGATAGTGGGCGCGTGCGCCTGCGGGAGGTAGAAATGCCGGAATTGAAAGCCATTGCCGACTATAACAGGCGTGCCATGCGTGCGGCCGGGGAAGGCCGTTTGGAACAGGCGTTGCTCAATTTGTCTATGGCCTTGCGGTTGGCGCGGGAAATCAGACGTGTGCAGCTGGAGTCGTATTCCAAAGGCAATATGGGGCTTGTCTACCTCATGGCGGGAAAGCGGCGGGAAGCCGCAGTATGCTTCCGATTGGCCCTGCAGCGAGCCAAAACCGAATGCGGCTCGGATCATCCCCTGTGCTATGCCCTGAAAAATAACATCAGAAAAATGTCGGTCCGTCAGCGTTCCGCTGCGTAGCGAGACGACATGGAAGGTGGCACTGATTCATTGCTGCCGGAAATCGTTAGGACAAACGAAGCCCCATTCCTTTTCAATGCAAGGAATGGGGCTTTGGTTTGGGCGTGCTGTCCAGCTGGTTATCCGTTTTTGTTGACGATTCCACCCAGCCCGGCATGAGCGCCGAGCACTTGTTCCTGGAATGCCATATTCGGATCTTTGGCTCCGGTTATGGGGTCGGAGTTCATGGTATTTAGGGTCTGTGTCACGACAGCGGCTCCCATGGTTTGCTTGTCGGCCAGGGGATCTCCGCCGGTAAGGTTTGCCAGCTTCAGTTGCAGCCCTTGGCTCAACTGGGTAGCCAGGCTTTGCATGGCTTCGCTGCCCGGGAGAAGACCTCCGGGCTTTCCCATTTCCACAAGAGGGTTCTTGACCAACGCACGGGCCACATTGGACCAGTCGGCCATCCCGCCTGCGGAACTCCCTTCGATGCCGGACATGAGCAGGCCTCCTTTTGCGGGACAAAACATCGCCCTACCGTCCTATCGGCGATAAGTGCGGCTATCTTTAGGGCTGATTCATTCTTTTTCTTCTTGTTTGGCCCGACTCCACAACATTTCCATTTTTTGTGAATCTAGATCAGAAAACTCCTGCCCCTGGGCGCGGGCGTACGCTTCCATTTTGGCAAAGCGGGAGAGGAACTTGCGGTTGGCGAAGTCCAGGGCAGCATTGGCCTTGATACTGCGACGCCGTCCCAGTTCAACCAGGGTGAAGAGATAGTCGCCGAATTCTTCCTGGCGCTGTTGTTCGGTCCCTGATTGGTCAGCCTTGGTCCATTCATCCCATTCCTGATCAAGTTGCTCTTCCAGCTGGGTATCGTCTTCCCAGGTAAATCCGGCTCGAGCGGCTTTGGAATGGATTCGATACGCTTTCAGCAGCGGAGGAAGTCCGCTGGGCAAGGAATCGAAGACCCCGGGAAGCTCTCCCTGATCGCTTTCTTTTTCATGGCGCTTGATTTGTTCCCAGGTACGCATCAGTTCGGCCTGATCGGTGAATGTCGTGTCGGAAAAGACATGGGGATGGCGTCGGACCATTTTGGCCCGAGCAGTGTCCAGCGCTTCATGGAGCTGGAAGTCGCCTTGTGATTCATATAAATGCGCGATGAAAAGAAGCAGGAACAAAACGTCGCCCAGCTCTTCCCGTGCTTCCTCAGCATTGTCGGAGCGGATGGCGTCCACCAGCTCAAAAGCCTCTTCAACAACATAGTCGCAGAGGCTCAAAGGGGTTTGCTTTTTGTCCCAGGGACAGCCTTCCGGTCCGGTAAGAATCGTTACGATCTCCCGAAGTCTTTGAAAAGAATCGTTGTTGGACATGATGGTTCGTTTACTGTTGAGGTTTCGGAAAAAAAGGGGCTATCCCACACCGTGCAGAAAACGCAGGAGTCCCTCGGGGAGGTGCGTTTCCAGGAGACGAACACCCGGCATAAAAAACGGCGCCATGCTGGAGTTGTGGTACAGCGCGGTTCCTGGCGCCAGGGAGCGGACTATAAGAATGACCATGGAGCAGACCGTGTAGCCTTCGAATAGGCCAAATACGGCGCCGAGACCACGGTCAATGGCTCCGGCGGGTGTGAACTTCAGAGCCTGGGAAATCCCTTTGCCGAGCAGCCAGACAAGACCCACCGCAAGCAGGAATGTGACCAGAGTGGCTGCGGCTTCGACCGTTTCCGGGCTGTCGATATGAACGCCCAGGTGTGGGGCCACATATGCACTGAGATGTCGGGCCGCAAGCAGACCGAAGAAAACAGCTCCAATGGATAGAGCCTCCAGAGCCAGCCCATGGAGCAGACCACGAAAACCAAGTAAAATAATCAAGGAAAAAAGAATGACGTCAAGTGTGTTCATTGGCACTCCCGCGATGTTCTGGAGAGCAATTAGCATTGCGCTGATCAAAAGGGAATACATTCGTTTTTTTTCGGCACGTCTTGTGCTAGTTCGGGGGAGGCGATAGACCAACAACCGGAACACATTAACGCATTCATGACTGGCGACCTAGTCGCCGTTTTGAGGGAGCAAGAGAAATGCAGGTTCGTGAAACGGAGTTTCCAGGGCTGAAGATTATTGAGCCGCGAGTCTTTCAAGATGATCGGGGTTTTTTTTTGGAAAGCTTTAACGCACGTGTGTTTGAGGAATGGAAACTGCCGGTTGCGTTTGTTCAGGACAACCACGCCTACTCAAAAGGGATCGGGGTGCTGCGCGGGCTTCACTATCAGGCACCGCCGGTCGCTCAATCCAAGCTCATATGGGTGACGCGGGGCGAGGTGTTGGATGTTGTGGTGGATATCCGCAAGGGATCACCCACGTTCGGCCGATGGACGAAGTTCCACCTGTCTGCGGAAAATTTTATGCGTCTGTTCGTCCCTGCGGGGTTTGCCCACGGCTACCTGACACTCACAGAGCACACGGAATTTATGTATAAAGTGGATGCGCCGTATGCACCGGAAACAGAGGGGGGCATCCGATGGGACGATCCTGATTTGGGCATTACCTGGCCCAAGGTTTGGCAAGGTCAGGGACCGGTACTGTCTGCGAAGGATACGCGCCAGCCCCGGTTTCAGGATTTGGAGTCTCCATTTACGTTTCCGGTGGACAAAGAATAGAGGGGGAATGATGGGGTAACCTCTCGCATGCTCGCAACCCGTATATTCTGTGAAAACTTTATCAGCTTGAAACAGGGAAAATGCTTTCATGTGGTGTTTGTCCGCCTGAGTCGTACCTTCTGCTATTCTTTTGCGCATAGCAATGTCCCGGGGTAAAAAGACTTATTGCCTGAAATGTATGGAGCTTTACGGTAGGTCAAGGGATTCGAAACCTCGTGAAATTTTTCATATTCTCTTGACACGGAAAAGTTCTGTGCCGTAAAGGAACGTAATTCATTTGGCCGTTTTTTGTGATTTTTCAAAAAACTCTAGGAGTGATGGGGCAGGTTATGGAGGAAATGAGAGCATCGAAACAGTACGGTGGAGCCCTTCCGTTCCTGCTGGGTTTCCTGGTGGTTGCGGTGTTGGGGTGGGTGCTGTTCCCCGACGTCCTGTTTCAGGACAAGGAACAGCCATTCCGCTTCAGTCATGTGACACACGTGGAGGGGCAGGGAATGCTCTGCGAGGACTGTCACTACTTCCGTGAGGACGGCACCTACGCCGGATTCCCCACGAACGAAGAGTGTGCCATGTGTCACGACATCGGCGACAGGCAGGAGCTGTATGACGCTCTTGTCGAGGCCGCAGGAAGCCCAGACAAAATCGAGGATGTGCTTACGCAGGATGAGGGGCCTGAAGCGCTGGATTACTTGATTTTGAGCATGGAACCGGAGGACATCAAGGCCGAGCGGGCGTTCATCGTCAAGTTTCTCGCGCAGGGCAAGGAAGTGCCCTGGTACAACTATCAGTACCAGCCGGACAATGTCTTCTTCTCACACAAGGCACATGCCGATCTGACCATGGCTGCGGCGCAAGGCGGAGATCATGGCGAAGCCGAAGCCGCCGAGGCCGACGAAGAGACCAATTGCAACCTTTGCCACCTCAAGGACATTCATCTTCGTTCCGACACGCCTCCCTTCCAGGAGAATGTGATCAGCGGCTACAGCAAGATGACCATGAAAATGTGGCAGTGCGAACGGTGCCATGCTCAGATGCACCAGAGCAACGCCTGCTACGTGTGCCACAAGTAAGAAAAGGGGTGCTGCAATGGGTTTGAATCGCAGAGCATTCATACAATTCTCCGTGGGTGGCACGCTTGGTCTGCTGGTCACCCCCGTGATTTGGAAAACTTTGGATGACGTTTCTATCTGGACCCAGAATTGGAGCTGGATTCCGAAACTCAAAAAAGGTGCTGAGGAGCGCGTCCAGGCCATCAGCAAGCTGTGTCCTTCGGGATGTGCCTTGCAGGTTGAAACCGTGGGGCGTGAACCTTATGCCACCACGGGCGACGAGGACAATCCTCTGAGCAAGGGCGGCCTGTGTCCCATCTGTGCGGACGCAGTTCCCATGCTCTACAGCCCAACTCGGGTGGCCGGACCGATGGTCAAGACCGGGGACGGGCAGTACGAGTCCATCAGTTGGGATGATGCAAAAAAACTGCTGGCTGATAAGCTCGGTGCAGCGGGTTCCTCGGTAGCCGTTGTGTCCGGTGACGATACCGGGTCGGGCAACGAGGTGTTCTCCGCGTTGCTGGCCGAACTGGGAAGCGACAAATATTACATGATGCCCAGCCCGCAAATGGCCGCCACGCGTGCTTGGAACGGGCTTATGGGAGGACAGGGCCAGATCGGCTATGACCTCGACGGTTCTGACTTCGTGTTGTTTGCCGGTACCGATGCCCTGGATTCCTGGGGACCGACCGTCAGCAACATGAACGCCTTTGCCGAAAGCCATCCGGCAGGGCAGGAAGCTACGGCCACCTACGTTTACGCTGGACCCGCCCGGAATCATACCTCCTCGGTATGTGACCAATGGGTGCCGGTGCATCCCGAGGGTATGACCGCTTTCCTGCTGGGGTTGGCGTATAATCTGATCACGGACGGCAAGACGCTGGAAAGCGGCGACTTCGCTTCGTTGCGCAGCTTGCTTGCTTCGAAATTCTCTCCGGCTCAAGTTGAAAAGCTTACCGGAGTTTCCCAGAAAGCCTTGGCCGAATTGGCTGCCAAGCTCCGCAATGCTTCGGCCCCGGTCGTTGTCGCGGACTATGCCAACAGCACGGCGACGGCTGCTGCCGGTATCATCGTGAATATGCTCCTGGGACGCTTGAACGCCCAGGGTGGCATGGTGGCCTTGCCGGAAGTCGATACTGCCGTAGGATCCGCTTTGGATCGGGTGGCCAGGTTCGAAAAGGACTTGCTTGCCGAGTTGGCTGACGGTGCATTCGCTCCTAAAGTCTGCTTGGTCTATGATGCCAACCCGGTGTTTGGTCTCCCCCAGTACGGTGTGCAGCTTGCTGAAAAAGCTGGATTTACCGTGTCGTTTAGTACCTTCAAGGACGAAACGGCGGCGGTGGCGGATTTGGTTCTGCCCGCAGCCCATCCTTTTGAGCGCTTTGATGACTTGGTAAATCCCTTTGGCGTGGCCAATACTACCTATGTGGCGTCGTCCCCAGTGATCAAGCCGACTTTGGATGTGCAGGGTGCACCGCAGTTCCTGCTGGAACTGGCCGCAGATATGGGCTTGGATCTCGGATACGAGACCTTTGAAGAAGTGTTGGAGGCCAAAGCTGAGGCTGCCGAGGCTGCCGTGGGAACTGTTGGATCGTATTCGGTCGGCTTAGGGCTTTCCGCTCTGGCTGCAGCCGATAAGCAGTCCGGTGGTACCGCGCTGTATGCCTACACGCAGTTGCACATTGGAACAGATAAAGTGGCTACGACGCCGCATAACCCGACCACCATTCGGGATACCGAGCTGCAGGGTAAAACCATGTATGTTCGCGTCAACTCGAAGACGGCTTCAGCCAATGGTTTGAAGCAGAATTCCAAGGTGCGTCTTAGCGCCAACGGCGCGGAATGCGAGGCTCTTGTTCTTGTGGACGAGGGCGTGATGCCCGGCGTGGTTGCTGCGCCGCTCGGCTTTGGTCACACCGCCTGGGATGAATTCTCCAAGGGCAAGGGCGGCAATGTCTACAAGCTCCTGACTGTGAGCGCCGAGCCTGGTGGGTCCGCCTGGACCGGCTCCGCCGTGACCATTGCCAAAATGTAGGGGGGACCGAAATGCAAGTAAAAGAATTCAAAATCAAGTGGGGCATGGTCATTGACATCGACAAGTGCTCGGGCTGCGGCGCGTGCATGGTGTCTTGTCAGGTCGAAAACAATATCGCCCCCATGACGGCGGAGGATCCGCACAATCATCTGCAGATGATGACCACGGATCGCGATGATCCCTCCAATAAGTTGCGCACGCTCACTTGGCTGAACGTCTACGAGCTGAACAACGGAAAAGACTTCCCCGAGCATGATGTGGCCTACCTGCCGCGTCCGTGCATGCAGTGCGGACATCCGGCCTGTGTGCCTGTGTGCCCGGTTGTTGCAACGGAAAAAAACGAGGAAGGCGGCATCGTCAGCCAGATCTACCCCCGTTGCATCGGTTGTCGGTACTGCATGGCAGCCTGCCCCTACCACGCCCGTTACTTCAACTGGTGGGATCCGTTGTGGCCTGACGGAATGGATAAGACGTTGTCTCCCAATACCTCGGTGCGTCCTCGTGGCGTGGTGGAGAAATGCAACTTCTGTCATACCCGTTACCTCAAAGCCAAAGATCGCGCACGCGAAGAAGGGATTGATCCCATGGATCTGCCTGAGGGCTATTACGTCCCGGCCTGTGTCGAGGCTTGCCCCACTGGTGCCATTGTTTTTGGTGATTTGAACAATCCGGATCACAAGGTGCACCAGCTGTCCCAAAGCCCTCACAGCTTCCGGCTGTTGGAGAAGTTGGGATTGGATCCGCAGGTTTACTATATGAGCAAACGCGAGTGGGTGCGGGAGCAGGGTGACAACCACGCCGCCGGCGACCACAACACCGCGGTCAAACAAGCCTCTCACGGCCACGAATAAGGAGGAGGGATCATGGATAGCAAACTCTTCCCTGAAGGCACCACTCGGTGTTCTTTCGGCCAGTACCTTCTTTGGCTCGGTTTCATCGGGGCCATCCTGCTTTGGGGTGTATACGCGGCATTTCTGATCCTCTATAACGGGATCGGTGTTACGGCCATGGACAACTATTTTGGGTTCGCTCTGTGGATTACGTTCGACCTTGCCGTGATTGCTTTGGGGGCCGGTGCCTTTTTCTCCGGTTTCCTGAAGTACATTCTTAAGATCAAGCAGCTTGAGAAGATTATCAACCTGACGGTTATCGTCGGTTTCATCTGTTATTCTGGTGCAATGCTCATCCTGACCATGGATATCGGACAGCCCGGCCGCGCTTGGTTCGGCTATTGGCATCCCAACGTCCACTCCATGCTCACTGAAGTTATCTTCTGCATCACCTGCTACTGCACCGTGCTGATCATCGAGTTCGTTCCGCTGATCCTGGAGCAGAAACAGCTCAACCGGAATAAGTTCATCCACTCTCTGGCGCACAACATGCACGTCCATATGGCGCTGTTCGCGGGCATCGGCACATTCCTGTCCACGTTCCACCAGGGTTCTCTTGGCGGCATGTACGGCGTGCTGATTGGACGGCCTTATGCCTTCCGTGATGGCTTCTTTATCTGGCCGTGGACGTTCTTCCTGTTTGTGCTTTCCGCGGTGGCTTCCGGACCTGTCTTTACGGTGCTGGTCTGCACCCTGATGGAAAAGATCACCGGTAAAAAGCTCGTGGAATACAAGGTGAAGGCGCTTATGGGTAAGATCGCTGGATCTATGCTCTGCCTGTATCTCTTCTTTAAATATCTGGACACCTGGGCCTGGGCCACGGATGTTCTGCCGCGCATGGGCTTTACATTTGACCAGATGTTCTATCAGGTGATTTACGGCCAATGGCTGTTCTGGTCCGAGTTGATCGTCTGTGGTTTGGTCCCGGCTGTTTTGTTGATCGTGCCGGCATTCCGCAATCGTCCCTGGCTGCTGTACACCGCGGCATTGCTTGATTGCGCCGGGATTGTGATTAACCGTTACGTGTTCACCGTCCAAACGCTGGCTCTGCCGGTGATGCCCTTTGACAAGTGGTACACCTACGCGCCCAACTGGTCGGAGTATGCCACCAGCCTCATGATCGTGGCCTATGGCATGCTGGTGCTCACGTTGTCCTATCGGTACCTTCCGGTTTTCCCCCAGGAGCGTGAACTCAATTCCTGACGTTGATCCGTCATTGAAATCTACAGACCCGGCCACACTTGTTGGTCGGGTCTGTTTTTTTTTATGGCGCCAGTGCCCTGGAATCGTCCTGCGGGGAGGTTGTTTTGTTTCTTGCGAGGGAGGGTATCCGGGACTTGCCAATTATTCGGAAAACAGAAAGAATCTCCAGCCGTATCGTTTTGATCGTGCGTATCAGGGAGTAAATAAGATGTCGGAGCATGTTGTGCCAAATCAATTCTTGGAAGGGGAATTTGTTGCCCGTGTGGATGAGTGCGGGCCGGATGGAAGGGTTCGGATCAGCAGTCTTGTTAATTATCTTCAGGAAATGGCATGGCGTCATGCAGAAGCATTAGGATATGGGCGTCAGGCCTTGTTGACGACGAATCGGGCATGGGTTTTGACCAGGATGCGGTTGGTCTTGAGTCGTGCGCTCGGTCCCGGAGAGACGCTGCAGGTTCGAACCTGGCCTTCCGGGCGTGATAAATATTTAGCGTACCGTGATTTTGTGGCCTGGAGCGGTGAAGGCGAGGAAGTCTGCCGTTGCACTACGGCTTGGGCTCATATGGATGTTACAAAGCGTAAAATGGTTTCATTGCATGAAACTGCTCCCTTCCCCAAGGATCCGGAACGGAGTTTAACATTTACCACACGTACGATTCCAAAAGTACGAGAAGGGACACATTCCGTGGCCATTATTTCTCGACAAAGTGATCTAGATTTGAACGGACACGTCAACAATGTTCATTTTGTGGAGTGGGGCATGGAGAGCGTCCCGCGTTCTTGGCATGAAACGCACTTTTTTTGCGAAATGGACATCACTTTTCGGCATGAATGTCTGTCGAATGAAGATATCACCAGCTCTTGTGTGCCGGATGAAGCCAAATCCAGCGTCTTGCACGTGGTAAAACGTGACATTGATGGAGTAGAACTGGCCCGAATGCATTCCATTTGGCGGTGATAATGCAGTCAATGAGAATTGAAACTGTCGGGGTGACGAACGTGGTTCGTCACCCTTTTTTTCAGCTGATCAACTGGTGGTATGTCGGAATACGCCAAACAGTATGGCTTTGAATCGTGAGAAATTAAGTGCTGCTTCAGTCTAGGTGAGCGAGAATCATGGCCGTATGGTTCAACGCGATGGTGTATATACTTGTAATCTATTGATATAATATCGATTATATGCAAGTGGGAACTGGGGTAATCCTTCGAGGGTATGGTGGGAATATAGCGTGAACAGCGATTTTATTTGTTAGAAGTCTGAATTGCAGGGAGGACCAATCAATTTTTCCGGTGAAAATTGAAACATAATAGAAAAAAAGAGATCGTCGTCATGGGGGAAAAGCAAAATTAATTTGCAGAAATTTTCATTGATCGGACCAAAAACATCTACGGGAAAGGCAAAACAATTGACCGTTTTTGGAAGACCCGGGCCATTGTTTTTTGAAAAATAAAGACGAAATACACTTCGTTCTGCGTAGGCGCAAAAGGGTAGTATATTGGTATGAGTCTTGACTTTTCAAGGGTTTTCATTAATGTTTCGGACGTAATTTGAACTGTCGGGTCGCTGCCGCTCAGCGAACATTCCGGCGGCGACTTGCTGATAAGGAAATATATCACACGCAGCGTGGAGTTTTTTATGGCAATGATCGAAGTGAACGATTTGCACAAATGGTATGGGGATTTTCACGTCCTTAAAGGCATCAATGAAAGCGTGCAGCAGGGGGAGGTGCTGGTTATCTGTGGACCCAGTGGATCCGGTAAGAGCACATTCATCCGCTGCATCAACCGCCTGGAGGAGTACCAAAAAGGAACCATCCTGTTTGACGGCAAGGACATTCACGATCCTAATGTGAATATCAATACCCTGCGGTCTGAAATCGGCATCGTTTTTCAGCAGTTTAACCTGTACCCACATCTTACGGTGTTGAAAAACGTCACGCTGGCTCCCATTAAAGTGAAAGGCATGGATAAAAAGGCTGCGGACGAGCTTGGATTGCAGCTTTTGAATCGTGTGGGAATTCATGACCAGGCTCATAAGTATCCTGCAGAGCTTTCCGGCGGTCAGCAGCAGCGTGTGGCCATTGCGCGTGGTCTGGCCATGGAACCGAAAGTGATGTTGTTCGACGAACCCACCTCGGCTTTGGATCCGGAAATGATCAATGAAGTGTTGAATGTGATGAAGGATTTGGCTCGTGAGGGCAAAACCATGCTTTGCGTGACGCACGAAATGGGATTTGCCCGGGAAGTGGCGGATCGGGTTATCTTTATGGATTATGGTGAGGTGCTGGAACAAAACACCCCCTCGGAATTCTTCAAAAACCCCCAACATGAGCGCAGTAAGCAGTTTCTGAAGGAGATATTGTAACAAATGCCGTAAACGTTATGCGGTAGAATGAACCCCTAACTCGTCAGGAGGGATGCAGTATGAAACGGTTGAGTGTTGTTCTTGCCTTGGTGCTGGCGCTGGTTTTCAGCGTGTCCGCGGCCAATGCCGGAAAAATGGAGGAAATCAAGGAACGCGGCACCCTGATCTGTGGTGTGAAGGACTCCGTGAACCTGTTTGGCTTTGTTGATCCCGACACCAACGAACTGGTCGGTTTCGACGTCGATATTTGCAAATATATCGCCTCGAAACTCGGCGTAGATGTAGAATTTAAAGTCGTGACTTCGAAGAACCGCATCCCCATGTTGGCGCAGGGATCCGTTGATATGCTGGCCGCCACCATGACGCACAAGTTCTCGCGCGACGAGAAGATCGACTTCTCCATCACGTATTTCATGGACGGTCAGAAGTTGTTGGTGGAAAAAGGCTCCGGCATCATGTCCACCGATGATCTGGCCGGCAAGAAGGTTGGAACCGTGAAGGGATCCACTTCGGAAAAGAACATCAAGACCGCCCAGCCCAAGGCGCACGTCATCTCCTTTGACGAGTATCCCCAGGCTTTCCAGGCGCTCAAGCAGGGCAAAGTCGTTGCTGTGACCACGGACTCCGGTATCCTGGCCGGGCTGAAAGCTGGTGACGACCATCCTGAAAATTGGGAAATCGTGGGTGAATTCTTCTCCGCTGAGCCGTATGGTCTGGGCGTCCCCGAGAACGATTCCGATTTTCGGGATTTCGTGAACAAGACCCTGAACGAAATGTGGCTGGACGGCACGTACCATCAGCTTTTCAAGAAGTGGATGGGATACGACCTTCCCGCTGGTTGGGAAATCGAACAGTGGCCCATGTAGCCGCTTGATCGGTCATTCTCGGGCCGGGGGCGCTCAGCGCTTCCGGCCTTCTTCTCCAACCATTCAACAACGGATCAAGAGTCTTGCAGTACCAGTTTGATTGGATAGCGACCGTTACGGGAGAGCCGGGCCGATGGCTTTGGGAAGGCTTCGTCACCACTATTGAAATTTCATTCATCGGCATTGTGTTTGCCATGTTGTTGGGCATCGCCATCTGTGTGCTGCGCATGACCCGGTTCAAGCCCTTTGTTTGGTTTTCCGTGGCTTATACGGAATTTTTCCGCAACACCCCGCTGCTCGTGCAGATTTTTTTCTGGTATTTCGGTGCGGGAGTCATCCTTCCCGAAGCTCTCAATGATTGGATCAACCAGCTGTACTATTGGTTCCCTGGTCCATTCGCCTTTGGGGGGACCGAGTATACGGGCGAGTGGATGCTGTTTTCTTCGGAGTCCATGAGTGTGGTGATCGCATTGGCCGTATATACTTCCGCTTTTATTGCTGAGGAATTGCGTGCCGGTATTTTTTCCATCCCCAAAAATCAGTTGGAAGCATCCAGGGCAACGGGGCTGACATTTTTGCAGTCTTATCGATACGTGATTTTGCCGCAGGCCATCCGTATCGTCGTGCCGCCGCTTATTTCCCAGTTTTTGAACCTGATCAAAAACTCCTCCCTGGCGATGGCCTTGGGCGTGACAGAGCTTACGTATCAGGCCACCCAGATCGAATCCTATCATGGTTTGGCCTTTGAGGGCTTTACAGTGGCGACGTTGATTTATCTGATCATCTCGCTTGTCGTCTCACTGGCTATCAACATGTACAATAAGCACTTCATGCTGCAGGTGAAATACTAGGGGGAGTGGAACGTGTCGTATTGGGATGTAGCACCTGAGCATTGGGGACTTATTTGGGACAACCTGGATTATTTTCTCTGGGGAGCGGTCCGGTTCACTTCGGAATTTCCCTTTGTGGAAAATCTGGGTGGACTTGCGGCCAGTGTCGTACTTGCCTTGCTCGGCATCATCGGCGCCTTTTGGGTAGGGCTTGCCGCCGGTTTGATGCGTATCTCCCGTTCCTGGTGGATGCGGTATCCTGCGGTTGTGTATATTGAGGCCATCCGTGGCACACCGCTGCTGATGCTCATTTTTTGGTTTTTTTTCCTGGCGCCGATTATGCTCGGCAAAACACTGCCAGCCTTTCACAGTACACTGATTGCCTTCATCGTGTTTACTTCGGCCTATATCGGCGAGATCGTTCGTGCCGGTGTGAATGCGTTGCCTGGTGGGCAGATGGAGGCGGCGCGGGGATCGGGATTATCCCATGTGCAGGCCATGCGGTACATCATTTTGCCTCAGGCCTTGCGCAACATGATTCCTTCGTTCGTGAACCAGTTCGTTTCCCTGACCAAGGATACGTCCCTGGCGTATATCATTGGAGTAAACGAACTGATGCGCACAGCTGTGCAGGTGGATAACCGGGAGACCAGGATTTCTTTTGAGATCTACGTGACCATCGCCATCATGTATTTTGTGGTGTGTTACGTGTTGACGTCTTACAGCCGACGGCTGGAAAAGAAATTGTCCCGCTATCAGGCTCGGGACCGCTAGCCGAAAAAGGTTTTCGCCCGGGGTTTCAACCTGGGCGACGGAAGGCTATAATCCGGCTCTGCGCATTCGTTGTATGACGTTTGCGTGGAGCTTTTTTTGTCTGTCTGGATAATAATCGGGATGTGATGTGAGCAACGACCCTCTTTCTTTGATCCATGCGGTACGGCCCGACGAAATTGAACGACGTTCTCTGTCCATAATTGATGATGAAGTGCCGCAGCCGCGGCCATATGCCGGAATCGCCTGGGAAATTGTCCGGCGTATGATTCATACCACCGCGGATTTCGATTTGTTGCAATTGGTACGCTTTCAGGCGGATGCGATCGTATCCGGCCTGAATGCCCTGAAAGCCGGGGCCGCGATTGTGACCGATACACGCATGGCGCAAATGGGCATTCCTCTCCGGCGTATGGCCCCCTTGGGATGTTCGGTTCAGTGCCTGATGAATGATCCTGCGGTAGCAGCCCGGGCCAAAGCCCAGGGGACAACCCGCGCTTTGGCGGCTGTTGACGCTATCGTGGAGCAGGATCAAGACATGGATGGCGCACCGTCCCGCATCTGGGTGATCGGTAACGCACCAACCGCGTTGCTTCGCTTGTTGGAGCATGTACAAAACGGGCGAACCCTGCCTGCGCTTGTTGTGGGGATGCCGGTGGGGTTCGTCAATGCCGCCGAGTCCAAGGAATTGCTTATGCGACAGGGAGGGTTGCCCTCCATTTCCATTCAAGGGCGGAAAGGCGGCTCCGCGCTTGCCGCCTGTGTGGTCAATGCCCTGGCCGACGTCGTGTTGCGGGAACAGGGTGCCCCCTGTCATACCGGTCATCCCGAGGCTCGGACGGGTAAGGATTGAATAGGGCACGTTTGTCGGCCAAGGATTGAATTCCTGGTATCCTCACACGTTGACTCTTTGAAATGCCATGATCTTTTTGTCGGACAAGTGCCGGTTTTTCCAAAACTGTTTGCAAAGGCCCACCAATGGTGGTAGTGGCCGAATCGTGTAACAAGTCCCGTGAGTGGGGTTCATCAACCTTTTTTCAGGTGGGGTCATGGCCAAGGAGAAGGGAAATAGTAAAGTCACCATCTATCCGGACTGGTGCAAGGGGTGCGGCATCTGTGTGGCGTTTTGTCCGGCCAAGGTCATTGAGATTGATGCCCAGGGCAAGGCGCGTGTGATGCGCGAAGAGGATTGCATTCATTGCGGATTTTGCGAACTGCACTGTCCAGATTTCGCCATTGTGGTAACGGAAATCGAACGGTGTCCCAAGTGAGGTGGTGAGATATGGCGGCAGGCAGAAAAAAGAAGCGCAAAGAACTTTTTGCCCAGGGCAATGAGGCGGTGGTGGAAGGCGCCCTTCTTGCCGGGTGTTCCTTTTATGGGGGCTACCCCATCACGCCTTCCAGCGAAATAATGGAGGGAATGGCCCAGCGGCTGCCCAAAACCGAGACCGGGACTTTTCTCCAAATGGAAGATGAAATTGCCAGCATGGGCGCTGTGATCGGTGCGTCGTTGGCTGGCTGCAAGGCCATGACGGCCACTTCCGGCCCGGGGTTTTCCCTGATGCAGGAACACTTGGGGTACGCCTGTATGGTGGAGGCTCCCCTGGTCCTTGTGAATGTTATGCGGGGCGGACCATCCACTGGATTGCCCACAAGCCCGGCCCAGGGCGATGTTCAGCAGGCCCGCTGGGGAACGCATGGGGATCATGCCATCCTTGTACTCTCCGCTTCCAATGTCCAGGAATGTCTTGAAATGACGATCACGGCTTTCAATCTGGCCGAAAAATTCCGCACACCGGTGATCCTGCTTTTGGATGAGATCACCGCGCATACCCGTGAGAAAATTGTCATTCCGCGTGAGGATGAATACGAAGTCTTCAATCGCGTTGTCCCCACCATGCCGCCCGAATGGTATAAACCGTTTGAGGAAACGGTTCGGGGGGTGCCGCCCATGCCGCCCATCGGTTCGGGGTATAGATTCCATGTCACTGGGCTGACACATGATCCCAATGGGTTCCCCACCTCCCGACCAGAGGAAGTGGCGGATCTCATGGACCGCATGTTTCGTAAAGTCGACCAGTTTTTGCCGCAGGTGTCCCTGCACGAGGAATTTCGTTGCGAAGATGCTGAGGTCTGCGTTGTAGCGTACGGCTCGGTGGCCCGGTCCGCAGAGTACGCTGTAGAGCAGGCTCGCGAACGGGGGGTCAAGGCCGGACTGCTGAAGCTCAAGACGTTGTATCCCTACCCGCGGGCCGCCACGGAAAAAGTGATGGGACATGCCCGAGCGTTGATTGTTCCGGAGATGAATATGGGACAAATCTCACGCGAGGTGAAGCGGGTCAACAACGGTAGAACCACGGTGCGTGCTGTGAACCGCGTTGATGGACAGATCATCACGCCCTCGGAAATCCTCAAGGCGATCATGCAGGTGTAGCCATGCCCGAAGTTATTGGAAATCATATCATTCATAAGTATCTGCGGCACAATAAGAAATTCCCTCACGTGTTGTGTCCGGGGTGTGGCCACGGCATTGCTCTGGGATCGTTGATCCGTGGGGTGCATTGTCTCGGCCTGGAAAAGGACGACGTGGTTATTGTCGCGGGGATCGGTTGTTCCGGAAGGTTGGCGGTTTACGTGGACTTCAACACGGTTCACACGACGCACGGAAGGGCTTTGACGTTTGCCACCGGAATTAAAATGGCCAAACCGCATCTTAACGTGATCTGTATCATGGGTGACGGCGACGCCTTGTCCATCGGCGGGAACCACCTCATCCACGCGGCCCGTCGAAATATCGGCATCACGGCCTTAGTGTTGAACAACAATATCTACGGTATGACCGGGGGGCAGTGCTCCCCAACCACGCCGCATGGTTCCTATTCCATGACATCACCCTACGGACAGTTGGAAAAGGGGTTTGACGTGGTGGATCTGGCGCGGGCCTCAGGAGCCAACTTTGTGGCACGCGGCACATCGTTTCATGCCCAACAGTTGGATAAACTAATGATCCAGGCGCTTCAGCATCCGGGGTTCCGTATGGTGGAGGTAGTTTCTCCCTGCCATACCCAGTTCGGCCGGAAGAACAAGTATAAGGGACCAGTGGATATGTACAAATGGCTCAAGAAGAGCGCTGTCCCGCTGGAGCGGTATGAAGAAATGGATGAAAGCAAGCGCGAAGGGCGTTTCCCCACAGGAGTGTTCGTCGATAACGATTCGCCCGGGCTGGAACAGCAATACGCGCAACTGAAGCAGAGCATGCGGGGGAACGCGTCATGAAGCAGAGTGTGACCCTGGAACGATTTGAAATTCGGCTTTCCGGCCTGGGCGGACAGGGAATCATCACCCTTGGGCGCGTGATGGGATCAGGGCTTGCGTTGGGACACGGGTATCAGGTGACCCAGACTCAAAGCTATGGACCCGAAGCACGGGGAGGCTCCAGTCGGTGCGACCTCGTGGTCAGCTCCGGAAAGATCAGCTATCCCAAGGCACAGAATCTTGATCTCTTGGTGGCGCTCTCCCAGGAAGCCTGCAACGCGTATTATCCGTTCCTCAAGCCTGGCGGTATACTGGTTCTGGAAACGGACCTGGTGCGACAGCCGCCGACCAATCTGTTTCTTGGATTGCCGTTTACGGAAATGGCTACCCGCAAGGTTGGAATCGTTCAGGCCATGAATACCATTGTCTTGGGCGCAGTGAGTTATCTCCTGCCCTTTGTGGAACAGCGCGTAATGCGGAGTTCACTCCAGGCCGCGTTGCCTGCCAAGATTCGCGACGTGAACACCAAGGCGTTCAATCTTGGCCATCGCGAGGCCAAAAAAGAATTCGGTGAGCAGCCGGAAATTTGGAAAGGAAAGCCTGAAGAGCGTGAAGGGTTCGACATCTAGCGTCTGTCGAGCACGGAACGTTTGTTCAAGTACCCATACGCCGCCCGATGCTTGCCGTCGGGCGGCTTCTTTTTGGGCTGCGTGCCATTAGAATTTGGTTCGAACCGTTGGTGTGGTGCCTCCCTGTGGCAGGCGTAATTGTGGAAGCAGGGCCATGGTGTTTTGGTTTACGGGCAGTGTCCATTGCCAACTCGCCAATGCCGTTTGCGTTGGGACAGCGCGGACTGTTGCCGAAAGGTAAATCACGTCTGCGGCGATGAGATAGGTTCCGCGCAATTCCGCCAAGCCGGGCAGCGTCTTTTCAGCGTCTGGGGCGTTGGCAGCGGAGTCCGTGTCCGTCGGCTCGGCTTCATCCATGGTACCGTGTTGCGGCATGGTCTGCATCGCATTTGCAGGGATCACGGGGTAACCGGCTCGTGTCAGCCGAGAGGCCACCTGTTCTGCGGAAACAAACCCAAAGGGTGATGGATCCTCGGGCTGGCCAAGATTGTCGAAGTCGTGAAATACAATCCGGACATGCTCCTCCAGCGCGTCATTCAAGACTCGGACAAGTTCATCCCCGGCTTCATAGTTGAGTTCCCGAATGGGGGTGGTGTCCTCGTCCCGTAGTTCCGTTGTGGTGGGACGAACGTCAAAGAAAAAGTCTGCGGCACTATCATAATTTTTTTTCGCAGTGCTGCCGGAACACCCTGCCACACAACCGATGAGCAACACGAGTGCGGCTGGAGCGAAGAAACGTCGTTGTGCTTGGCTGTGCCACAGTGGGATATTTTCAAAAGGCATAGGGCGGCCCCTGGTTTTGTTCGATCAATATTTTTCTTATCGGCGGTATTGTGACGGAGTTTAGGAGTCGGGGCAATACACTGCAAAGCATCAGAAGAGGATTGGTCGATTTTTAGAGGTTGCTGGCGATAAGATGAAGTTTTTGGTATAAAATTCGAACGCGACCCTTGAGTTTGCTGAAAAAAAAGACGATATCCATATTGTGTGGGCATTGAGGGCAGTTGTACAGGTTTTGAAATTGTAACAAGGGTAGATTCCGGGTATGGATATAGCGACCCTATTTGGACTGATCGTCGGACTTTCGCTCGTTGTAGGCGCGATCTTCCTGGGTGGAGCCGTGGACGTGTTCATCAACCTTCCC
Source organism: Paucidesulfovibrio gracilis DSM 16080 (assembly GCF_900167125.1). Classification (NCBI taxonomy): domain Bacteria; kingdom Pseudomonadati; phylum Thermodesulfobacteriota; class Desulfovibrionia; order Desulfovibrionales; family Desulfovibrionaceae; genus Paucidesulfovibrio; species Paucidesulfovibrio gracilis. The sequence continues at coordinate 114,861 of NZ_FUYC01000003.1, forward strand.
GGTATGATGATTGTGATCGGCGGAACACTGGCCTCCATTACGGTGGCTTTCCCTCTTGAAGAAATCGTGCAGTCCTTTTATGCGGGCATCAAGGTTTTTGGCGCACGCAAGGTCAAGGCCCGGGACGTGATCAACATCATGGTCAAGGTGGCCGAGATCAGTCGCAGGGAAGGCCTGATGGCATTGGAGAACGTGCAAACCGAGAACATGGTCCTCAAGAAATCCTGTCAGCTTATTGCCGACAACGCGGACCCCCAATTGATCCACGACACGTTGCGCATTGAGATCAATGCAATGCGACGTCGTCATCAAGTGGCGCAGGACGTGTTCAAACGTCTGGCCGGCCTGGCTCCATCCTTCGGTATGATGGGAACCCTGATCGGGTTGATTCAGATGCTTTCCCGGCTGGACGACCCTACGGCTATCGGGCCGTCCATGGCTGTGGCCATCTTGACGACGTTTTACGGTTCCATGCTTGCCACCATGATTTTTATTCCCATGCAGGCCAAGCTCAAAGCGAGGACTCTCCAGGAGCAGCTGAATTTGGAAATTATTTTTGAAGGGGCGCGCTCCATCCTGGAAAACAACAACCCCATGTTGGTCTACGAGAAGTTGTCCTCATTCCTGGCACCCAAGGAGCGAGGGAACTGACGTGTGCGCGCAGAAAAGTTTTGCCACTTCCGATGAGGCGCTCCTAAGCGCAAATTATGAGGACGAAGAGGAAGGGCGGGAATGGCTCACGACCTTTGCGGATCTTTCCATGCTTCTCCTCGTTTTCTTCATCCTGCTCTACTCTATGTCTACGTTGGACAACGAAAAATTTTCCGAGACATTTAGCTCCGTGACACAGGCTCTCTCCGGGCAAATGGAGCAAATTGCCACCAGCCGCATCACGCAGGAGGAAGCGGGAGTTTTGCTGGATCAGGTGATGTTGCAGCGCCAGATTGTGGAATCACAGCGGAAGGTCTTCTCCGAAGTGAAGGCGTTGCAAACGGAGAAGGGCATTGAAGGGGTTGTGTCGGCGACTTTTGAAAACGGTCTTATCACCCTGCGGGCACCCGGAGATGTCTTTTTCTCCCCGGGGCAGGTGGCGCTTTCTCCGCTTGGAGAAAAAATAATGATGACCATGAAGGATTTTTTTATCCAGCATCCTGACCAGGTCATCAATATCCGAGGGTACACAGACGATACACAGCCAACCGGGCGGGTCTATCAGGACAACTGGGAGGTTTCCGCATTACGGGCCGTGAACGTATTGCGCTTTTTGCTTGATCAAGGAATTGAACCGGGGCGGCTCACCGCTACGGGGCTGGCCTCCTTGAATCCCATCGTCCCCAACACTTCCGCGGCAAATCGGGCCAAAAATCGTCGGGTGGAATTCATCCTTGAAAAACGGGTGACCACAAATTAATCAGCAGTAATTGGGAGTCGCCGTATGGATTTCGATATATCGTTCGGAGAATGTGAAGATCGCGCCCGACAGGCCTTTCGAACCCGCGTACCAGGGCTGGTGGTCAAGTTTCATGATTCCGGACAGACGTTTGATGTCAAGGATATCAGCGCCTCGGGGTTTGCGGTGCAGGATCCATCCAAGGGGCTTGCTTCCGGTGAAAGCTGCGAGGTTTCGTTTTATCTGAACAAAAAGCTGTTTCTGGGTAAGGTTTTTGCCACGGTTGTCCGTACCCTGGATGACGGAATTACGGGTCTGACTTTTGATGAGTTGAAGCGTCAGCAAGCACTCAAATTGGACAAGTTGGTACTTGAAGTACAGAAACGGCTCATCAAATTGCGAAAATCACGTGCTGAGGAATAGGCTCCGCCTGAAAGCCCTGCGCCAAATGTTCCCCGGTTTCAATCCATCATCATGCGGAGCTTTTCCCGCTGTAATGTCCGATGGAGTCATCGGTCCAGGGGCTTGACCCCATGGGGGGGAACTTTTATGAATTCTGGATCAAATGAATGCAAGTGATCACTCCTGATTGCTGAAGGGCCGTTCTGGTTCGGGTATTGCTGCTTCGTTTTTAGGACGTTGGAACGCTCGCGTTTTCATGCCGTTGTACCCGCTATCCTGTGCTGTCATACTGTTCAAGGAGCGAAGCATAACCATTTTGCGAACAAGGAAGTTGTACCATTGCTGAATATTAAGGAATTGCTCGACGAGATCAAGGCGTCTCCATACAAAACCATTGATGTGGTGGCTCCGCATACGGGAACGGTCGGCTTTGCCGAACTCAAGGTGGGCGACAAGGTCCGTTCGGCCAGCGGTACCTGGGATGAAAAGCCCGGTACGCTGCTGCTGCAGCTTACCCGGGAACACAATACCAAACCCCTTCACTCCCCGGAAAGCGGCGAGGTGACGGAGCTTCGTCACGAACTTGAAGGGAAGTTCGTGGAAGCCGGCACCAAACTGATGACGATTCGTCATTATTTGTCCCGAAGTGAAGTGATTGATTTGATACTGCAAAAGGCTCTCTTCCTGTTCAAAGCACCGGAACGGGCCAAGTATTACTTCGTACCCGAGGTGGACCAAAAGCTGAAGGTTTCTGGAAAGCGTTCGGTCAAGGTCTCGGATGGTATGGAGATGTTCATTGTTTCTCGGATGAAACGGGAAACGCCGTTGTCCTATTCCGGCCCGGAGGGGTTGATCTACGCGGTGTATTTTCATCGTGGCGATAACGTCGACGCCGGGGAGCCGCTTCTTGGAATTTGTCCCGAAGATCAGTTGACCATGATTGAAGATGTTGTTGCCCGAGTTCAAGGAGAATGGGAGGAGCAAGGCTGATGGGTGAATTCTTGCAGGTTCGTGTTTCTGCTTCCACGTACGATGAGGCTAAAGTAAAAACGCAATGGCCGACATTGTGGGGATTGGCCTGGGAGCAGGGAACAACTCCCGGTGTGACCCATGGAGTCCTGGAGTTGGCCCGTACATTGGCAGAGAAGCACCGCTTGGGGATTCTTCCCGAGAAGGGACTGCAGGCGTTGGGGAGTGAACCTGAGCGGCTGGACGCCCTGGTGCTGCAACTGGAGTCCGCGTTGGCCGACTGGAAACCTGCAGATGCCGACCGGCTAAGCTATAAGCTGGAAGACGTGCTCAGTGAGCTGGAAAATTCAGCGAAAAAAATGTAAACCGCCCACAGAAAGTGACCCCAAACTCCAAGGAGAAAATAGATGGCCGGCAGTATGAATAAAGTTATCCTGGTCGGACGATTGGGCCAGGATCCCAAGCTTTCCTACACACAGGCCGGGCAGGCCGTGGCGAATTTCAGCCTGGCCACTGACGAAGGCTATCGTGACCGTAACAGCGGCCAGAAGGTCGAACGTACGGAATGGCATCGGATTGTGGCATGGCGCCAGACTGCGGAGTTTTGCGGCAATTACCTTTCCAAAGGGCGACTTGTTCTGGTGGAGGGTAAGCTGCAAACACGTAAATGGCAGGATCAAAACGGTCAGGATCGGTATACAACTGAGATCGTGGCGAATAATGTCCAAGGACTTGATAGCCGTCAGGATGCCGGACAATACCGGGGACCGCAGCAGGGCCAGGGGCAGCAGCGTGGCGGGCAGCAGGGACAGCAGGGTGGATACCAGCAGCCTCCGAACCAGAACAACGCTCCTCGCGAAGAAGAGGATCTGGGACCGGCCTTCCCCTCCGAGGCGAGTGGAATGGATGACGTACCCTTTTAAACCCCACAAAATTTGATCTTGACTGGAGGCGGCGTACAGCCGCCTTTTTTTATGGACAAAGAGTCAACGATTGACCCCAAAAAGAACGAGGTATAGCGTAATACAATATTTAAAAATGTGATACAGCCAACAGGAGATGGAGGGGGCGTATGGTTGCGGATTGGAATGCCATGTGGAGAGCGGGGCAGCAACATCGGAAAAAAATGCGGGGAAATGTTCAAGCGTGGGATCGACGGGCCAAGGAATTCCAGCGGGCCACCTCGTCGGAAAAATATGCTGGGCAGGTTGTGCGAATGATGAACCCTCAGTCGCATTGGACGGTTCTTGACATGGGCTGCGCTTCAGGAACCCTTGCTGTGCCTCTTGCCTCGCTTGTCGCCTCCGTGACAGCGGCGGACCCCTCATCGGAAATGCGCAGGCTGTTGCAACAGCGGTGCTCGGACGAAGGAATCGAGAACATACGCATCTGCCCGGCAGGCTGGGAAGACGATTGGGAGGAGCAGGGAATCGGCGTCCACGACGTGGTGCTCGGTTCCCGGTCCTTGATGACCGACGACCTGGAAAAACTTGTTCGCAAGGCGCATTCCTATGCTCGCGAGCTGGTGGTTTTGGGGACACTGGCTGGTAATGGACCGCATGACCCGAGAATTATACGCGCCGTGGGCCGAGAATTTCATCAGGGACCGGACTACATGATCGTCCTCAACCTGTTACGGGAACTGGGCATATTTGCCCGTGTGGATTTTACGATTACCCAGCCGCAACAGATTTTCGCCGACTTGGAGACGGCCGTCCGGGAGTTGCGGTGGATGGTGCGCGATCTTCAAGAGGATGAGGAAGTGCGTTTACGCAGATGGTTGGCGGACCAACTCCGGCCGGTGGAGGGCGGGGTCTTCCTGCCGGGTCGAGCGCCGGTTCGATGGGCTGTGATTACATGGAATCCTTCGGAGTTTTCGGAAGTATAGGCTGCATACCGCCTTACAATCAATGCGGTTTTTTAGTTTTCCTTTAGGAAGGAGAGCTGGTTACACGGGTTTGCGGTTCAGCGCCCCCTTCAACGACAACAGGACGCCAAAGGCACTCAGCACGGTGAAGCCCGTTAATAAAATGCGCATGACGTTGAGGTATTGATCAAAGTTCTCTTGGCTGACCGCGTGATCTCCCAATGTGTGTGCCAGAAGTAGGGACACCAGGATCATACTTGTTGTCATGCCTGAGGTGCGCATGCCGGAAGTCATGGCTGATGCGACTCCCAGTTCCCTACTGTTGACGCTGCCCATGATAACGGCGGCATTGGGACTGGAAAAAAACGCGATGCCGATGCCGAGCAGGATGAGCATGGCATGGAAGGTGAGGCTGGACGTTTGCGCATCGAACGTGGCGGCAATGCCGAGCGCGATGGTCACCACAACCATGCCGAACGTGGCGATGAGGTGCGGCGGGTGCCTGTCTGCAAGTTTTCCGCTGTATGGTGACAGCGCGGCCTGCACCAAGGGCTGCACCACGAGGATGGACCCTGCTTCATAGGCACTGATGCCACGGCCACATTGCAAGTAGAGGCTCATCAGAAAGGTGAAGCTGAACGAGGCTGCATAGTTGATGAATTGTACCAAGCAGCCCAACGCAAACGGGCGGTTATGCCGGATCAGATTGAGATCCAGCAGCGGTGAGGAAGAGCGCTTTTCCCAAAGGACGAAGCTGATAAGCGACAGAATTCCGGCCAGCAAGGCCAGTTTGCCCAGGATGTGGGCGGAGCCTGCACTTCCTGCCACCAACAGCCCGATCCCAAGGGCGGACAGCAGAGCGCCGACGCGGTCGAAAGGATCGGAAGTAGCCTGGTGGTCAAGCCGTTTCAGGCGAAGGACCAGCACCAAAGAAAGCAACAGGGGCAGAAGTCCGGAAAAGAAAACCCACCGCCAGCCGAGGGCCGTAGTGAGTAGGCCTCCCAAATATGGGCCGGCGGAAATGCCGAGGTAGACACCGGCTGTGCCGAACCCCAGAGCGCGACCGCGCTCCTCTCGTGGGTGGGCGTTCATGAGGATGGCCAGTCCCGTGGACATCATCATGGCTCCCCCCAAGCCTTGCAACACTCGAAGGATCACAAAGATTGACATGCTGGGTGCGAAGCCCAACAGCAGCGTCATGAGGCAGAATAGCCCCATGCCCCGGAGAAAGAGCGGAATGTGGCCGGTAATGTCCGCGTAGCGGCCAAACGGCAGTAAGAACATGGCGGTGGTGGCGATATACACGGACTCCACCAAACTGAGCAGCACCGCTCCGGAATTGAAGTGTTCTCCAATGGAGGGCAGAGCCACGGCAACGGCGGAAAGCATGAACGGCACTGCAAATTGTGTGGATGTTATCGCAAAGAGAACAATGCGTTTTCGTTCCTGCTCCGTCATGACTCTTCCTCGTCAAGGGCACGTTCCAGATTGACGATCAGACGATCCACGACTTGGAGTGCGTTCTGTCGTTCCTCAGGGGAAAAGCCCTGAAACAGCAATTCGTTGAAGGTTTCCAGCAGATCAAGGGTTTGCGGCAGCAGTTTATCTGCCTGCTCCGTGGGGTATACGAGCTTGTCACGGCGGCACTGCGGATCATAACGCCTGGAAATAAAATCAGCCTTTTCCAAGGCGAACAGTTTTCGGGCAACTGCGGCTTTGTCGAGGTGCAGAACTTGCGCAAGCTGCATTTGACTGCGTCCCGGCTGGTGAATGACTTCCATAAAGAGGGGGATTTGCGAATGCTTTACAGGGTGCCTGGCAAAGAGCCGGTCGCCATTTTTTGCTGCAGCGCGAAAGAGTCTGGCAATGCGGTAGCCCAAGGACTGGGCGCGTTGGGAATCAAGTTTTGGCATAAGAAAGGAGTGTGTTGATTGTTGACTGGTCAATTGTTGACGAGACAATTAACGGCGTTTTTCACGCAAGTCAAGCGGGGAAAAAGGAGGTCAGTGACGGCTGCGGTGGTAGAAAACGTTGTACACCAGCGTGAGCAACAGGGCGTAAATTGCGGCGGAAACGCCCAGAATTGCGTTATAATACACTGGTGCCGTGAGTGCCAGGCGGATGAAAAGCGTGGCCAACGCAAAGCCGGAGTTGCGGAACACTGCCCGGAAAGAGGGGGCATAGCGTTGAGCGATCAAGACCAGCAGAATGTCCGAGAAGACCAGAACAGTATAAAATGCTGGGAAAAAATCCGGTGTAGGGGCATGCTGGAAGTGGTGCAGGGCGTGCTCAAAGCACAAGCCAAAGAAAAAGACCAGGAGTCCCAGAGCAACAAGTTTTTTGGCGGCAACGAATCGAAAGATGGACGCGCCTTTTTTGCTGCCCTCGTATGGCTTTGGAAGCATACGCAGAACGCCTAAAAGGGCAAAGATGAGCAAAGCTCCGGCACCATCGGCTGCAATGCGAAATACCAGCTCTTCATTGCCGACGACCTGAATAGGCTCGGGAAAGTAGGAGAGCTGCTTGAATGTACCCCGAAGCAGAATAAGCGCTAATATTTCAAATTGTTTGGCAACGGCAAGTGAGATGGAGCACGGTAGGGTGAAAATCAGTCCGATGATTTCCATCAGCAACACAAAACCAAAGGCAAGGTTCACGGCTTCAAAGTGGCTGGTATGCGGGAACCAGTGCAGCCATTGTGGGGCCAAGTCCTGTCGATTCAGTTCGATGACGCCCAATGAAAGAAGAAAGAAGACCACAAGCAGGGCGGCCACGAATTTTTGCGTGGATTCCCGCTCCCAGAACTCATGGAGAGGATCGAAGATAAACGTTACCAAGGTAAACAGTCGGTCCAAGCGGCTCTCCTTGACTGGGCCAATGCCAGCGTACTGTTTATATTTCAAAAAGCATTTCCAGGTCGTCCCGCGTCAGAGACTTGAGGGCGGAATGACCGGGAATGATGGCTTCGGCAACGTCCTTTTTCTGTTCCTGCAATTTGAGAATTTTTTCTTCAACCGTGTTCTGACAGATCATCTTATAGGCGAAGACCTGGCGTTTCTGTCCAATGCGGTGTGTTCTGTCGGTGGCCTGATTTTCCACGGCAGGGTTCCACCATGGGTCGTAATGGATGACGTAGTCAGCGGAAGTAAGGTTCAGTCCGGTGCCGCCCGCTTTCAGCGAAATGAGGAAAATAGGGATGTCCGGATTATCGTTGAAGCGGTCCACCTGATCAAAACGGTCTTTGCTGGCGCCGTCCAGATACGCGAACGGGATTTCCTGAATTTGTAGCCAGGAACGGATGACGTGGAGCATTTGGACGAACTGGGAGAAGACCAGCACCTTGTGTCCGCCTTCGATGATGTCAGTGACCAAATCCTTGAAGGCGTCGAACTTGCCGGAAGGCAGGTTTGTGGTCAGGCCGGGCATGTCCAGTTTGAGCAGACGCGGATGGCAGCAAATCTGGCGAAGCTTGAGCAGAGCGTCCAGAATGGACATCTGGCTTTTGGCCAGCCCTTTTTCGTCCACATCGCGCAGCACCTGATCTTTCAACTTCATGGCCAAAGCATTATAGAGTTCCCGCTGTTCATCCACCAGATCGCAGTAATGGGTCGTTTCGATTTTCGGCGGAAGATCCTTGGCCACTTCGCTTTTGGTGCGGCGCAAGATGAATGGCTTGACGCGTGTTCGCAGGTATTCAAGGGTCTCTTCGTGTCCATCCTTGATGGGTTTGACAATACCACGCTGGAAGGAATGCTGCGACCCCAGGAAGCCGGGCATGAGGAATTCAAACAGGCTCCACAATTCGAACAGATTGTTCTCAATGGGTGTACCTGAGAGGCAGAGTTTCATGTCCGACTCGAGCTTACGAACGCTTCGGGCTGTTATTGTATTTGGATTCTTGATGTTTTGCGCTTCGTCAAGGATTACGGAGGCGTACTTGTATTTGAGCAATTCTTCCAAATCACGGCGCAATAACGCGTATGTCGTGATGATTAAATGCGAATCCTTGATTTTGCCGAAGAGATCGTCACGCTTGGCACCGTAAATGGTCAGTCGTGTCAGGCCGGGAACGAATTTTTGCGCCTCCCGTTCCCAGTTTGGCAGCACAGAAGTGGGAACGATAATCAGGGTGGGGTTGTCGCAGCCCACATTCACCAGGTGTTGAATGAAGGACAGCGTTTGGATGGTTTTCCCCAGTCCCATTTCATCGGCCAGGATGCCGCCGAAACCGTAATCACGGAGGAAGTTAAGGTAGGAAAGCCCTTGCACCTGGTAAGGCCGCAGCGTGGCGGTAAGCCCTTCCGGTTGCGGGAGCATTTTGATTTCTTCGAAATTGTTTATTTTTTCCCGAAGCTTAACGAACTGTTCGTCCGTACGCACACGGGGAAGGTCTTCCAGCAATTTTTCCAGCACCGGGGCTTCGAATTGCTGGAATTGTTTTTTGATAGGTTTTTCCGGATCGTATCCCAGCACCTTGAGCCGATGCCCAAGCTTGCGGAGCCATGGTTCCGGCAGGCTGGTGTAGGAGCCGTCCTTGAGTTGGACGTAGCGTTTTCCTTCCACCCAGGCCTTCCAAATGACATCGATGGGAACTTTCTGATCTCCGTATTCCACGGTCAGATCCAGATTGAACCAGTTGTTTTCCTCGTCGGTTTCGATCTCTGCGGTGAGTTCCGGTTTGGAGAGCCGTACTTTGTAGCGGGAAAGATTTTTTTCGCCGTAGACGCGATAGGCCTCCACCAGGGAAGGATAGTGGTCCAAAAGGAATTTGATGGCCTCTTCCTGCTCCATGAACCAGGTATGATTGTTTCGTGCCTGGAATCCCATGTCCGTGAGTTCGGCCATGAGTTGGGCCTCTTCGCCCTGGGCACGGCGGATGAGATAGGATTTGCCGTGCATGTGGTAGGAGCCGGTTTGAAGATCCGGGTTGGGACCGGGCAGAGCCACTTCGCCGTCTTCGGTATCGTAGATGTTGTGGATCTTAAGGGTCAGCAGACTGCCTTCCTCGTCCAGGAAAAGTTTGGGGTTGTACTCCGCACTGGCAAAGATTGGTCCCATGCGTTCAAGGAAGTCCTCGTGTCCGTAGAGGTCGGAAACCGGGATCTGCGTCCAGACGCGGTCCAGAAATTCGGAAATATCGGAATGCGGAATGACCGGGGACTGTTCAACCATTTCCTGCACCAGTTCCGGGTCAAGTCCGGTCTGGACGGGGTAAAAGGCGTTTTTGCGGAACAGCCAAAGGGGTAACCGACCGTAGAAGAACACCTCTTCCTCATCCGTGATGGAAAAAGGGAGTTTGCCTTCTCTGGCCAGACGAATATCAAAGGAAAGTCCCGACTCGGAGAGTTGGGGAGCCAACTTCAGCTGCATGGTTTTGCTTTCGATGCGAACGGGTTGATCCGTCTCCCGTAAATAGAGGTAGTACTCATTTTTAATGGCACGAAAGAACCAGGAGTGCAGTCCGGCGGGTAGTTCCACCCTGTGACCCCGATAATCGAGATAGTGGCCGATCATCTCCGCCACGTGGGGGAGGGATGGAGAGACCTCGCACCAGTTCGGGTTGTTGACGATCTGTTCCAGGTCCACCGGGTGTTGTACCTGGGAGATGCCGGATTTGTTTTGTCGGGCACGGAAAAAGGCCACCTGCAGGCGGCCCGGTTCCGGGTAGAGACGGAAGATGAGGTAGTGCTTACCTGCTTCCGGCTCCAGTTCCGTGGCGAAGAAAGCCCGGAAGCATTGATGCCAGTCCGCTTTGGGGCGAGGCAAATCCTCTTCGGAATCAGCGTCGAAGGAGCGGATCAGCTTCAGGGCGATAGCGCCGATGTGCCGACAATATCCGGCAAAGGAATCCGGGCAGTTGCAAAAGGCATTGGCCGAGTTGTCATTCAGGTTGATGCCGAGTTGCGGCTTGTAGTTCTGGAGATCTTCGCCATGCACCTGGCCCTCGGCCTCCCAATATTGGTCGCGCCGATGGACATCAAGTTTGACCACACCACCGGTATCCACGATTTCCTGGGATCCTTCCAGGATATATTCGGGGATGGTGTTGTGGACAAAACTTTGAAGAATTTCTTTGACTAATGCTTCATCACCGGACATGAGAAGCGCATACTCCTGACATTCTGAGGCGCTGTAGACGAGCGCGCGGTTGGTTTGCATCAACGCCTCCGCCGCAAAGGGTGGGAGGCAGTGGTCACCAATAGCCGATTACGCAGACACGGGCAAGCTCACCTGTGGCTTTTTCAAACCGTTTGGTTCATACTCCAAGCCCGGCTTCAACCGCATCCGGTAGTATATGATGGATTCTATGGGTATTGGCAAGGAAAAGATGCGTATTCTACGAAATTTTACCCCACGAATGGGGTGGGTATGGGTGTTCGGTATCCTTTTAGGAGGGTGCTATCTGTCCACAATGACTTCTGTCTGCTACGGGGATACCTCGGTGTCGCCGCAGAGGGCGGAGACAACGGATTTGGTTCCTGTTACCGGAGGTCGCCTTGTGGAGGCCATGCTTGGAGATGCAAGCAACCTCATCCCCATGATTGCTTCTGACACCGCATCCAGCAATATCACCGGCCGCATTTTCGTTGCTCCGTTGCGGTATGATCGTAACCTGGAGCTTGTGCCGTGGGCGGCCGAATCCTATGAAGTGTTGCAGGGGGGGCGCCTGTTGCGCTTCAAGCTTCGAAAGGATATTCATTGGTTTGATGGCGAACCGCTGACTGCCGACGATGTGGCGTTCACCTACCATCTTATGGTGGATCCCGATACGCCCACGCCGTATTCCGGGGACTATGAACGCGTGAAGGAATTCACCGTAACCGGACCATATTCGTTTGAAGTTCGGTATGACGAACCTTTTGCACGGGCGCTGGTTACCTGGGCGCATGCCATTTTGCCCCGTCATGCCTTGGAAGGGGAAGATCTTTTAGATACGCGCTATAGTCGGGAACCGTTGGGTGCCGGACCCTATCAGTTGAAGGAGTGGGTGCCGGGAAGGCGAATCATATTGGAGGCCAACCCCGATTATTTTTTGGGCCGTCCGTATATCGATACCATTGTGTACCGGATCATCCCTGATCAGGCCACGCAGTTTTTGGAACTCAAGGCCGGGAATCTGGATTCCATGGGATTAACGCCTATGGATTATATGTTCCAAACCCGGGGCAGAGACTGGGAAGCGCGTTTCAATAAATATAAATATTTGTCCGCCGGTTATACCTACATGGCGTATAACCTGGAGCACCCTATCTTTTCCGACGTGCGCGTGCGTCGAGCCTTGGCACATGCCGTTGACAAAGAGGAAATCGTCAAAGGGGTGCTGCTTGGGTTGGGGGAACCCGCGCACGGTCCTTTTCAGCCCGGAACCTGGGCCTATAAGGATGATTTGGAACCGTATGGTTATGATCAGGATGTGGCCCGTACCCTGCTCGCAGAAGCCGGATGGGAGGATCACGACGGGGATGGCATATTAGACAAGGAGGGACGGCCGTTTCGGTTCACCTTGTTGACCAACCAGGGGAACTCTCAACGTCTGCGTGCCGCGACCATCATTCAATACCGGCTGGCCGCCATCGGCATTGACGTGGAAATCAGAGCCGTGGAATGGGCGACTTTTTTGAACGAGTTTGTGAAAAAGGGACGCTTTGACGCCCTGATTTTGGCCTGGACAACGCCTGCCGAGCCGGATCCGTATTCTGTTTGGCATTCCGACAGTGCTCGCGAAGGCGGCTTGAATTTTGTTCATTATCGTAACGCTGAGCTGGACCAATTGGTGGAGCGTGCCCGCGCTACGTTGGACCGCACCGAGCGCCGCCGATTGTATGACCGGGTTCAGGAGATTCTTCACAGGGATCAGCCGTACTGCTTTTTATATGTTCCCATGGCCCTGCCCATAGTGGCGGCCCGAGTGCACGGTATCGACCCCGCTCCGGCAGGTATCGGATATAATGCCGACCGCTGGTGGATACCCGAAGAGCTTCAGGGGAATTCCCCACATTTGATTCCGTAACGGACGACGGAAAATCCTTTTGTTTTGTTTCCGCCGTCGGGTAGAATAAGTGAGACCATGATACGAATTACCGAGATAACCGATAAGGTTGCAACGTATATTGAAAAGCCGGATCTTTCCCTGATCCAGCGTGCCTATGTCTTTTCCGCTCAGGCTCACGAGGGGGTGGTGCGGCGTTCCGGCGAACCCTACATTTCCCATCCGCTATCCGTGGCCAATGTCCTGGCCGAGATGCAGATGGACGAAGCTTCCGTGGCCGCTGGGCTGCTGCATGACACTGTGGAGGATACAGAAACCACGGTTGACGAGATTGATGAACTGTTCGGCGAGGAAGTCGCGGACATCGTCAATGGAGTGACCAAGATCTCGCAGATGGAATTTGAGTCTAGGGCCATGGCTCAGGGCGAAAATATCCGCAAGATGATTTTGGCCATGGCCGAAGATATCCGTGTTCTCATGGTCAAATTGGCGGACAGATTGCACAACATGCGGACGCTTCAATATATGAAGCCCATGAAGCAGTTGCTGATCGCCCAGGAGACCAAGGAAATATACGCACCGCTAGCCAACCGGCTGGGCCTGCACCGTCTGAAGATTGAACTGGAGGATCTCTGTCTCCAGTATATGCATCCGGACGTGTTTGAGCAGCTCAACGAGGAAGTGCGCAAGCACCATACCGCTGGCCAGGAATATATCGAGAAGGTTATTGATCTTGTCTCGGAAATGCTTCGAAAAAATAAGATTCACGGCCGCGTGTTCGGCCGAACCAAGCACCTCACATCCACCTACAACAAGATGGTGCAACAGAATCTGACCCTTGATGAAGTGTATGACCTTATCGCCTTTCGCGTGGTGGTGGATTCCATCAAGGATTGCTATGCGGTGCTCGGTTTGGTCCACTCCATCTGGAAGCCGGTTCCTGGGCGATTCAAGGATTATATCTCGACTCCAAAGGCCAACATGTACCAGTCCCTGCACACGACCGTGGTGGGACCGGACGGTGAACGCATTGAAATCCAGATACGTACGGAGGACATGCACCGTGTTGCGGAATACGGTGTGGCCGCGCATTGGCAATACAAAGAGGCTGGCAAGGGGCAGCGCAAGCGTGGTCCTGCCGAGCGGGATGCGGATCGATTCACCTGGCTGCGTCAGATCATGGACTGGCAACGGGAGCTTTCCGATCCTCGGGAATTCATGGCTTCCCTGCGTTTCGATTTGTTTCAGGACGAGGTGTATGTCTTTACCCCGGCGGGCGACATCAAAGAGTTGCCCGAGGGAGCCACGCCTGTGGACTTTGCCTATGCCATTCATACCGAGGTCGGGGACCACTGTTCCGGAGCCAAGGTAAACGGGAAGTTGGTTCCGCTTTCCACGGCGTTGAGCAACGGTGACCAGGTGGAAGTCCTTACCGACAAGAAGCGCGTACCCAGCCGGGACTGGTTGAAGTTCGTAAAAACCGCCAAGGCCCGGACGCGGGTCAAGCACTACATCCGGACTGAAGAACGGGCCAGGAGCATTGCCCTGGCTAAGGAACTGCTGGAAAAAGAAGGGCGCAAACACGGGATCAACGTGGCTAAAGCCATGAAGGAAGGGTGGTTTGCTAAGCTGGCCGAAGCCCTTTCCATCCCTTCCACGGACGAGTTGCTGTCGCAGATTGGGTATGCACGGATCACGCCCAATAAGGCCTTGAAGCGTCTTTATGCGTTAATGGAGGGAAAACCCGAGGCCAAGGAATTGCCCGAGGCTGAGACTCCTGCACAAAAAGCCAAGCCCAAAGCCAAAAGCGAAGGCATTAACATCAGCGGCGTGGACAATGTGTTGGTCAGGTTTGCCTCGTGTTGTAATCCTCTGCCCGGCGAACCGATCACCGGATATATTACTCGGGGACGCGGGGTAACGGTCCACCGCAGTGATTGTCCGCATTTGAAAAACTTTGAGCCGGAGCGCCTGCTTACTGTCACCTGGGAAGGACAGGAAGACCATCCGTATCCGGCCAAGGTGCGAATACGCTGCGCCAATGAGAAGGGAATGTTGGCTCGTATCACCAAAATTTTTTTTGACGATGATATCAATATTGATTCCGGAACGTTTGAATCCAGTGTGGATGGCAATTCCGTGTTGGAAATGACGGTTGAGGTCCGTAGTCTGGACCAGCTGTACGGTGCCTTGTCCAAGGTCAAGGCTTCGGGCGCAGTGAAGGAGGCCATTCGTCTCTCCTGAGGTGCGCCTTGCGTTGGGCGAGGCGGGAGAGGTCAGGGGTGAATCGTTAGTTCCATGGATGTGATGGGCTGGGGGTTGGTCTGACGGAAAAAGCCGCGGACCTTGACAGTGCATGTCCCAGGCTTGAGCGCCATAAACAAGGCGCAACGGCCGGAACCGCCCTCCGGAAGAAAGCTGCCCGCGTCTTGTGGGGTGACCAGCCAGTATTCGTTATGGATGTCTTTTTGCTCTTCCGGAACATGCAGTTCCAGCAAAACCTGTTCTCCCACGCGGAGTTCCGCATCAGGCGAGTGAATCTCCCCCTGGAGAACCGTGTGGTCGCAGGAGCCTGCAAACGTACCCAAAAAGACCGCAAGTATTCCTATAGAGAGTGTGGCGTGAAATGTTTTTTTCATGTCATTTCGGATATCACTTTACGGAAGAGCCGTCATTGAAAAATCGGATTATTGTGATGTCGCATACATTGTTTCGGGATGGCGCCTGAAGCAGCAGCCTTTTGTATACGGTCTTCGTTTTGGTAAAATAGGGGTTTGAATTTTTCTCCGGGTGGGGTATGTTCCCCGTGACTGGTCTCATCGGCGACACGTTAGAGCGTGTCGCAAGCCAAGGAGGAACGCATGGCCATCGTGATCGATGAAAATGAATGCATTGGTTGTGAAACCTGTGTAGAGCTTTGCCCCGAAGTTTTTGAGATGGACGACTCGTCGGAAAAAGCTGTGGTCAAAGAGCCGGAATCCCAATTGGATTGCGTGGAGGAAGCCATCGACAGTTGTCCCAGTGAAGCGATTTCACGGGAGTAACGGCAAACCGACATAAATACCATGCGGCCGTCAGTAGTTTCAGACGCTGGCCGAGCATGGAAAATGCGGCAGCAGTACGGAATTGATTTCCGGAGTTGCCGTTTTTTTTTGGGGTGGGCAAGCAGGGGGCATGAGACTAATACATTGAAATCATGACCCCTCTGCGAGTGTTTTGGGGCGGACTATCCGCATACCCAGAGCGCCGAAGAACTTAAACCCTTAAGCAGTTCCTTGCTCACCGAACCGATGAAGAGGCGGCCGAGCAGCCCCTTGCCGGTGCCCGTGCGACCTACGCCGATGGCCGCAAAGCGTTCGCGGTGAGCCATGTCCAGAATTGCGGCGGCTGGACGGCCTCCGTCAAGAATCTGTTCATGGATCCGTTCCGCGCCAATGGCGTTGTCGTTCATGATTTGGCGGGCTTGATTAAAGATTGCCGACGTCTCCTGTGCGGAGGTGTTGTTGCGGACGTGCAAAAGGGTGACGTGGTGTCGTGGCTCCAGCCCGAGGATGAACCCTACGTGGTCGGCCATCCTGTAGGACGACTCCGATCCATCCAGGCAGAGCAGCACATTGCTGTTATCTTCATCCGGGGTACGGCATATCCAGGTGGGTACGTTTGACCGGCGTTTAACCATCTCTTCGCTGACGCTTTGTTCCATAAGCTGTTCCAGCTTGGCCAGCCCCCGTTTCCCCAGTACGACCGCGTCATAGAGTCCCCGTTCTCCTTCCTTGATGATGTCCTCCACACGGGTTCCAGACTGGGGGACACATTTTTGATCAATGTTCGCCGCGTCGAAACCTCCCGATGTGAGCATTGTTCTGGCCGTGTTCAGGGCGCGTCGAAATTGTTGCTCATATTTGCCGCTGGTGGCCGCCGCCTCATTCATGGTTTCGTAGGACTGTTCCTCAAGCCAGACTTTGGGACCGGTAGGGAATGCCGCGAACAGTGTGAGTTTCAGGTCCGTTTCCGTACTGAAGAATGATGACACAAAGCGCACTCCGTGGATGGCTCTAGGATTGTCGCTGACCGCAACCAGCAGATGGCGATTCATGAAACAGGCTCCTTGTGTAATGTACGGATCTTTTTTTGCGACCGAATATGTTTTGGTACGCTCAGCATTGTAGCATTTTTTATGTGTGGATGCATCAACTAACAATGTTGCGGTCAAGGCACGAACGCGTTGTTTTGCTTGACGTACGTTTTGAAATGCTGAAGGAAGTATAAATAAGTGCTTTTTTATCTTCCTTGCAGCATGGCGATGCAAGGGGGCGGTATTCATTTTTTGTCTGGTCGGGGGAACGTTATGCGCCACGCGGGTCTGTTCGGTTGGAAACGTGTTGTCTTCGTCCTGGGAATTTTCATCGGAATGCTCTTCCCCACCACTGCGGGTGCTGTTTGGGGGGAAGAGGGCGGCATTCCTCTTTTTTCCGGGGAACCAGGAAAAACCTGGCTACCCGTGGAAGAGCGGACCGGCCAATTCGCTTCTTTTGTTTCCCTCGAAGACGGGGCTTTGTTGTTGAATGTCCCGGAAGGACACGAGCAAGCCAGAATCGGCATCACTTCACGTCGTCATGTCCTGCTGGTCCCGCCGGAGGGGCAGGAGACGGGCATTGATTTTACATTTGACCCGGAGATTACCTCGGGTTTGCGGATTGTGGCGTCCAATGGTCCCCTTGATCTCCCGGATGTCGGGACCGTTGTTTTTTGGTGGGCCACCGGCGGCGGTATTATGGGGTTCATGACCGACCTGGAACAACCGCAGGACAGCAAAACGAACACCGGTGGTTGGAAGCCCGGCACGTTTACGCTGTATGTTGCTTCCGGACTGTTGACGTTGCAGAGCGCTAATGGGGCTGTCATGGAGGTTCCCACGGGATGGGCCGTTCCGGGGACGCAAGTGTATCTGACTGTTACGGGCAACGCTTCTCCGCCGAATAAGGCCACGAGCATGGGGCTATCGCAGGTCCGCATTCTTCCACCGCCTCCGGACCCAAGTGTAATTCAGGCCGAACTGGAAAAAGTGTTGGACGAATTCGACCTTCGAGGGGAGGCGTTGTTGCCGTTTGTCGACGTACCCGCTGTTGATCCTGTGGGGGGGGCCGAGGAAGACGATCGGGTACAACAGGGAGAAGCCGGAATTGGAGCTGGGATACAAGAAGTATTGCAGGACGTTCCGAACTTTTTCATTTCCGAGGCCGTGGCCGACGAGGGATGCGGTACATCCATTGATGAATTTATCAGTAAACAGCGTCGGATCGAGGCAACCCTTGGCAAGACCTCGGATATCGGCGGGGCAATGAAGAACTTGTTTTGGGATATGGTGGGTAAAAGCAAGTTTCCTGAAGGATTTATGGAAACGGTACGCAAGAATCTTGATTTGGCCGGGGCTGCCTGGGATTACGGGAAGGCCGGGTATGAAGGGTACCAGGCCGGTGACCCAAGCAAAATGGCGTTGGCCATGACGCAAATGACGCTCAAGGTGATGTTGGACTCTTGTAAGACGGAAGCCGATTTTCGAAATTTCAGCAAGTTTTCACGTGGGATGCTTGCCGCTTCACTTAAGAAGATGAGCAAGGCGCAACGAAAGGCTGTTCTTGCTCAATTGTCCCATGCGCTCAAGCGCCAGATCACGTATGCGGAAATTCTCGCCAAAGGGTTGGACTATAACCCGGGGACCGGAGCGGGGCAGGCTGTCGGTGGCAGTTACAAGGAAGCGTTGTTCACGGTTACGTCCAGTGCCGTCATAGCCTTTGTCCCGCAATTGGCAATTGCCAAATCTGCTGCGGCATTGGCCTGGGAGGGCATCAAGGCCACGCGGGATTGGGTCGTGGATGACAACGTGCAGACGCTGTATGCGGCGTATCGCGAGGAAATCGGCGGGGGCGGCGCCGGGGCGCGGGCGATGTACGACATGCGAACAATGCACGACGGGCCGACCATGATGCGAACACGCAGCCTGATGCGGTCGTTGGGGATGGGGCGTGACAAGGATGGCAATGAAATTCCCATCACCAACGCTGAAGCGGAGAAGTTTATCGAGGCAAAGTTCAAGAAGTGGTACGCCATGGAGCAGAAGGGGGCCGAACGCGCCGACAGGTATGCGACCATGCGTGATGATTACCTGTCGCTTGATCCCAGTTGTAAAAATGGTCTGCGTGACAGACTTTGGCCGAAGGGGCTGTATGGAGCGGGGTATCAGTTCAACACCTTTCGGGATGCCTGCCATTATGAAAAGATTATGTTTGAGGAGTATGCCAAGCTGCGAGGAAAGATCAGAGCGAATCTTGAGACGTGGCGTGCCAAAAGCGGCAAGGGGCAATGTCCGTCGGATCAGCTTGACTGGGAGTCGGGACGGTTGACTTGTCGGCTTCTTTCCGGGGGAGAAGAAGCGTACCGGCGTCTTTTTGTCAAAGCGTTGGATGAATGCAATCTTTTGGAACAACCACGAGAACTGATGCAGGACAAGTATCGAAAGCGCGTGGAGGAACGTTTTACGGGCATGCGTAGCAGCAATGCTGTCGCGCTGTTGCAGCATATGGGGCGTACGGATTTATTGCGTTGCCTGTGTGGTCGGTATTCGATCATGGGCAGCGGCTGCTCCTACCGTCCCGAAAAGGTGGAGGGATGTCCATCCCGCGGAGGTCCATGCGTACAGGGAAATTGGGGCTGCAGTCGCAAGCCGTTGCCTACGGATGAAGCGGCCATGCGTTCCTGCCGCATTGCGGAGAAACTGGCTGAGGACGCTGTGGCAAAACGGCTGGTGGACGTTCCATAGCTTTTGCCTTCAGCAGAGCGAACGGAGCAACAGGGACCGTGAAGCCGGTTGATTCGGCAACAGAAGACTGCAAAACGGAAGGGACGTAAAACCGGATTGATGTGGCGGGCCAGGAAGGACTCGAACCCTCGACCGACGGCTTAGAAGGCCGTTGCTCTATCCACCTGAGCTACTGGCCCGGCTGGGATGATTTTCCTATACGGATGGCTGGCATTCGGTCAAGAAAAAAGCGACACCTTGTGATTGGACAGCGTCGATATCAATCACTACCCTAAGAAATTGTAGAGTTTGATGAAGTCATAATAGCTGTATTCGTCGAACGAAACCCCAATTTGCACTTTGTCCCGGTTTTTCTTGACCCGGCTTGCTTTACTGGTAAAGGAAACCGGATTTTTCTCCTCCGGAAGTGTGATCACTAAGTCGAATGTCTCCGGATGATTGACCATTTCCTTCAGCAGGGGGTGGCTTGCCGGCAGGGAAAGCAAGGCGCCTCCCAAAGAGATGTTGACCATCTCAATTTGTCCTTCATCGATGCTTCCACCTGTTTTGAAACGTATGGCCGTGGGAACCGCAACTTGTTTGCGGGCGTATTTTCGTTTTTCCTGGTCGTTTTGTTCCTGAGCGGCTTGTTTCTTTATCTCCACCTCTTCTTCCTGACGAAGATGCTGTTCCAGCACCGTACGCACCAGGGTGGAGAAGGTAATGTTTTGGGATTCAGCCAGTTCGCTGAGGGCGTAGGCGAGTTTCGGGGGCAATGCGATGGTGACGTTCAGATTTTCCATGGTGAAGCTGTACCCCCAAGAAGCAGATGTTTACAACTTTTTTTACTACGGCATGCTCGGCGGTAAGGCAAGATTTGATTGCTGGTTCGGGCATGGGTGCGGGAGGTGGAGGAAGTATGGTATGGCGTTGGCTGGGCAATCGGACGCTGCCAGGCTGGACTTCATGAAATCGGGAGCCTAAGAAGGGAGCGATATCCAGGGAGGAGAATATGCGGTTTTCAAATTTTGATGAAATAGCGCAATATCTTGATGAACAGGGGCTTTTCCATATGGATCTAACCCTGGCCCGTGTGGAGGCGTTTGCACGGAGTTTTGGACCTCCGGGATTTTTGATCGCCCATGTCGCCGGAACCAACGGCAAGGGATCGACTGCTGCCTTTTTGGAACGGCTCTCCCGTGAGCACGGAGTCCGCACGGGGCTTTATACTTCGCCGCATTTTCTCAATGTGCGGGAACGCGTTTTGGTGGATGGCCTGGCGTTGGATCCGGAAGCCTGGGTTGAGGCGGCCAATGAGGTGCACGCGTTCGCTGGGGCTGAGGACTTGACGTATTTTGAATTTCTGACCTGTCTGGCTGTCAGTATCTTTCGGCGTTGCGGAGTGCAGCTTGCCGTGATGGAAGCCGGGCTGGGCGGAAAATATGATGCCGTGCGTGCTTTTGATGCCAACGTCTCCGTGCTGACCCACATAGGTCTGGATCATATGCAGGTGCTTGGTTCCACGTTGGCGTATATCGCCAGGGACAAGGCGCACGTCATTCGCCCGGGAACGCCCGCTTTTACAGCGGAGCAACAAGCCGAGGTCGAAGAGGTTCTTCAGGCGCGTGCCCGAAGTGTTGGAACAGAGTTGACCGTTGCCCGCCCATATGCCCGGGAAGTGGGCATGCGGGGAGCGCATCAGCAGGCAAACGCCGGTCTTGCCCTGGCCGCATGGAGCACCTTGGCCGACGAGCTTGGGGTGCCGAGGCGTGTCGACCGCGAGGAGCGCGCCATGCAAGAGGCCTTTATCCCTGGGCGGTTGCAATATGTACGTGAGGACGGAGTGACCTGGATGCTGGACGGCGCACATAATGAACCCGCCTTGCGCGCCTTGGCTGATGCCGTGGATAAGGAAGGTGTTTGTCCCGAGTCCATGGTGGTGTCCTGTATGCGCGATAAGGATTTGGAGCGTATGGTTCCTTTGCTGCATGATATTTGTGCGGGCCGGATTTTGTGTCCCAGCCTGCCTTGGTATGAGCGCATGTTGCCTGGGCAGGAGTTGGCGGAAGCTCTCGGGACCAATGCCGAGGCTTGCGGCACGCCGGAACAGGCTTTTCAGGAGGCAGCATCCGGTGTCGGACCAGTACTCATTTGCGGATCCTTGTATTTGTTGGCCGAGTTTTATAAATTATATCCAGAACATTTGACCCGCACCATGGCGTAATCGGATTTGGATCGGTTCCTCACGGGATATTCGACTTCAGGAGGCTTGTTTGTCGCATCTGTATCGCTGTCTGCCTTCGGTGGACCGTGCTTTGGAGTGGTTGTGCCGGGAGCCGGAACTCTGCACGGTTCCACGTCCAATGCTCAAGGATCTGGTCAATACCTTTTTTTCATTACGGCGGCGCGAGATTGCTTCCGGCCGAATTCAGTCTACGGCCCAACTGGCGGAAGATGTTTTGTTTCCCGCGCTGCTGGCCTTTGTCCTTGCCGGAGTGGTCCCCCGGTTCCGCCGGGTGCTCAACGCCACCGGCGTTGTGGTGCACACCAATCTGGGGCGGTCTCTTTTGGCAGATGCTGCCGTGCGGGCCGTGAACCAGGCATGTTGCCACTATTCCAATCTTGAATTCGATCTGGAGTCCGGACGGCGCGGCAGTCGATACAGTCATGTGGAGAGCTTGCTGTGTCGGTTGACCGGTGCAGAGGCCGCCCTGGTGGTGAATAACAATGCGGCTGCTGTGTTGTTGGCGTTGGAAACGTTGGTTTCCGGCCGTGAAGTGATTATTTCGCGGGGGCAGCTCGTCGAAATCGGCGGTTCGTTTCGAATCCCCGATGTGATGGCCAAAAGTGGCGCTGTGCTCCGGGAGGTTGGGGCCACCAACCGTACGCATCTTTTCGACTATGAACAGGCCATTACCGAGCAAACCGGGGCGTTGCTCCGGGTGCATACTTCCAATTTCCGAATCGTTGGGTTTACCAAGCAGGTAAGCCTGCAGGAGCTGCGCAAGCTGGGTGACGAATATGGCCTGCCTGTGATTGAGGATTTGGGAAGCGGTGCCCTGGTGCGTTTGCCTGGCCTGGAGGAAGAACCTCTGGTGAGTGAAGTGATTCGCGATGGTGCCGACGTGGTAACCTTCTCGGGAGACAAGGTGCTCGGCGGGCCGCAGGCAGGGATTATCGTGGGCAGGACGGAGTATGTGGAACGCATTAAGCGTAACCCCATGAATCGGGCCATGCGAATTGACAAGATGACGCTGGCTGCCTTGGAAGCAACATTGCGCCTGTCGTTGGATCCGGAACGTGCAACGAATGAAGTTCCGACGTTGCGGATGATTGCCACACCA
Organism: Paucidesulfovibrio gracilis DSM 16080; assembly: GCF_900167125.1. Classification (NCBI taxonomy): domain Bacteria; kingdom Pseudomonadati; phylum Thermodesulfobacteriota; class Desulfovibrionia; order Desulfovibrionales; family Desulfovibrionaceae; genus Paucidesulfovibrio; species Paucidesulfovibrio gracilis. The sequence goes on from NZ_FUYC01000003.1 coordinate 137,622, forward strand.
TTTGAAACGCTCAAGTCCCGGGCCGGGCGGCTGGCCCGGTTGTTGCGCACGGAGCTGAAAGGGCGGGGCGAAGTGTCCACACGGCGGGCCGAATCCCTTGTGGGCGGCGGCGCCCATCCCGAACGAGGACTGCCGACGGTCCTTGTTGAAGTGGCACCATTGGAGTGCGGCGTGGAGGCGTTGCGCGATGCCCTTTTGCAGGTCACGCCGCCTCTGGTCGGTCGGGTGGAACACGGCCTGTTTTGCCTGGACTCAAGAACATTGGTCGCGGAGGAATTCCCGCTGGTGGCTTCGGCGTTGCGGAATGCACTGGCCTCGGTGGAACAATAGCCGCGGCTCACTGGATCAAGAAATAATTTGAGCAATGAAAGAATAAAGGAGTTTCAATTGGGCGCATTGGAGTTGGAATACAAGCCCGTGAACGGTTGGCGACATTTTGCCTCCCCTGAGCATCATCAGGCCATGGACGCGCTGGCGGAACGGTACCTACGCTTTCTTTCGCAATGCAAGACCGAGCGTGAGGTCATGCATTTTGTTCGTGAGCAATTGGAATTGGCGGGATTTTCCGAAGATTTTTCCGCTGAACGATGCTTTCGATTTAGTCGTGGCAAGACGGTCTTTATGGCTCGCAGGGGCCGAAGGCCGTTATCAGAAGGGTTTCGGTTGGTTGGTGCTCACGCCGATGCCCCGCGTATCGATTTGAAACAACGGCCGCTGTATGACGATATGGGGCTGACGTTGGCCAAAACACATTATTATGGTGGGATTCGAAAGTACCAGTGGTTGACCATTCCTCTGGCTCTGCACGGCGTGGTGGTCAAAAAGGATGGAACCCTGGTCAATATCTGTGTTGGCGAAGATGAAGACGATCCTGTGTTGACCATCACCGACCTTCTGCCGCATCTCGCCTACAAACAGGTGGAAAAAAAGGTTTCGGACGCGTTTGAAGCGGAAAAACTCAACGTGGTCCTGGCCCATGAGCCAGAAACCGGCGAGGACTCCGACGAATTAGGGGTGAAGCCAGCTTTGCTTCAGTTGCTGTATGATCGTTACGGCATTGTGGAGGCGGATCTGATGAGTGCGGAGTTGCAGATCGTGCCTGCCGGTCCGGCGCGATATGTGGGGCTGGACCGCGCCTTGCTCGGAAGTTACGCGCAGGACGACCGGGCTTGTGTCTATTCTGCACTGGAGGCGTTTTTCTCCCAGCCGGAAGAGCCGGAGTACACGCAGATTGTGTTGTTTTGGGACAAAGAGGAGATCGGCTCCGAAGGGGCCACGGGTGCAAAGTCCTTGTTTTTCGAATACTGCATGGAAGAATTGCGCGATGCGTGGGAACCGGAGACTCGGCTTTCCAAAATCTTCCAGGCGGGGCAAGCCATATCCGCGGATGTGCATGCTGGAACCGATCCGAACTTTCCCGATGTGTACGAAAAGTTGAATGCGGCATTCCTCGGGTATGGCCCGTGCTTTAGTAAGTTTACGGGACATCGCGGCAAGGTTGGAGCCAATGACGCGCATCCGGAGTTTATCGGCCGCCTGCGGTCTGTGCTGGACGACGCCGGGATACCTTGGCAGATGGGGGAACTCGGCAAGGTGGATGCTGGCGGCGGCGGAACCGTGGCCAAGTTCTTGGCCGTATATGGTATGGATATCATCGACATGGGACCGCCGGTACTCTCCATGCACAGTCCGTTTGAAATCACCAGCAAGGTGGACATTTATTCCACGACCAAGGCGTACGCTGCATTCCTTGCCAGTTAGCATGAGAAACAAGACGGATTGATCGAGGTTGGAAGGTGGCATGGCTGCCTTTCAACCTTTTTTTGACCGGTTCCGTTGGTTCTGTGGATGCGTCACCTTGTGGGGATGGCGTTTTTTTTCTATCGTTCCAGGATAACATGACGGAATCCGGTACATCACTTTCCAGGAGGCCACATGCCGCTGATCATGGGTACGGCAGGACACATCGACCATGGCAAAACTACGCTGGTAAAGGCGCTGACGGGTATCGACTGCGACCGACTGCACGAGGAAAAGGAACGGGGTATCACCATTGAGTTGGGGTTTGCCCACCTGGACCTGGAGGGAGTGGAGAGGATCGGCGTGGTGGACGTACCTGGGCATGAGCGATTTGTGAAGAATATGGTGGCCGGTGCGGCAGGCATCGACTTCGTGTTGCTCACTGTTGCCGCTGACGAAGGCCTCATGCCACAGACCAGGGAACACCTGGAAATATGTTCTCTGCTCGGCATTGATCAGGGACTGGTGGCCTTGACCAAGTCGGACATGGTGGAAGCGGACTGGCTGGAAATGGCTGCTGAAGAAGTCAGTGCGGCCATGGAGGGGACGTTTTTGCAGGGGGCGCCTGTTATCCCTGTTTCCGGGCGTACCGGCAACGGCGTGGACGCACTGCGTACGGCCATTGCGGAATTGGCACGCTCGTTGCCCGAACGAAGCGCAACGGATCTGTTTCGTCTTCCTGTGGATCGTGTGTTTACCATGAAAGGATTTGGAACCGTGGTAACGGGAACCATGCTGGCAGGATCGGTTCGGCTCGGGGAAGAACTGTTGCTGTATCCCGGGGAGCGTCCGGTCAAGGTCCGCGGGTTGCAGTCGCACGGGCAGCAGGTTGAGGAAGCGCTTGCCGGGCGACGTACCGCCGTAAACCTTAGTGGGGTGGATGTGTCGGATGTTTCCCGGGGCGAAGTGCTTGCTCGACCAGGATCGTTGTTTCCCGCCACAACCTGGGATGTGGAGTTGACGTGCTTGCCTTCATCACCTCGTCCCTTAAAGCACCGCAAGGAAATTCATTTCCATCACGGTGGACGGGAAATCCTGGCACGGCTGTATTTTTTGGATCGGGATGAATTGCTTCCAGGAGAAAGTGCCGTTTGCCAAGTGCGGTTTCCCCATTCCATGGTTGGGGTGTCCGGGGACCGGGTTGTGGTGCGCTCTTTTTCTCCGCTGCGAACCGTTGGAGGCGGGACATTGATCAACCCGCTGGCCGGTAAGATCAAACGACGCTCTCCACAGGTGGACGTGTTACGGAAAACGGCAGCAGCCCAGAGCCGGGAACGCGTCCGTTTGCGTCTGGAATTGGCTGGGATTGAGGGATGTTATATGAGCCAGTTGCCAGTTTTGACGGGCATGAGTCGCAAGCCGTTGGAAGCGGCCCTGCAAGAAGTTTTATCCAAAGAAGACGCGCTGTTGGTGGACCGGGAGGAGCGCCGCTATCTGTCCGCAGCAGGGTTTGAGGAATTGGCCAGGGTTTTGGAAGATTTCCTCGGTGCTTACCATAAGCGTCACCCGGATCGGCACGGTGTGGGACGAGGGGAGTTGCCTGCGGCATGGGGCAACCGTCTGCCGCAACGTGTTGTCCATTTTATTGTGGAGCGTTTGCTTAAGCGGGGGCGGTTGGATGTGTATGAAGATATGGTGCGACTCCCAAATCATGAAGCTTCCCTGGCCGCGGACCAGACCGTTTTGCGGGAAACCGTGCTCAAGGCGTACTCCGAGGGCGGAAGCACTCCACCGAATTTTAAGGACGTGCTTGCCAAGTGTCAGGTGAACGCAAAGCAGGCTGGCGACACATTCCGTCGATTGCAGGAGGAAGGACAGCTGATTCGCGTCAAGGAAGAAATGTTTTATCACGCTCCGGCGTTACAAGAGATTCAGGAATCTGTGCGGACCTTTCTGCGGGAGAACGATGAAATGTCGGCCCCGGATTTCAAGACGCTGACCGGGTTGTCCCGTAAGTATGCCATTCCCGTGCTTGAGTATCTGGACCGGGAAAAGGTGACGGTTCGTGTGGGCGATGTTCGCCGGTTGCGGGGGGCTTCCGCCGGAAAATGAGCTTCAGGCGGTAGTAGCCGCCAGAATTCCTTGCTCAATATTTCGGAACAATGTTTGCATTGAGCCTGTCGAGCTTCAGGCATGGCGGGTTTTGCCGCGCTGCATCTCCACGGTATTATGGGAGGATATATGAATAGTAAACAAATCCGAATCTTTATTGCGGCGCTTTGCCTGCTGTTGCTTGGCGCCTGCGCTATGCATAAGGGCGAAGTCATCCCTCAGCTGTCCTATGAGCAGCAGTTGGTGGATGGTTCGGCCAAAGCGGTTCGTGAAATGCGTGTGGCCAGTCGGCCCCGAACGTTCGATTATGCGTTGGATTGGGCACAGGGCGTGCTCATTTTTCCAAGTTATAAAAAGCAGCACTGGCTTTCCCGCGTGGAAGGGCGTGACGGCGTGCTGGTCGTCCGCGATGAACAAGGGAAATGGAGTCAGCCGGCGTTTTACAATATCAATAATGACGGGGACGGTCCCCAGCATGTCATGCAGGCGGGCATGCTGATCTACGTGTTCTTTGATCGGGAATTGTTGCTTGACGGATTGAGTTCCGGGTACAGGCTTCCCGAGGATATCGGCATGGTCGTGTCGCATGGAAATGGGACTGCCGAAGACTTCAATCTTGCGGAGGATCTCTCCGTGCTGTTGTTTGTGGATTCTCCTGGAGAGCCGTTGGAGGGATCCTTTCTTACAGGGTGGATTTCCGCCCGGGCCACGCCCAATGAAGCGTATTACGGAACGGATCCTGTGGCGCCAGCCACACTTGATACGCCCGCTTCGCCGGAAAATATTTTGCTGAAGGGCTGGTTTGCGCCTCGCCCTGTGACGCATCTGCATGAAGCTTTGAACAATGTGCCTCTGCCGGACCAGGATGCGGACTTGGCGATGGCGGCGTCCGGTATGTGAACAACGGCGATTGGGAATATGTCCTCTTGCGTCGGGTAAAGGGCTGGGCTATCGTTTCGATATGAGTCGTAGAGGTTTTTTGTCAGGATTTATCGTTCGTGCGATACGCGGGGGCATTGTCCCGGCTGTTGTCTTGAGTTGTGTCCTGCTGGCCGCCTGTGCAGCTACGGGGTCGCATGGGTCCAGCCGAAACAGCCCTGCGTCCCCGCAACAACGCCTGGTTGAAGACGCAGCGCGTGCCGTGACGGATTTGCGCGAAACTTCCCGTTATCCCGGCTTTGAAGAAGCGCTTGCACGTGCCGAGGGTGTACTGATTTTTCCAGAGTATTTTCGGATGGCCTTTTTAGGCTCGCTGGCCGGGGGCAGCGGCGTCTTGCTTGGGCGGGACGCTTTCGGTCAGTGGAGTTCTCCGGCCTTTTATGAGATGGGGCGGGGCGGATTCGGTATGCAGGCTGGGATTTCTTCCGGTGCCTTGGTTTATTTATTTTTTGATCGGGACTATATGCTTAGCGGATTGGACCAGGGATTTGATCTGGCCATGGATACGGATGTGGTGGTCTTTAGTTCCGTGGATCGGACCGGAGTCTCCAAACTCGCTACGCAACGTCCGGTGTTGTTGTACTCGGAGATGCTCGGCATGTATGCTGGTATTTCGTTTGATGGGGGATTCGTGCGCCCCGTTGCAGAAGCCAATGCCGGTTACTACGGTACAACGGAGGCTACGCCCGAGAGTATTGTGCGGCGCTGGCAACACTGGAATGCTGAGGCGGAACCGCTTTGGCAGGCGTTGACGGTGCAGGAGATCCCATGGGAAGAACCGATCTCCCCGTACAAGGTCTCGTCGTCGGTGGATTGATTTTAGGGAAGCCGAATGCGTTTACAGAAAAAAGGACGAAGTCAACGACTTCGTCCTTTTTGAATTCAGTGGGGTGGCTGGAGGGATTTGAACCCTCGGCCTTCAGGGCCACAACCTAACGCGCTAACCAACTGCGCCACAGCCACCACATTTTTAAAGCATCACGCTGGCCCGATTGACACCGGCGCAGGACTGGGCCAAAAGAAACCCGCTGTCCACGTTTCGCCACGTGAGGAATGTGTCATTAACGAAGCTGGGCGGCTTGGTCAAGTCTAAAATGCTTCAAAAGTCAAAATCGTCCGTGAGGACGTCAACATGAAACGGAAGGTTGCATGGAAAAATTGGTGATCGAGGGCGGGAAACCGCTTCAGGGAACGATTCGCGTAAGCGGCTCCAAAAATGCGGCTTTGCCCATTCTCATGGCTTGTCTTTTGCCCGAGGGCGAGGTGCATCTCGGCAATGTCCCCCGTCTGCGGGATATTCATACATCTTTGCGTCTTCTCAATATCCTTGGTTGCGAAACCGACTTTTCCGGAAACGATGTCCGGGTGTTGGTGCGCGACCTCAAGACCGAGGCTCCCTATGATCTGGTCAAGACCATGCGGGCTTCGGTGCTCTGCATGGGACCGTTGCTCGCGCTCAAGGGGGAGGCCCGTGTTTCTCTTCCCGGCGGGTGCGCCATCGGTGCGCGCCCTGTGGATCTGCATCTCAAGGCGTTGGAGCAGATGGGGGCGGAGTTCGAACTGTCTTCCGGGTATATTCACGGTCGGTGCGATCGGTTGCGGGGGGCGCATATTACCTTTGATTTCCCCACGGTGGGCGGTACGGAAAACCTGCTCATGGCGGCCAGCGTAGCCGAGGGGGAAACGATTCTTGAAAACGCGGCCCGGGAGCCGGAGGTGCAGGATTTGGCGGAGTTCCTCAATGCCATGGGCGCGCGCATCAGCGGACACGGCACATCCGTCATTCGCATTCAAGGCGTCACGTCCCTGCGAGGGGCGGAGTATCGGGTCATGCCCGATCGCATTGAGGCGGGAACCTATCTTGCCGCTGCGGCCATTTGCGGCGGGGACGTCTTCCTGGAGGATTGTCCTTGCCGGGAACTGGACGCGGTTTTGTCCAAGTTTCGGGCCATGAACGTGAACCTGGAGGAGCAGGACGGGGGGCTGATGGTCCGCCGCCACGATGCCTTACAGGGCGTTGATGTAACCACCCAGCCGTATCCCGGTTTTCCTACGGATATGCAGGCGCAGATCATGGCTTGTATGTGCCTAGCCGAAGGGGGCGGCGTGATTGAGGAAAAGATTTTTGAGAACCGTTTCATGCATGTGCTGGAATTGGTGCGCTTGGGGGCGGATATCCGTCTCAAAGGACGTTCCGCCATGGTGCGGGGTGTCTCCTCTCTGGTGGGTGCCCCGGTGATGGCCTCGGATTTGCGGGCCAGTGCGTCTCTTGTTGTGGCGGGGCTGGCCGCGGAGGGGCGAACCGATGTTTTGCGTATTTATCACCTGGATCGCGGTTATGAGCAGCTGGAAGAAAAATTGACCGCAGTGGGGGCTCGGGTCTGGCGCGAGCAGGAATGATTCATCGCTTGACGGAGGGCGGGACGTGTCGGGAAATACCCGTGATCCGTTGAATCCTCGGGAGGATTGTCGCAAGACGTTTTGTCCCGCCATCATGCGCAGGCAAATTCTGATTCTTGGATTTGCCTGCGGTATTGCCACAATTCGTTGGCCCCTGGCCGGGGTTGTGAGTTTGGCCGTCATGATCGTCGTATATGCACGATCATGGCGGCCTGTCTTTTTTTGGGCGGTTGTACTGCTGTGTTTTGCCGGTGGCTATTGGTATGCCGGGAATCAGTCTCCAAATTCCACGGATCAGTCGTTGGAGTTGCCCTCCGAGAAGGTGCAGCTTTCTGGAAAGATACGTTCCGTTACCGGGCGCCCAGGGAAACGGTGGCAAGTCGTGCTTGAGGATGCAGCGTTTGTGCAGGTGCCGGGTGCCTCCTCCCAACGGCTGGATGGCGGTGTGGTCTGGTATTGGCACCATGCGCCTTTTCGCCCTCGTCCAGGCCAATTCGTGACATTTCAAACTTCATTGAATCGGGTATCAGGGTTCGGCAACCCCGGCGCGTGGGACTACGGTTGGTATTGGCGTGCTCAAGGCGTGGAGTTCAGCGCCTATTGCAGCGGCATGAAACATGTGTCCTTCGATGCCCTGCCGGACTCTGTCCTGGGGGATTTTCGTGACACGTTGCGCCGGAACCTGCTTTCCATCACCCCGGAAGGGCAGGGGCGGGCCATGTTGCTCGCCCTGCTGATGGGGGATCGGTTTGAACTAGCTCCATCCACCATCAACCTGATGCGACAAGCCGGATTGTCGCACACGTTGGCATTGTCCGGGTTGCATCTTGGGTTTGTTGCATCGTTGGGCCTGATTTTAGCCTGGGGGATAGGGGCGTTGTTTCCCCGTATCTATTTGTGGATTCCCCGTCCCAAACTGGCTGTGTTGCTTGCCGCTCCTTTGGTTGCGGGGTATGTCTGGCTGGGGCAGGCTACCCCTTCCCTGGTGAGGGCGTCGCTTATGTTCGCGTTTTGGGGCGGGCTTCTTGTGTGTGGGCGTGGGCGCATTCTCCTGGATGGTCTTTTTCTGGCCGTATTGTGTATTCTCCTGATTTCCCCGCTGGCATTGTTCGATATTCGTTTTCAACTGTCAGTCGTTGCGGTGTCGGGCATCGCTTTGTTGTATCCCTTTGTACATTCCGTCTTGCCACGAGGTGACGGATATCGCCGCATTGCGGCTTGGGCTGTGGGATTGTTGGGCGTAAGTTTGTGTGCAAGCGTAGCCCTGCTCCCGGTTACCGCGCATCTTTTTGGCATGATTACGCCGAATTTATTGATGAATCTTTTTTGGTTGCCCCTGCTGGGGCTTGTCGTCATGCCGTTGGGCATGGCCGGAATGATGCTAGGGGTGGTTTCTTGGGCCTCACCAGTGGCCGGGGTTTTATTGACCTCGGCTGCTATGCTTTTGGAATGGATGCTTGGAGTTGTCGAAGCGGTTGGAGCGGCTGGTATGCTGCCCATGTGGCGTCTTTTGCGACCTCTTTGGCCCGAGATGCTGGGCGCGGCTGTCGTTTTGATTTGTTTTATCCTGTTTAGCAGAGACTCCCGTTTCCTTCGCTGGCCGGTGCTGCTTTTGGGGTTGCTTTTGCTTTGGGGACCGCATTGGTGGGTGGGCTGGGAGGATGCCTCCCCCGAAGTGCGGCTGGAAGTCTTGGATGTTGGCCAGGGGCAGGCGTTGCTCATCCGACTCCCCGGAGGCGGCCGGGCGCTGGTGGATGGGGGTGGTCTGCGGAGCAGAACCCTGGAGGTCGGGCGTGACGTGGTGGCCCCATATCTCACACTGGGGAGACCTCCGAGGATCGGAACTATTGTCCTGACGCATCCGCATATGGACCATTACAAGGGACTGGTGCATCTCTTGGAGTTTTTTCAAGTCAAAAAGTTTTTTCACACGGGGCATTGGCCCGGCGGGCATTGGGGTGACGAAATGCAGGCCTTGCTGAAACAAGCCGGAATTGTGCCGCAGGTGGTTCGAACCGGCATGAGGATCGTTTTGGCTCCCGAGGTCGAATTGTTCACCCTTATGCCTCCAAAGGGAGAGGAACCACCGAGCACCAACGATGAATCCGTGGTGCTGCTTTTGCGATGGCAGGGGCGTAATCTGGCGTTGCTGCCCGGAGATGCTGAAGAATGGAGCCTGCGGCAAATGGTGGCGATGGAACGTGACTATTCCTGTCCTGTCTTAGTGTTGCCGCACCATGGGAGCGCAACGGGTGTCGTTCCGGAGTTTTATGAACGAGTGTCCCCGAAGCTGGGGCTTTGTTCCTGTGGCCGGTATGGGCGTACTCCGCTTCCTGCCCCGGAGTTGCTGGTTCTCCCTGCCATGCAGCGGACCCTCGTGGCGGATACCGCCACTTACGGGCTGTTGCGGGTGTCGTGGTCCCGGCCGGACGCACATCCGAACTTGACGGTTGGACGTCCGTCCCGCAACATGCCGGTAGATACAAGAATGGTTCGAATAGAGTTGCCGTGATGTATACGTTTTTTGACAGCTTATCCGATATCAGTGCTTGCGCGGATGGGGAAGGTATGTCATGAAAACCTGCCGGAGGCTGGAACGTACGGTTTTTGTCAATGGTTTGCCGGAGCGGATCAGGCTGCCGCTCGGGAGGGGAAGTGTATATACGTTGTTGGGGGGCTCGGGGATCCATTCCCGTTTCCGGACCCGAATATATCAAGTATGGCGGGGATACGGCCTGTCTTGAAATACGAACCGGGAACAGTGACTCCGTCGTTATTGTGGATGCAGGGTCTGGGGTGCGGCCGCTTTCCAATTCGCTTATTCGCGAGGAGCGGCGGGAGTATACTTTTTTATTCACACATGCCCATTGGGACCATATCCTGGGCTTTCCTTTCTTCAAACCGCTGTACCTTCGTGACAGCGTCATAGACCTTTACGGTTGCCCCACAACCCAGGGAAATATGCAGACGTTGCTGGCTCGTACCATGAGCGCTCCCTATTTCCCCGTTCCTTTTGATGAACTTCGCGCCGATATCCGCTACGGCGAATTTTGCCGGGATGCCATGATGCTGGACGGCATGCGCGTGGAGTGCATACCGCTCAGCCATCCCAATATGGGGGTTGGTTTTCGCTTTAGCGAAGGGGATACGTCCTTTGTCTTTTTAACGGATAATGAGTTGGGGCATGTCCATCGTGGCGGACGGGACTTTTCGGAGTATGTTGCGTTTTGCGCCGGGGCCGACCTGCTTTTGCATGATGCCGAGTACCTTCCAGAGGAATATCCACAACGAAAAGGGTGGGGACATTCCTCATTCGACCAGGTCGTAGAGCTGGCCTTGGCAGCCGACGTCGGGACGCTGGGACTCTTCCATCATAACCAGGATCGCGTGGATGCTGATGTGGACGATATTGTCGCACGGTGTCGGGCGCTCTTGGTGGAACGTGGATCCGACATGAAGTGTTTTGGGGTTTCCCAGACCTGGACCACCAGGCTTTGAGCGATTGTCCGAGCTTGCTTTTTGGGAATAAACATGAGATTTTCCTGCTGGCCGCGAAGGACCGGCCAGACGCAACCAGAGTAAGAGGGGGACCAATGCGGGCCTTGATCGTTGACGACGACTTCTATTCCAGAAGCATGCTGCACGATATGCTGCGTACCGTTGCCTACTGTGATATCGCCGTGAATGGCGAAGAAGCGGTCTACGCCTTCAAGCAATCATTGGAGAATCAAACCCCGTATGATTTGGTCTGTCTTGATTTGGTCATGCCGGAAATGGACGGACAACAAGCACTTCGGGAAATTCGGGCATTGGAGACGGAGTACGGTACGCACCCGACGCAGGAGACCAAGGTCATCGTCATAACGATGCTGGATGATAAGAAGGAAACGCATGACGCGTTTTTCCTTGGCGGTGCAACCTCCTACCTCGTCAAGCCTGTTGAGCAGGACAAGCTGCTTGCGGAGCTGCGCAGTCTGAAGCTCTTGGATGAGGTGGAAAGCTGATTTCTTTTTCGGTTTCATTCTTCATTTCCGGGCAGGGTCGGGCAATCCGGCCCGCGGAAAACGCCGTCCGCATCGCTTTCCCACGCCTTTTTCCCCCAACGCCCGATACGGGCTTTTTCCTTTTGTAGAGAACACAATGAGTCATATACTTGGTGTTAAATTTACTGACTATGGTCAGGTGTACTATTTTTCCTCGGGAGCCTTTGTCGTGGACAAGGGCCAGGACGTCATCGTGCGCACGGAACAGGGCATGGGGCTGGGGAAAGTCGTCACCAAGGAGCCGTCTCAGGAAGAAACCGAAGACCGATACACTCCTATTTATCGGTTGGCCAACGAAGAGGATCAGAAGGTTCAAGCCGATAATGCGGAATTGGCGCGCTCGGCTTTTCGGTTTTGCAGAAAATGTGTGCAGAAACGCAGCCTTGAAATGAAGCTGGTCGATGTTGAGGTCTTTTTCGATCGCAGCAAGATGATTTTTTATTTTACGGCACCGGGACGCATTGATTTTCGTGAACTGATTAAAGACTTGGTGCGGGAGTATCGGACCAGGATTGAATTGCGGCAGATCGGTGTGCGGCATGAAACCCAGATGCTCGGTGCGCTGGGAAATTGTGGCCAGATGTGCTGTTGTCGCCGCTTTATGCGGAAATTTGTTCCAGTGACCATCAAGATGGCCAAAGAGCAAAATCTTTTTTTGAATCCAACCAAAATTTCAGGCATTTGCGGACGGCTGTTGTGCTGCCTTAGCTTTGAGCAGGATGCCTACGAAAGCTTTCACCGAGAATGCCCGAAGACCGGCAAGCGGTTTTCCACCTCGTTAGGATTGGTCCGGGTCATTCGTTCCAACTTTTTTAAGAAGACTCTGACGGTATTGCTTGAGGATGGATCCGAACGGGAGTTGGAACTTGACGAATGGCACGAGATCGTGAACAAGCCTCCCAGTGAAGAAACATTGGCGCAGCAGGAAGCGGCCAAGCGGAACGGCCGAGGACGGCAGAATTCCCGTGGTGGTGGACGAACCAGATCCAGGGCGCCTCGTTCCGGTCAGGGCCGGAAGGGGACGGATTCCCGCGGCAACAAGCCCGAGACCGAGGTGCGCGGAGGCAAGGGCGGGGCAGACGATGCTCAGAGCAGCGAGGGGGCGGGGAGGCCCGCCAAGCCGGTGTCGCAGGAGCGACCGGAAAAAAATGGGGCCGCCGGAGAAACCAAAAAAGGACGCTCCGGTCGCAAGCCACGTCGCCGCAGAAAAAAGACACGCCCAAATAAAAAATCAAACAGTACAGGTGAGTGAGGGCTTGGCGCGCAGTGTGGCGCCACGCCGGAACGTCCGCCTTTTCCCTATACAAGCACGGTGTATTGTTTCAAGCGACAAGGAAATACGCCAAGGAGATTCCAGTGGATAGTTTTTACATTACCACGCCCATTTTTTATGTGAATGCAAAACCGCATCTGGGTCACGCATATACCGCCATCATTGCGGATGCCGTTACCCGCTTCCATAAGCTGATGGGGCGCGATACGTTTTTTCTGACCGGGACCGATGAGCACGGTGATAAGATTGTCAAAGCGGCCGAGGCCAATGGCGAAACGCCCAAGGAGTATGTGGACAAGATCAGCGCCCTGTTCCAGAACATGTGGCCGAATCTGAAGGTGGAAAACGACAAGTTTATCCGCACCACTGATCCGGAGCATATTAAAGTGGTCCAGGACGTGCTTCAGCGCGTGTATGACAAGGGCGATATTTATTTTGGCGAGTATGGCGGCCACTACTGCTTTGGGTGCGAACGGTTCTACACGGAAAAAGAGTTGGTGGACGGCAAATGTCCCCAGCACGAAACCAAGCCGGAATACATCGCTGAAAAAAACTATTTCTTCAAAATGTCTCAATACCAGGGCTGGCTTCTGGATCATATCAAGAAGCATCCCGACTTCGTGCGGCCGGAACGCTACCGCAAGGAAGTGGTCAGCCTGCTGGAGTCGGGCGCTTTGGAGGATCTGTGCATTTCACGGCCCAAGAGTCGTTTGGAGTGGGGAATCGAACTGCCCTTTGACAAAGACTACGTGTGCTATGTCTGGTTTGATGCACTGATCAACTATATTTCCGCGCTTGGCTGGCCTGAAGGTGACGGCGTCAAACGTTACTGGCCGGCAGTCAATCATTTGATTGCCAAGGATATTCTCAAGCCGCATGCTGTGTTCTGGCCCACCATGCTCAAGTCTGCGGGCATTGAGCCGTATCAGCATCTGAATGTTCATGGCTACTGGCTGATTAAGGACACCAAGATGTCTAAGTCCCTGGGAAATGTCGTAGAACCCTTGGACATGATTAAGACATACGGTCTGAACGCTTTCCGCTATTTTCTGCTCCGGGAAATGAGTTTCGGCCAGGATGCCAGCTTTTCCGAGGAGGCACTTGTTGGGCGTCTCAACGCGGATTTGGCCAATGATCTTGGCAACCTGTTCAACCGCACCCTCTCAATGACCCATAAGTATTTCGATGGAGTGATCCCCGCTCCTGACGATGCTGAGGAGATAGAGGATGCGGAGATCAAAAAGTTGGGTCAAAAGGCCATGGAGACGTTTCAGGCGGAATTTGCGGAGATGCGTTTTGCCCGTGCGCTGGAAGGTCTCTGGGAGCTGGTACGCGGCTTGAATAAGTACATTGACACTGTGCAGCCGTGGGCGTTGTACAAGGAAAAAAAGCTCAAGCGGCTGGCTACGGTCATGTACGTGATGCTGGAAAATATGCGTAAAATCGCCGTGCATGTCTGGCCTGTCATGCCTGAGGCTGCGGTGAACATGCTACAGCAGCTTGGCGTTGATTTTGACCCGCAAAAGGTTGATATCTCGAAAGAAATGGACGTGTGGGGCTTGCTGGATACCGGCATTGCCGTGGCCGAGTCCTCCAATCTTTTCCCTCGGGTCGACTTGCCCAAAAACGATGTTCCGGGCGAGGGCGAGGGAACCAAAAAGCAGAAGAAAACGTCGAAGTCCCCAAAGACTGAAGCGGTCTCTGAAGAATTTATTGCGTTTGAGGACTTCCAAAAGCTCGATTTGCGGGTTGGGACCGTCGTGGAAGTGGAAAAGCATCCTGATGCGGACAGGCTTTTGCTGGTGCGTGTGGATCTCGGTGAATCCGACGGTCCTCGGCAGGTTGTTGCCGGGCTTGCGGAGTTCTTTAAGCCGGAAGAATTGCAGGGTCGTCAGGTTGTGATGGTTGCCAATCTGAAGCCTCGAAAGCTTCGGAAACAGCTCTCACAGGGAATGATCCTGGCCGTAAAGACCGAGAACGGGATGGAGTTGCTTACAGCCTCCGGCGAGGTTCCTGGTGGAAGTAAGGTGAGCTGATCTTCAAATCACGGGCGGTTTGTCGCTTCGTACTTTGAACATGCAACAGGCATCCGAAAGATCGGGTGCCTGTTTTTTTGCAGAGAAGATTGCGGGACCGGTGTCTTCGAAAGAGTAGGGCTTCCGTTGGATGAAGAACAGGAGCCCGTATGAACGCTTGGTAAGGTATCGTATGGACGAGTGCGAGGATGAAACGAATTTGCGAAGGGGGAAAGCCTTGAACTACTTGAATTGCAACGGTTTTATAAAAAAAAGGCTGACAAGGAATTAATCCTTGTCAGCCTTTGATGTTTCTGGCTCCCCAGCACGGACTTGAACCGCGAACCTAGTGATTAACAGTCACCCGCTCTGCCGATTGAGCTACTGGGGAATGCGAATTGCGTCGTCGCGAGGTGAGTGTCTATCCAACCCAGGCGCATTGGTCAAGCGCTTTTTCTGTTTTTTTTAATTTTTTTTGATTAGCCCTTTGTCTGTCCGCGCTGCTTGACGCTTGCAGGGAATTGGAATAGTCATTTCCTTCTTGTGCCCATGGGCTTAAGAGACTTGAATTCACACGGGATATTACCTTGGCAAATAATAAGAAGAACAAGAAAATCAAGTTGCAGGCAGCCCCCGAACAGGCGGAACGCTTCATGCCTATGCTGGAGGCGTTGCGCAATCGGGACGAATACAATTCGGTCATCAAGACTCGGGTGGAAAAAGCCTGCGCTCTGCTGGAAAGCGGAGTCAGCCTTTACCCGAATGATTTCTCCCGCGACACCTACATCCAGGATATCTGGGATGATTTTGCCGACGCGGAGGCCGAACAGCTCGAAACCCTGGATAAGACGTTCTCGGTGGCCGGGCGCATCATGGCGTGGCGCTCCTTCGGGAAGGTGACTTTCTTTCAGATCCAGGACCGAACCAGCCGTATTCAGGTCTACGCTGCCCGGGACGACCTGGGAAGCGATGTCTACGGACTCTTCAAAAAGTCCGAAGTCGGCGACGTGGTGGGGGTTCGAGGAGCACTTTTTCGCACCAAAACCGGTGAGCTGACCATTGCTGCGGATTACTTCCAGCTCATGAGCAAATCCTTGCGTCCATTGCCTGAAAAGTATCACGGACTGAAGGACGTGGAAATCCGGTATCGGCAGCGGTACGTGGATCTGATCGTGACAAAGCGAACCCGGGAAATTTTTCAAAAGCGGACACAGATTGTCCGTTCGCTGCGAAACTACATGGACTCCAGGGGGTTCATGGAAGTCGAAACGCCCATGATGCAGCCCATTCCTGGTGGAGCCACTGCCAAGCCCTTTGAGACGCATCATAATGCCATGGACATGAAGTTGTACATGCGCATTGCCCCTGAGCTGTACCTCAAGCGCCTGGTGGTCGGCGGCTTTGAGCAGGTGTACGAGATCAACAGAAACTTCCGCAACGAAGGCATTTCCACGCAGCATAATCCTGAGTTCACCATGATGGAATTCTACTGGGCATACGCCACGTTTGAAGACCTCATGGATCTGACGGAGGATATGTTCGCCAAGGTCGCCCGCGAGGTATGCGGCTCCAGCGTCATTGAGTACCAAGGGCAGACCGTTGACTTAACTCCCGGCAAATGGGTCCGCATGACCTTCCATGACTCGTTGGAGAAGATCGGGGGAGTTGCCCCTGAAGTCTATACCGACTATGAGCAGTGTAGGGCGCTCGTCAAGCAGAAGGGCGAGAAGGTCGTAGAAGGGGAAAAGCTGGGAAAACTACAGGCCAAGCTGTTCGATATTCTGGTTGAACCCAATCTTGTTCAACCGCATTTCATCTATCATTATCCTACGGATATCTCTCCTCTGTCACGGCGTAACGAGCAGAATCCGGATCTTACGGATCGCTTCGAACTGTTCATGACCGGACGGGAAATGGCGAATGCCTTTTCCGAACTTAACGATCCTCTGGATCAACGAGAGCGGTTTGAGGAACAGGTCCGGGAAAAGGATGCCGGTGACGAAGAGGCGCATTTTATGGACGAGGATTATGTCCGGGCGCTTGAGTACGGCATGCCTCCGGCAGCGGGGCAGGGAGTCGGAATCGACCGCCTGGTGATGCTGCTTACGGACAGTGCTTCCATCCGTGAGGTGATCCTTTTCCCGCTGCTCCGGCCTGAGGCGGCCACAGGAGGGGCATGAGTCTCGAGTCCTTTGTCGCGGTCCGATATCTCTTCGCCCTGCGTCGCCAGTCCTTTATCTCGGTAATTTCTCTGTTTGCCGTTTGCGGGGTTGCTCTCGGGGTGGCCGCCTTGATCGTCGTTCTCGGCGTGATGAACGGATTCAGCAAGGATCTTCAATCCAAGATACTCGGTGTCAATGCCGATATCGTCGTGGGGGGCGGGCTTGGCGGAGTTCGCGACCAAGATTTGCTGCAACAGCGACTCGGCGAGGTTCCCGAAGTACGCGGAGTGACCCCCTTCCTCTATTCCGAGGTTATGCTTTCCGCGCCCGGTGGAGGGGTCAAAGGACTGGCTCTGCGCGGCATTGATCCCGATACAGCCGGAGATGTGCTCAGTCTGGAGCGGGACATGGTCTATGGCAACCTTGCCGCGCTGCATACGCAAGACGACATCCCGGGGTTGGTCGTGGGGTCGCAGTTGGCAGATCGCTTTGGTCTGTGGAATGGGGCTACGGTATATCTTCTTTCGCCCAGCGGAATGCAAACAGCCGCCGGGTATTCTCCAAAAATGCTCCCCTTTCGTGTCGTGGGGGTTTTCCGCACAGGACTGTATGAATACGATACGTCCGTTGCTTATTCAACCATCCCAGCCACGCAGGAATTGTTGGGATACCCTGAGGGCATCATTTCCGGCCTGGAAATCAAGGTCGAGGATGTGTACCGCGCTGGAGATGTGGCCGGGCAGATTCGTGCCGTTCTTGGGGACGCCCCGCTTGACGTCGAGACCTGGCAGGACATGAATGCCAACCTTTTTGCCGCGCTAAAACTGGAAAAGACCGCCATGTTCATCATTCTCGCAATGATCGTTCTGGTCGGGTCTTTTTCCATTGTCACAACACTGGTCATGCTTGTTATGCAAAAGACCAAGGACATTGCCATACTCATGTCCATGGGGGCACAGATCCGTAGCATCCGAAAGATATTTATGCTCCAGGGCACGTTGATAGGTGCCGTCGGTACATTGATTGGGTATAGCATCGGGATACCCGTTGCACTGTTGTTGAAGAAGTATCAATTTATCGAGTTGCCACAGAATGTGTATCCCGTGGATTACCTCCCTGTCCGGCTTGAGGCCTTTGACCTAACCTGTATCGGTGTAGCAGCTTTTTTGCTGTGCTTTCTGGCGACCATTTACCCAGCCTGGAGGGCGGCACAGCTTCGCCCGGCGGATGCCTTGCGTTATGAGTAACAAGGAGTTATACCAACTGACCAATGTGGGGAAGACGTTTCAGGGACCCACAGAGAAGATCGAGATACTGCGTGGGGTGAATCTGAGCGTGGCAGAGGGGGAGTCCGTGGCCGTGCTCGGAGCCTCCGGGTCGGGGAAGAGCACCTTATTGCATATTCTCGGAACCTTGGATTCAGCTACAAAAGGTGATATACGCTTTGCAGGGCGTGACTTGAACAGCCTGTCCCAGGGATTCAAGGCTGTATTGCGGAACAAGGAAATCGGTTTTATCTTTCAGTTTCACTATCTCCTTCCGGAGTTCAATACATTGGAAAACGTCGCCATGCCCGCAATTATAGGTGGACACTCCCGTCAAAAGGCCATGGAAATGGCTGATGAGGCTGTGGGGATGGTCGGCTTGGGGAAACGAAAAGATTTTAAAGTGACGACCCTCTCGGGCGGCGAACGTCAGCGTGCCGCCATTGCAAGGGCGATATTGCTTCGCCCGCGCGTTGTCCTGGCGGACGAACCAACTGGAAATCTGGACGAACGAAATGGTCGAACCATCGCGGAAGTGCTGGCCGCGTTGAATGCAGAACTGGGAATGACTCTGGTGGTGGTGACGCACAATGCGGATTTGGCCGACAGCATGTCACGTCGGCTGGAGCTTCGCGCAGGAGAATTGTATGCCCAATCGTAGACGCTGCCTCGCCCTGCTTGCGACGGTATTTTTTTTGATGTTGAACGGTGGGTCCGCATGGGCCCAGACGAGTGCCGCGCCCAAGGTGGCGGTGCTTCCGTTTGAGGTGAACGCAGGCGACGACCTTGTGTATCTTGAGGACAGCCTCCCCGATCTTTTGTCGGACCGACTCAATGAAGCCGGATTTGACGTGGTTGCTCCTGACGAAGTGCGGCGCATCGTCGATGAACTGGGCGTGGATGTCTTGGACTTGGCCAAAGCCCGAGAGATCGCATTGATGACCGGGGCCGGCTATGCTCTGTACGGATCCTTTTCCCAGTTGGGGGAAACGCTGAGTATGGAGTCCCGTCTGGTGGATGCCTTTGACAAGGAAAAGGCCACTCCCATCTACGCTGAGACGGAAGGCATCATCAATCTTTTGCCCTTGGTCGATGACGTAGTGGCTCAGTCCCGCAAGGTGATGCTTAACCAGCAACCCATTGCGGTGATCGACGTAGAAGGCACCAAAGTGCTTGATCCTGAAGTGGTTCTCATGCGCCTGCGTATCAATAAGGGCGACACCTACGAGCCGTCTCTCATTGATGGTGAGTTAAAAAATATTTATGAACTTGGTTACTTTGATGACGTAGACGTGATTGTTTCCGATGTTACCGGAGGCAAGAAGGTATTGTTCCGCGTGGTCGAAAAGCCAAGGATTCAAGCCTTGAGCGTGGTTGGTGCCGATGAGCTGGACGAAGATGACCTGCTTGAGGCCGTGGCGACGAAAAAAGGTGCCGTGTTGAACCTGCGGGTTTTACGTGACGATATGAATACCATCCGGGCCATGTACCGCACGGAAGGGTATTATAAAACCAAGGTTTCGTACGAAGTGGAGGGGGGCGAGACAGGACAGGCCCGCCTTAATTTTGTGGTGGAAGAGGGGCCAAAGCTTTACATTGAGGAAATTGTTCTGGATGGTGCTGAGCAGGTGGATCCGGACGATTTGAAAGATGAGCTGGCTCTTTCCGAGAGTGGCATCCTTACGTGGTTCAGCTCCTCCGATGTGCTCAATGAAGAGCTTCTGGAGCGTGATTCTTCCGCTATCAAAGCCTACTATGCCAACCGCGGGTTTATGGATGTCCAAGTCGGACGACCTGAAGTGGACTTTCTGGACGACGGTATTCGGGTGACTTTCCGCATTAAGGAAGGCACACGATTGAAAATCGGCAACATCCAGTACAAAGGCGATTTGATCGCCTCTCCTGAAGAGTTGGATGAGGCCATTGCCCTGGACGAGGTCCGGGCGGAAGAGCAATTCATGAACGCATCCACTGTCAGAGAGGATGTTGAAGCTCTCACGGCCCTGTACAGCAATAAGGGATATGCCTATGCTGATGTCGGCGTTCAGTTCGCCAAGTCGTCAGAAGACACCCTGGATGTTGTATACACGCTTGCTAAACATCAAAAAGTCCATATTCGCCGTGTGTTGCTTGAGGGCAATTCCGAGACACGCGATAATGTGATTTTACGTGAGATGCGTCTTTCCGACGGCGACACGTTCAGCGCCGAAGCGCTGGAAAATTCTGTGGCTGCGTTGGAAGGCCTTGGATATTTTGAGGGGGTGGATGTCGAACCCATTCCTACTGGAGATCCGGACGAGATGGATCTCAAGGTTCGCGTTAAAGAGGGACCGACAGGCCAGATCGGCGGCGGCTTCGGCTTCTCGTCCAGCGGCGGCTTCTTCGTTGCTGGCTCAATTCAGGAAAACAACCTGTTCGGCAAGGGGTACCATCTCAACCTGTATGGTAGCTATGGCGGCGATTCCAATGAATTTGGGCTGACGTTTGTTGATCCCCATTACGATGATCAAAAATGGGGCTATTCGCTCGGCGTCAACCGGTCCGTGGACGCTTATGATGAATACGACATGCGTGACCTGAGCTTCAGCGCTGCCTTGTTGTACCCCCTTGGAGACCATACAAGCTCCAAATTCTCCTACACGGCCAGCTTCTACCATATCTATGACGTAGAGGAGACGGCTTCCGACACGATTAAGGATGAGGAAGGTGAGCATCTGTTGAGTGCCGTGACGGCTTTGTTGGCACGGTCACATCTCAAGAAGAATTCCTTCTTCGTCTCTGAAGGGACGGCGCAAAGCCTCAGCGTTACCTATGCGGGTGACTTTCTTGGCGGTGATGACAACTTCATCAAGTATCTCTATGACATCGATCATTATGAGCCGCTGTTTTGGAATTTGTCCTTGCGTGCGCATGGAAATGTCGCCTACATGCATGAAAACTTTAGCGGCGATGACCTGCCTATGGCACAGAAATTCCGTCTCGGCGGCATTGGGTCCGTGCGAGGGTACGCAAGCCGCAAAATCTCGCCGCGTGATGAGGATGATGAAGCCGTCGGTGGTGACAAGGCGCTTTATTCCAACATTGAATTGATGTGCCCCTTGAGCAAAGAATACGGTATTCTCGGCATCATGTTCTTCGATGTCGGTGGAGTGTGGGATGATGACCAGATGCTCTTTGACGATGACCTCGACAGTGCTGAAGGTGACGCTCCCTCATTTGGACTCTATAAGAGTGTGGGGCTTGGTGGGCGCTGGAATTCGCCCATGGGACCCTTGGAGGTCTATTGGGGCTACGGTCTCGACGACCTGAAGGACAGCGCCAGCAACCGGCTTGAATTCCGGATGGGACAGTCTTTCTAACTCATTATTGTGTGTGGAATATCCTCGTTGTGCGTCGCTGTTGCAGTGGGGAAGGGACGGTTGTGTGCCGTTGAAATCAGCTGAAAAGTAATGGCCAAAGGAGATACGAATGAAAAAAGTACTGTTTCTCGCAATGATCTTCGCCATTGTTCTGCAGGCGCCTGCCTTTGCCGCAGACTTGAAGGTTGCTGTTATCCATATGGAACGTCTGAAGAAAACTTCGGAGCCGGGCAAGTACATTGCTGAAGAGCTGAAGAAGAAGCTGGACCCCATGGTTAAGGAACGCCAGCAGCTTGAGGAAGAGCTGAAACGCCTTTCCGAAGAATTTAAAAACAAGAGTGCCGCTTATTCCTTGGACACCAAGCGTGAAAAAGAACTGGAGCTGAAGCGGAAGTTCCGTGATCTGGAAGATCTTCGCCGCGACCTCCAGCAAAAAGCCATTGCTGAAGATAAGACCATGTCCGCTCCTGTGTTGGAGCTGATGCAGCAGACTGCCCAGAAGTACATTGAGGAACACGGGTATGATCTGGTGTTTGAATTCCAGCAAAGCGGCTTGCTCTATCTGGACAAGGAACTCGATATTACGGAGCCTCTGATCGAAGAGGTTAACAAGGCCTGGAAGGCTCAAGGCCACTAAAATATGCTTCTTTCCGAGATCGCAACACGGTTGGGACTGGAACATATCGGTCCTGATCGGGAGATTCTTGGGGTCAACACTTTGGAGAGCGCCGCTGAGTCGGAGCTCTCCTTTCTCGTCAATCCCAAGTATGTAAAGGCACTGGAAAGCACGAACGCCGGAGCTGTTTTGCTCAGTTCCGAGCATGCCCCGCTGGTTGAGAGCGCTTTACTCAGCAACAATGTATATATGGATCTGGCTCGTGTTGTGTCGCTTTTTGCCAAGTCTCAAGGTGACTTTGCCGGACACAGCCCTCTCGCTTTCATCCATGAAACGGCTTCTGTCCATGAAGATGCTACGGTGTATCCGTTCGCGTTTGTTGGCTCAAAAGCTGTGGTTGGAGCTGATTCCGTCGTTTTTCCTGGTTGTTATGTTGGGGAACGAAGCTCCGTTGGCGAGGGGTGTTTGTTATATCCCAATGCGGTGCTTATGGCGGATACCACTTTGGGGGACCGTTGTATTTTGCAGCCGGGAGCTGTTTTGGGCGGCGATGGGTTCGGCTTTGCGCAAACCCCTGTGGGACACATGAAGATTCCGCAGATCGGCCGTGTAGACCTGGGCGATGATGTGGAAGTGGGGGCGAATTCCTCCATTGACCGCGCAGCGCTTGATCTGACTCAGGTGGGAAGTGGAACCAAGGTGGATAGCCTTGTCCAGATCGGTCACAACGTGCGAATCGGTGAGCATTGTTTGGTCGTGGCGGGCAGCGGAATCGGCGGAAGTACCCGCATCGGCGATGGTGTGGTCATCGGGGGACAAGCCGGTATCAAGGACAATATCACCATTGGTGACGGGTGCATGATCGGTGCGCAGTCAGGGGTGAATAATGATTTATCCGCAGGTAGTAAGGTGACGTATACTCCCATGATGGAGATTGGAACCTATCTACGTGTGGGAGCCTCGCTGCCTCGGCTTCCTGATTTGTTGAAGCGTGTGCGTCGCCTGGAACGGGAGATCGAGCAGTTGCGGACTACCGAGAACGGGGAAAACAATGGCTAATCAAGAAATGTTTATGGATATCAGAGGGATCATGAAGCTTATTCCGCACAGGTATCCTTTCCTTCTCGTGGACAGGGTTGTTTCCTTTGAGGCGGGATCCCATATTCAGGCATATAAAAACGTCACCAACAATGAGCCTTTTTTTCAAGGCCATTTTCCCGGATTGCCGGTGATGCCCGGTGTCCTTATGGTTGAAGCCCTGGCTCAAACCGGAGGTCTGTATGTTATGCAGGATCCGGATATCGAGATTGAGGGTAAAGTCTTCATGTTTACGGGCATCAGCAAAGCCAAGTTCCGTCGACCCGTGGTCCCTGGCGACAAGCTGATGTTGCGTATGTCCAATATCGTCCGGAAAATGTCGCTTTGGCGGATGAAGGGCGTGGCCGAAGTTGACGGCGAACTTGCGTGCGAAGCCGAGCTTTCCGCTGCTTTGGTCGATAAGGAGAGTATTTAGTGTCCACCTCCATCCATCCAAGTGCTATTGTTTCCGATAAGGCGACGATTGGGGATAACGTCGTCGTAGGACCATGCAGCGTTATCGAAGATAATGTTGTCATCGGCGATGGTTGCGTGATTGAATCCTTCGTTCATCTTAAGTCCTACGTCCGGCTTGGCGTTGACAACCACGTTCATTCGTACGTGTGCATTGGTGGTGAACCGCAGCATCTTGCCTATAAAAATGAGGAAACATGGGTTGAGATCGGCGATTCCAACACGCTCCGCGAATGTGTGACGGTCAACCGTGGTACTGTGCAGGGCAACGGCAGAACCGTGCTTGGATCTCATTGTCTGCTCATGGCGTATGCACATGTCGCGCATGACTGCATTTTGGGTGATCATGTCATCATGGCCAATGCGGTCAATTTGGCCGGTCATGTCGAAATCGGCAATCATGCGGTGGTAAGCGGTATGGCAGCGGTTCAGCAGTTTCTTCGAATCGGTGAGTATGCGTTTCTCGGCGGTTCGAGTGGATACAATCTCGATATTCCGCCGTACATGCTCGCTCACGGTGTACGTGGCCGCCTGATGGGACCGAACCTCATCGGACTGCGGCGGCATGGGTTTGACACAACGGTTTGCCGTGCATTGAAAAAAGCCTACAAAATAATATTCCGATCCGGCCTGCCTCGGGAAAAGGCTCTTGAGCAAGCGTTGAACGACTATCCAGATGTGGCTGAAGTGGCCAATCTCGTCGGATTCATGCGCGGCACCAAATGCGGCGTAGCACCGGATTTCCATAAGAACGGCGACTGATCCCATGTCTGAATCGCTACCTGTTATCGGGCTTATCGCCGGAGGGCGTCAATTTCCGGTACTTGTGGCCCAGGGCGTGAAGCAGGCAGGGCACACTTTGGTTGTGGCCTGTTTTGAGGGACATTCGAATCTTGACGTGCTTTCGTATGCGGATGCCTACGAGGTCTTGAAGCTCGGGAAACTCTCCAAACTGCTGGCGTTTTTTAAACGGCATGGCGTCGAAGATGTGGTTATGGCCGGAACCATCGATAAGCCGCGTATTATGGATGTCCGGCATTTTGACATGCGGGCGCTCAAAGTCATCTTTAAGAACAAAAACAAAGGTGATTCCAATCTGCTTGGTGCGCTGACCCATGAGTTGGAGCAGGAGGGGATGCGGGTAGTGCCGCCCCACCAACATGTTCCGCAATTGTTAACCCCTGAAGGGGTTCTTACCAAGCGTGCCCCGTCCGAACGTGAGATGAACGATCTGCGTCTTGGATGGAGTATTGGCAAGGAGCTTGGCAGGTTGGATATCGGTCAATGTCTTGTTCTGCGGGAAGGCATTGTTTCTGCCGTAGAGGCGTTGGAGGGAACGGACGAGGCCATACGTCGCGGCTGCCAGTTGGGTGGTGACGAGTGTGTCGTTGTTAAGGTTTTCAAGCCGGGGCAGGAAGAGCGTGTGGATTTGCCGAGTGCCGGTATTGAAACCGTGCAGGTGATGGCGGAGGGCAAGGCCACGTGCCTTGGGATCGAAGCGAACCGAAGTTTACTTTTTGATCGAGATGAAACCGTTGCTGAAGCTGACCGGTTGGGAATTAGCATCGTGGGGATGTGTTTTCCCGAATCTTCTTAGGTTGGTTGGAAAAGTTTCATTAAAGAAAGTGGGCCGCTTCCAGTTTGTCTGGAAGCGGCCTTTTTTATCGGATGTTCCGGCCACAGCATGAGCCGGGAATGCAGCCGCTTTCGTTCGGCCGGGAACCGCAACAGCCATGGCCGTTTGTATCCGGCGTACGGTGTTTGGATGTCCCGACAGCCCCGGGGACGGAGACCAATGGGATCCCATCGCCTTCACCGCAATGCGGGCAGTCCGGAGCCCGGTCTCCATGGTTAATAAGTTCCACATAGTCATTTCCACAGTGTGGGCAGTGATATTCACGAAGCGGCATGGCATACCTCGTCTTTTAGACGGCGAAGATGTCCTTGGGCAAATAGGGGTGTGCCCCAAGAATAACCGGAATGCCGGCTGTTTTAACGATTTTTTGTTTGATGATCTCCGCATGAGGGCAGTGCAGGTCCAGGCACGGTGCCACATGGAGATGGGTCGGCATTTCCTGCATGGGCGCATTCCAGAGTTTCATTTGCGCAAGACGCATTACAATGGCTTGCCCGGGGCAGCCTCCGCAACTCAATAAACCAATCAACTGCGCATCGGGACCGTAAGCGGCAAATTCACCCTCACGACGGTTGAACGCAACCATACAGCGGGAACAGCCTACACAGATTTCGTTCATCGTCTGTTGACAGCCGACAATCAGTACCTTCTCCATGCGTCGTCACCTCCAGGTCGTTTTAATCGTTGAGAAGTGATTCCAGGCTGTTCCATATGGAACTGATGGAACGCCCCAGTCCGTCCGGGTCGTATTCATAAATGGTCTGCCCGTTAATTTGCGCTTTCGTGACGTTGTCGTCATAGGGCAATGCCCCGAGAACCGGAATGGCATGCGAAGCACAGTACTGCCGAAGTTCTTCTTCCAGTTCGGGGTTGATGCCGCTTTTGTTGATGATCAACGTTGACGGCATCTTGAAGTGTTGTGTTAACTGGTGAACACGTTTGAGGTCATGTACGGCGGAAATTGTAGGTTCAGCGACCATGACGGCCAGATCCGCATCGGTGAGTGAGGCGATGACGGGGCAGCCGACTCCCGGGGATCCGTCGACCAAGACCAGATTGATGTTTTGTTCTTCGGCTACCTCCTTGGCCTGCTGTCGTACCGAGGTAACCAGTTTGCCGGAGTTCTCCTCGCCAATGCCGAGAGCGGCATGGATCATGGGACCGAAACGCGTGCTTGAACGGTACTGTTCACCACAGGTTCGTGGATGCATCGTCACAGCCTGCACTGGGCAAACGTACGCGCAAACCCCGCATCCTTCGCAATGTTCGGGCATGATTTGAAAGTCTTCGTTTATGGCATCAAACCGGCAATGCTCCCTGCAAAGGCCGCAGGACGTGCAAATTGCGGGGTCTAGTTCCGGCTGCTCTCCGCTGACGAAGGGGGTTGTTTCTTCAATCGTCGGATGAAGCACCAGATGAAGATCCGCTGCATCCACATCGCAGTCTGCAAGAACCTTGTCCGGCCCAAGCCCGGCCAGGGCCGCGGTAACGCTGGTTTTGCCCGTGCCGCCTTTGCCGCTTATGACGACCAGCTGTTTCATGCCAACTCCTTTCCTGTGCGGCGCTCAATGGCCGCGACAATCGTATCAAAATGTTCTGCAAATCCGGGAACGGCATCAATGAGCAACTGCCCTTGCGAGTAGGCTTTTGCGGCGTCCCGTTCGTGAGGGAGAGAGGCCAGAAGCGGGATGTCTTGTTTCTCAAGGTAGCGTTCAACTCGGTCATCGCCCATTCCAGCACGGTTCAGTACCACTCCGAAGGGAACGTCAAGCTCACGCAAAAGCTGCACTGCAATATCCAGGTCATGCAGACCAAAGGGCGTGGGTTCGGCCACCAGCACGGCGTAATCAACGCCTTGCAGGGAGCAGACCACCGGACAGGATGCTCCCGGGGGGCAGTCAAGCAGGGTAAGGCCGGTTTCACCGGCGCGTTGCTTGATTGCCTTGATCAGCGGCGGAGCCATGGCTTCCCCGATGCGCAACAATCCTTGATAATAGGTAATGCCCTCGGAACGACCGATGCTGCTGACACCGATTTCCCGGGTGCCTTCGCTGATGGCATTGACCGGGCAGGCCAACTCGCATAAGCCGCAACTGTGGCACAGCTCCGGGAAGGCCATCATGTGGCCTGCCATGCAGATGAGTGCTTTAAATCGGCATAGTTCAACGCATTTTTTACACGTTTCTCCGAGGCAGACTTCTTCATCAATGACGGGAACAGGAACGAATTCTGTTTTTTTCTCGCTCAATTCCGTGGAAAGGAAGAAGTGCGCATTCGGCTCTTCCACGTCACAGTCTACAAATGAGACCGGGACGCCTTTTTTACTGAGATGTTTGGCAAGGTTGACCGCCACCGTTGTTTTCCCGGTGCCTCCCTTGCCGCTTGCTATGGCGATGTTCATGGACCTCCCGAAATGGCCGTGTACGGGACACGGGATGGTTGTTTTTTAGGATGTGGAAGCAATGCCTGTGCCAGAAGATTTTCTTCTTCTTTACGGTGTGTTACAAGCAGCTATCTGTCGCATGGACAAAAAAAGCGCCTTGATTTTGATCTGGTTAGGACGCAAAATGCGTCTGAGATGAGCTTGTTAAGATGGAATGGAACGATCATAGATGAGCAGGAGATTTGTATGCGAACGGAATTGGATTGTATACCTTGCTTTTTCCGCCAAGCCCTTGTCGCAGCTCGAAGGGTTTGTCCGGATGATGTGAAGATTCAGACCCAGGCTTTGAGCCGACTGGCTGAGATGGTTCCCTTGTTTGATTTGCATCAATCTCCGCCGGCCCTGGCAGGGAAGTTGTATGCCATGCTTCGTGAGCTTACCGGCCAGGATGACCCGTTTGTTGAGGAGAAAAAACAAGCCAATGCCCGTGTCCTGGAACTCTTGCCCGAACTGGCGTCCATTGTTCGGCAGAGCACCGATCCATTGAAAACCGCTCTCGAAATATCCATTGTTGGCAACTATATGGATTGTGGGGTGGGAGTGGAGTTTGATTGGGAATCGGAGCTTCAACAGCTTGGCGGCGCATTTGATCAAGATACGTTGGCCGCTTTTCGTGAACGTCTTAAGCCTGAGAGTCAAGTGCTCATCGTTGGCGATAATGCCGGTGAAATCGGTCTGGACCGGTTGCTCGTCAAGGAACTTCTTGTCGCAGGCGCCCGGGTGACGTATGCAGTACGAGGGCAGTCTATTTTAAATGACGCCACGTTGGAGGATGCGGAGGCCGTGGGGATGACAGATTTGTGCCGCGTGGTATCTTCAGGCGTGGATACGCCGGGGGCGGTGTTGGAGCGTTGTTTGCCGGAATTCCATTCGATGCTGCACAGCGCCGATGTGGTGATTGCCAAGGGGCAGGGAAACTATGAGGCGCTTGCCGGATCCGGCTTGGACGTGTTCTTTGCTTTTAAAGTAAAATGCCCTGTGGTGGCCCGTTTGGCAGGGTTGCCGGAAAAGACTTCCGCGTTTTTCCATCAGCGGTGACGCAACCGCGCGTTGCTGCTTGCGAGTGTGCATGCTGCGAAAAATTACGCTTATCACCCTTATTACCGCTCTCCTGAGCGCACTATTGCTGGCTGCGGGACTTCTGGCCCTGGATTGGTATCTGGGGACAGAACGGTTTCGTGAACGGTTGGCGTTGCTCGTTTCCGAAACGTATGGCTATGAAGTTACGTTTGAAGGGGAACTTGGGGTCAGTGTGTACCCCTGGCTTGGTCTGGAAACCGGCCCACTGAGCATTCGTGCCGAACCGAATGGGGAGCCGTTGCTGCGGGCTTCGGAAGTCTCCGCCAAGGTGGCGCTGGTGCCGCTTTTTTCGCAGAAATTGGAATTCGATACCATCTTCCTGAATCATATTGATGTGATGGTCCGCAGGGCAAAGGACGGAACCACCAATGTTGATGAGTTGGTGGAAATACTTGTCCCTCACGGCGAGGCCCGGCCAGTGCATGATCCGTCCTTTCGGGTCCGTTCCGTTCGGGTGCGCGGCATCCAAATGCATAATGCGGGTTTCCGCTATGTTGACGAAGCCACGGGGAAGACGTGGATCGTATCGGACGCCTCGTTTCAGACCGGAGAATACACCACGGGACAACCGTTGCCGTTTTCGCTGGGAGGAGTGCTGCAGCATACGGGGGTGGCTGTTGAAGCGCGATTGGACGTCAGCGGCAATATGGAAATGGACTTTGAGGCCAAGGCGTTGCGGCTCGTGGAATCTCGGTTGAATTTGATCCTCCGGGGCGCGGAATTGCCTGTGCAAGGTGACGAAGTGCATTTCACCTCGAAGCTGGCGTTGGACACAACGAAAGGAACCTGTCGGTTTGACGGGTTTCACCTCAAATTGCCGCATCTCTTGCTGGACGGAAGCGTGGAATGTCGCGAAATGTTTTCCTCGCCTTCGATCCGGGGGACGGTGCGAAGCGGACAATTTTCTCCCAGAGAAGTGGTGAACGATATTTTCCCGGAAACTATTCCAGATAAGGACAATGGTATCTTTCGGGCCGCCCAGTTCGCGTTGCGGTTTGACGCGGATATGGATGGAGTGCGTGTTGCTGATCTCGCGGTTGTTTGTGATGACACTCGGCTGGCTGGCGCGCTGTCGGTCCAGGATTTCGCTGATCCGGAGTATTCCTTTCAACTGCATGCCGATGCTTTGGATTTTGACCGGTACTATCGTTTGTTCATTGTTGACGAGCCGTTTTACCTGGATGATTTTTTCCCGTCCTTTTTCCAGGGGGCCAAAGCCGAGGCAGACCTGACGCTTGATTCCGTGACGCTTGGCGGAGAAGAATTGAAGGATTCTCGTTGGGCAGGGCTATGCGCCGACGGCAAGGTTCGTCTTGAATTGCTTTCCGCAGATGTGTTGGATGGAACGGCCAAAGGCGTTTTTCAGGCAAGTATTGCAGCCAACCAGGAAGACGGCGGGTACGCCTTGGGCCTGGATATGGACATGGCCTTGAAGGGGATGGCGTTGGGGGATTTGCCGTTGGTGGGGAGTGCGTTGCCCCGCCCGCAGGGCAGGGGAGAAATGCGGCTTGTCGCCACCGTGCCTCCCATGCATTTTCAAGGCCCGGATGTCGTGGACGATGTTTTGTTGGGCATCGAAGGAGAACTGGCATACAAGCTGCGGGATGTGCGCCTGACCTCTGGAAGCGGTAAAGAAACGCGTCGCTGGAATGTAGGCAACGTCGAGGCGCAGGTGGCGTTTTCCCCCTTGGGAGAGCGAAGTGGAGAAAAACGCTACGCCTTCACCCTCTCCGGTGGCGGAAAAGGCGCGGGCAAGGACTTTTCATCCTGGCTTTCCCTGGACGGTCGGTTCAGCGTAACCCGAAGGTATGAGGATGTCCGGCTGGACGGCATGCAGGTCAAAGGGCGGTATGAAGGCAGTCTTTTACCTGAATATGCCCCTGCCATGGATTTTAGTGTCAGTGGGGCGCTGCGTGTGGATACCCAGCGACTGCACCTGCGCGACATTCGTATGAGCTGTTTTGATGGGGAAGTATTGGCCACGCTTGAAGGGCACCGGGTTTTTGAAAAAGACTACACCCTCACCGGCCTTGTGTCATACGAAACCGACAATCCTATGGGCTTGTTGCATTGGATGAGCTTGAAGCCTGGCAAGCCGCGTGGAGAAAACGCCTATTCTCATTTGCGGATAGCTTCTCAATATTCCCTGACCCCTCTGAAGGCCGTGTTCCATCATTGCGAGATTGGGATGGACGGGGCCGAGGCGCGTGGGGTGGTTCGGGTTGAGGATTTGGATACCGGGCGCATTACGTTTGATTTGTCCGCTGGTAGCGTTGATATCGACCAATATCGTCCCAAAAAGAAAAAGCGTCGGGATCCGCATGAATGTGTAGACCCCACGCAGCTTCGGCCCATTCTCCTGCCGTTGGAAACCTTGCGGGACTTGCGGGCCGAGGGGACTCTGCGGGTCAAGGATCTATTGCTTTACAAGCTGCACTTTACGGATCTCCGTGCCGATGTTTTGGCTCGCGACGGGCAACTGACCACCTCCGCCCTGGACGGCACATTTTATGGCGGGGAGTTGGAAGGTGGATTCACTGCCCGAGCCGCCAAGGCATTCATCGTCATGTCCTTGAATCTGCGGGCCGATGATTTTCGGGCAGGTCCGTTTATGGCGGACATTGGCGGCAAGGAATATGTCATGGGTACGGGAGTACTTTTCCTTGATGTGCAGAGCATGGGGCGCACCGATGACGACATTATCGCCAATTTGGATGGCCGGGGCGGCTTCACGGTTTTGGATGGATCGTACAAATTTTCCGGTAAGCCCGGTAACGCCAAGTTGGAAGAGGGCGACAAGAGCATTTTGGATGGCCGGAACGGCTTTACCGGAGCCGGGGCGCTGTTCCGCATTGAGGACGGCGGTTTCTATAATGAGGACTTCAGCATGGACGCCACGTTCATGGAACTGAGCGGAGCCGGGAACTTCAATATCAACACCAACACCATTGATCTGGATCTGGTGGCCAACTACAGCGCCGGACCGACGGTGCCGTTGCATGTGGTGGGTTGTTTGGATGACCCTGCGGTCGAAGTTCCTGGTGGGGAGCTTATCACCAATACGGTGCGTGACCTTATCGGCATTCCGCTGAAGCCGTTTCAATATTTGCGGGATTTGTTTTTCTGATTCTGCAGGTCGTACGCGGCAAAGGGAGGGAGACAATGGGAGATTCTGGAATCGGAAAATATGTCGGCCAGCTGTTTCGTTGGTTTACCATCGATATCTGGACTGATGATCCGGATCGTGAACCCACTCGGCTGTCAGCGGTCTCTCGTTGGCTGTATCTCGTGGTTCGTGGTTTTTTGGGAGATCAATGTTTGATCCGTTCCGGCGCCTTGACGTTCACCACAACGCTCTCCATCGTGCCGCTTTTGGCGGTGGCCTTTTCCATTGCCAAGGGATTTGGTTTACAAAATTCCGAATTCATACATGATTTACTCAGTCAGCTTGCTTCCGGAAACGAGCAGGTGGTGACTTCCATAATCGGTTATATTGACAATACCAATGTTCGGACACTTGGCTGGATGGGCGTGGCCTTCCTGCTGATCACCGTCTTTTCCATGGTTTCCACAGTGGAACAAGCCTTTAATACGATTTGGAATGTGAAACGAGGCCGATCACCCTGGCGGAAGTTTACGGACTTTTTTTCCGTGATTCTGATCATGCCTGTTATTTTCCTGGTCGCCACCAGCACGACGGTCACGGTGCAGAAAAGTGATTTTGTGCAGAAGGTCATGGAGGTTTCAGGTCTTGGTTGGCTGGAGTCGTTGTTCCTCAAGCTTGCGCCCCTTGTGCTGATCTGGCTGGCGTTTACGTTCGCATATTCCTTCATCCCCAACACCAAGGTCAGGCTTCGAAGCGCGGCGCTTGGGGGCGCGGTTGCGGCTTTGTTCTGGCAACTTTCGCAAGGCGCGTACATTCGCTGGCAAATGGGGTTCAACAATTATAACGCCATTTACGGCAGTTTTGCGCAACTGCCCTTGTTTCTGATTTGGATGTATATCAGCTGGATTATCGTCTTGTTCGGTGCTGAAATGTGCATGGCTGTGCAGAATCTGCGGAGCTTCACCAAACAGCAGTTCATTCGACGGGCCAGTCTGGAGCAGCGTCAAAAGTTGGCGTTGGTGATGATGTTGCTGGTGGTGCGCCCCTTTCGTACGGGGTGTCTGTTGCCTACGGTGGACGAGTTGTCCGATCGATTGATGATCCCGCGGGAAATGGTGGTTGAACTGTTCGGCCAACTGGCGGCGTCCGGTTTGGCCGCTCCCTCGGAAGAGGGAGATGACCTGCGTTTTTATCCTGCTATGCAGCCTTCAAGAATCCTGGTGACCGATATCCAGAAAGCTGTCAGTGCGTCACAGGGGGATGAGGAACCCGGGCGTAGTTTCGGATTCGTGGATGAGGTGTTTACTTCCCTGGATGCCGCAGCGCATCAGGATGCCGCGAATTTGAGCCTGGAAGCGTACGCAGAACAGCTTGACGGAGATTCCCAGCAATGCCCAGGATTGGAGTTGGAGCCGACTTCTGCGGCCTGATGCAGAAACCAACGCCCGGTGTCTCATGGAGGAGCGACCGGGCGTTGAGATTGTCAGCCTACTGGGACTCTTATCCGAAACGGCGTTTGGGCTTGTGGTGGGCGCCGCCTTTGCGCTGGTTACGGCCATCCGTGCCGTAAATCCCTTGATAGTGCGCCTTGAGTTCCGCGAAACGTCCGCCTTCGATGGCTTCTCTTGCCTGACGGGCCAATTCCAGAAAGAAGGCGATGTTGTGCAGGGAATTGAGTCGGTATGACAGAATTTCTCGCGCTGTGTATAAATGACGGAGATACGCGCGCGAAAAATTACGGCAGGTGTAGCATTGGCAGTTCGGATCCAGGGGACCGTCGTCCTCGCGGAATTCTGCGCGTTTGATGTTCACCTTGCCTTGGGATG
Source organism: Paucidesulfovibrio gracilis DSM 16080 (assembly GCF_900167125.1). Taxonomy (NCBI): domain Bacteria; kingdom Pseudomonadati; phylum Thermodesulfobacteriota; class Desulfovibrionia; order Desulfovibrionales; family Desulfovibrionaceae; genus Paucidesulfovibrio; species Paucidesulfovibrio gracilis. The sequence goes on from NZ_FUYC01000003.1 coordinate 171,188, forward strand.
TGAACAAGGTACCGTTGCGGGCGTTGCGTGTGGGCAGAACACAGTCGAACATGTCCACCCCTGATTCGATGCCTTCAAGAATGTCCATGGGCGTGCCCACCCCCATGAGGTAACGGGGTTTTTCCTCGGGCATGCGCGGGCCGATGTGGTTCAGAATTCGGTACATATCTTCCGTGGATTCTCCTACGGATAAGCCGCCGATGGCGTACCCTTCGAAAGGAATTTCCAGCAACTGTCCCAAGCTTTCTTCGCGCAGGTCTTCGTGAAAGCCTCCCTGAATGATGCCGAACATGAGTTGGCCGTCGGCCCCGGGAGTGTGAACCTCCCTGCAGCGGCGCGCCCAGCGGGTGGTTCGCTCCAGGGAACGGGCCGTGTATTCCCGGTCCGCTCCGTAGCCCACGCACTCGTCAAGTACCATCATGATGTCCGAGCCGAGATTTTGTTGGATGGAAATGGCTTTTTCCGGAGAGAAAAAGTGCTTGGAGCCATCAAGATAGGACCGGAATTCCACCCCCTTTTCACTGATTTTACGGATGGTGGACAGGCTGAAGACCTGAAAACCACCCGAGTCCGTCAGAATGGGCTTGTCCCAGGACATGAAGCGGTGTAGTCCGCCGCGGCGTGCCACAAGCTCATCTCCTGGACGGAGGTAGAGGTGGTAGGTGTTGCCGAGGATGATCTGCGAACCAGCCTGGAGCAGGTCATCCGGTCCAACGGCTTTGACGGAGCCTTGGGTTCCCACGGGCATGAATACCGGGGTCTGGATTTCGCCATGCGCAGTATGCAGAGTGGCGCGCCTGGCCTTGCCGTCGCGTGCATGGATGGTAAATCGGCCGGGAACGGGCATGTTATTCGACTCCCTTTTTCGGACAAATGTCCGCAAGTTCGCATTCCGTACAGCGGGGGCGCTGCGCGTTGCAGACCTCCCGCCCGTAGTAGACGAGGAAATGGTTGATATCGCCCCAGTTCTTCCGTTCGAAGAGCGGCATGAGATCCTTTTCAATCCGAACCGGGTCCGTGTGTTTCGTCAGGCCGAGCCGAAAGGACAGGCGTTTGACGTGCGTGTCCACGGCAATGCCTTCATGAATGTGGAAGGCGTTGGACAGGACGATGTTGGCGGTTTTGCGCGCCACGCCTGGAAGCCGGATCAACTCGGCCATGGTTTCGGGGACGCGGCCACCGAATTCGTTTATGATCAAGGAAGCCGAGGCTACGATGTTTTTGGCCTTGTTGCGGAAAAAACCCGTTGAACGGACCATTTCCTCCACTTCGTGGATATCGGCCGTAGCCATATCCGCAATGGTGGGCCAGCGTTTAAACAATGCCGGGGTCACTTTGTTGACCCGTTCGTCCGTGCATTGAGCCGCCAGTACCGTTGCCACAAGCAATTCCCATGCGTGGCTCCAGTCCAGAGCCGGTTCCGGATCCGGATATCGCCGGGCCAGTCTGCGGAATATTTCGTTGGCTCGCTTTTTCTTGATCATGCGGAAACTCCTTGTTCGGCAAGGCAGACACACTGCCGGGGCGTAGCCGGTCCGTAGCATTGTCCGGGACGGTTCTCAAGAGGCGGGCGTGGAGTCGCATTGCATCCCTGGAGGAACATGCTACACTATACTCAAAACTTCGTAGCTTCAAAGGAGCGGGATGGAACGTCATACAGGCGGGAAAAAAGTGTGTGTACGAAAGCGGCGCTGGGGCTGGATACTGGCCGTGCTGTATTTGTGTTTTATCTGTGGCGGGCTGTCCGTTCACGCCTCCGAACCGGCCGTAACGCCGGCCGTTCTGGAGCGAAGCTGCATGGACTGTCATGATTGGGAAAAGATATGTCGAAAGCTGGATCGTAAATCGTATGGAGCGTGGATGCGGACGGTGAAACGTATGGTGAATAAACATGCAGCCGATATTTCCCCGTTCGGCCCAGCCGAAGTAGCCCGGTATCTGTCGCAACCCGGCGAGGAATTGCTCGGGCGCTGCTCAACGCGATGATGGAGGGATGGCGAGTGGATGCATGCCGTTTGGTCTATTGCACGATGGGGAGTGAAGAGGAAGCCGAGCGCATCGGAGCGGTGTTGGTGGAGGAGCGTCTTGCGGCTTGTGTGAATATTTTACCCGGGATGCGTTCAATGTATTCCTGGCGGGGCAACGTGGAGAAGGATCAGGAGGTCGTCCTTTTAGCCAAGACCAGAGCCGAACTGGTGGAGCGCCTTACCGAGGCCGTGGTGGAACGACATTCCTATGATTGTCCGTGTGTGGTGTCTTTGCGTATTGAAAGCGGTCACCCACCGTTCTTGCGCTGGATCACCGAGCAGACATCCTGAGTTTGCTGACGTTGTGCGCAACGCAAAATATGGAACGCAGGCGGGCCGAAGGGTTGTGCGTTGACGCGAAGACGATGGTGGCCTAACACTACGGTTCCCCTGGAGACTTATGGGGATTCCTAATTGTTTTTTTCTAAAGAGGAGGATTCGTGTCTATTTATATTTCCGGTTCCTTGGCCATCGATCGGATTATGCCGTTCCCGGGGCGTTTTCAGGACCATATTCTATCCGACAAGATCCATATCTTGAATGTTTGTTTCCTGGTGGATGGTATGGAAGAGCGTTTTGGCGGTACCGCCGGAAACATTGCGTACAACCTGGCTTTGTTGGGTGAAAAGCCCACAGTGCTATCCTGCGTGGGCAAGGATTTTGACCGCTATGAACGCCGTATGGCCGAGTTGGAGTTGCCCATGGACGGCGTCCGGGTCATTGACAACGATTTTACGGCCAGCGCCTTTATCACCACGGACCAGTCCGATAATCAGATCACGGCATTCAATCCCGCGGCAATGCGCAATCCCTGCGAATATGACGTGTCTGCGATTGATCCGAAAGACAGTCTGGCCATTGTTTCCCCTGGGAATGTGGAGGACATGATCGAGTTGCCACGCAAGTACCGTGCTGCTGGAATTCCGTACATCTTTGACCCTGGGCAGCAAATTACTGCGTTGAGCGGGGAACAGTTGGAAGATGCCCTGACCGGAGCCGCCATTCTCACGACCAACGACTACGAGTTGGAAATGGTCATGAAGGCAACGAATATGGACAAAGCCCAGTTGTTGGAAAAGGTGGGAGCCATCGTCACAACGTTGGGTGAACATGGTTCCAGTGTGTTACGAAGTGGGGAGGCCGTGGAAATTCCCATTTGCCCGGCAACCCCTGTGGCCGACCCGACCGGAGCCGGTGACGCGTATCGTGCTGGAATGCTGTACGGCCTTTCCTTGGGGCGCGACCTGCCAGAGGCCTGCAAATTGGGTGCTGTTTGTTCTGCGTATTGTGTGGAGCGCAATGGAACCCAGGAACATTCGTTCACATTGGAGGAGTTTACAAGCCGCTACGAAGCCACGTTCGGCCCGATGTAGCGGCCTGGAAAGCTGTCGTGCCCCGGATTGTCGGGGCGCGGCCTGCCTTCCGTCAGCACAGGGCCGGAAAGGGGAACGTATGATCGAACTCACCACGGCCCGGCTGGAGTCCTACCTTCAGGCCGCGTTCGGCAAGGATGCCAGATTACACGATTATGGGGATCTGGCTTCCCTCGACAAACAGGGAATGAAGCGTTTCGGGTACGGCAAGCCCGTGTTGTTGCGGTATGAAGTAAATGGTCGCCCGCACGAAGGCGTCCTTTCCGTGATGCGCGGGGATAAATATGGTCACCAGTTTTATTGGGACCGTGCCGCGGTTTTAATGTTTCAGTTTGAAACGTCTGCGCGTATGCCGCGTCATGTCCGTCCAATGGGCCTTGGTTATGTTGACGCAGAGGGCAACTTGTGTCCGGTACACGGTCCCCAGGAATTTTTTATTCTGAATGAAAAACTTCAGGGCTATGACTACTTTCACGATTTGCAGCGTATCCGGTCTGAAGGCTTGCAGGAGCAGGACCAGGAATTGACGCGTGGATTGGCTCGTTGGCTGGCTGACGTTCATGCGCAAAAGCACGCCGACGTACATCTGTATTTTCGACGTGTTCGTGAGTTAGTGGGTGCCAGCGAGTGCATTATGGGGCTTGTGGACGAGGCGTACCCCCATCCTTATGCAGAATATCCGGAAGCCAGGTTCGAAGCGCTGGAGCATAAGGTGCTGGAGTGGCGCTGGAAGTTAAAGCGGTATGCCCATCGCCTTTCTGCCGTGCATGGGGACTTGCACCCTTGGAACGTATTGGTTGACGGCAAGGGCGATTTTTCCATCTTGGATCGCAGCCGCGGTGAGTGGGGTGAACCTGCTGGCGATCTGGCGAGCATGGCCATCAACTATCTGCTGATGGGCCTGTATGACCGCCCCTGTTTGCAGGGGGACTTTGAGCGGCTTTACCAAACATGGTTCTCCACGTATCTGGAGGTGAGCGGCGACGAACAGGCCTTAGAGGTGATCGCCCCGTTTTTTGTGTTCCGGGCTTTGGTCGTTGCGTCCCCGGAGTGGTATCCGGATCATCCACTCCAGGTCCGCAAGGGATTGTTTCGCTTCATGGAGAATATCCTTGAGGAAGAGCGGTTCGATTGGGAGCACATCAACCGCTACATGGAGTGACGGTCATGCCTGGGGGCGTTGTTTCTTCATCTTCCGGTACTGCTGACGGCGGTTGGGCCGTGTGGATTACAGGCCTGCCGGGAAGCGGGAAGAGTACCGTGGCGGATATGCTGGCCGCAACATTGCGAAAGCATGGCATGGATGTACGGATTCTTCGTATGGATGAGCAGCGGAAAAAATATGTCCCTGATCCCCAATATACGTCCGAGGAGCGCGAAAACGCCTACCGACTGTTTGCCCGGGACGGGGCGGCATGGGTTCGTACCGGGGTGGGGGTTATTATGGATGCCACGGCCCATCGACTGCGTTGGCGGACTGTTGCCCGGCGTGAGATACCGTGTTTTGCTGAAATCCATCTTCGTGTACCCCTTGAAACCGCCATGGCGCGGGAAGCAGAGCGGCCTCAGGGCGCGGTTATGGCAGGATTGTATGCCAAAGCCCTGGAGCGGCGGGATACAGGAACAGATAAGCCGGGCCTTGGCGATGTCGTGGGGGTGGATGTCCCCTTTGAGGAAGACCCGAAAGCCGAGTGTGTGCTCGACAATACTGTGGATGAACCCGGCAAGACCGTGGAGCGTATCCTCCTTTTTTTGTTGCCCTGGCTGCGGGCCTTGGGCAAAGGCGTTTCAATTTCAGTCTAATTAGGTACGCAAAGAAGAGTTGGGCGGAGAGCCGTTCGCCTGGGGCGCCTGTGGTTCCTTCGGGGTGTTTGTACGGTTCTTCGTCTTGATGAATACGAGGAATGCATGCGGTTTCATATCGTTACGTTTGGTTGCCAGATGAATGTTCACGATTCGGACTGGTTGTCCCGGGCATTGTTGGCTCGTGGTTGGACTCCCGCGTCCGAACAAGAGGCTGATCTTGTTGTGCTGAATACATGCAGCGTTCGGGAAAAGCCGGAACAAAAAGTGCACAGTGCGCTGGGCAGATTGGGAACTGCGTTTCGCAATCGGCCCCGGTCCTTTGCGGCTGTGGGGGGGTGCGTAGCGCAGCAGCTCGGGACGGAGTTGCTGCGAAAATATCCCTTTGTTCGTCTGGTGTTCGGTTCGGATGGTATTGCCGAAGCGCCTAACGCCTTGGAACGACTTGCTCAAGAACCTGGAACACAATTGGCACTGCTTGATTTTCTCAAAAAATATCCGGAGCGTGAAGCCGCCTGGGATGGTCCGGCTTCCTCCTATCAGGATGGCCCTGGTCCGGCGCAGTGTTTTGTGAACATTATGCAGGGATGCGACAATTTTTGCGCGTATTGTATTGTGCCCTACACACGTGGTCGGCAGAAGTCGCGGCATCCTGATGCTGTGCTTGCGGAGTGCCGGCGGCAGCTGGAGCGTGGTGTCCGTGAAATAACCCTGCTTGGGCAAAACGTGAACAGTTACGGGCAGGATCCCGGCGGCGCAGGTATGAATTTTGCTGAATTGTTGCATAAAGTGGCTGCCCTTCCCGGGCTGGAGCGGTTACGTTTCACTACTTCGCATCCTAAGGACATTGCTCCGGAGGTGGTTCGCGCCTTCGGTGAACTGTCCAACCTTTGTCCTCATCTGCATTTGCCCTTGCAGTCCGGATCGGATGCGGTGCTGCGGAGAATGGGGCGGAAGTATGACACGGAACGATACCTCGGGATTGTGGAGTCGCTGCGTCAAGCTCGGCCGGATATTGCCCTGGGAACCGACCTGATTGTCGGGTTTCCCGGGGAGACCGAGGAGGATTTTCTGGCCACGCTGGAGATCATGCGCGAGGTCCGGTTTGAAAGCAGTTTTTCGTTTAAATATTCGGACCGGCCCGGTGTGGCAGCGGTGAACATGACGCCCAAGGTGACGCCGGAAGTAGCGTCCGATCGTCTGGCTCGCTTGCAGGAATTACAAAATGTGATTACCTCTGAAGCATTGGAAAGCCGGGTTGGTACGCGATGCGATGTACTTTTGGATGGCCCGAGCAAGGTGCAATCCGGTGACGGAATGCACTGGCGGGGACGCGATCCGGCTGGGCGTGTTGTCAATGTTCCGCTTTCCACTGACTGGAACGAGAAGTCGCTGGCTGGGAAAATGCTTCCTGTTCGCGTAGTGGAGGCCAAAAAGCATTCCCTGAGAGGGGAATATCTGGGAGAGCCATGGTAGAAATGCAGGTTTTCGGCTTGGCCATGGATGAGCAGAACAAAGCGCCCATCCTGATCCTCAAGGATGTGGCGGAGGAAAAGGTTCTGCCTATTTGGATAGGGGCCATGGAGGCCATGTCCATTTCCCTTGCCCTCAATAATGTGGATTTCCCCCGGCCCATGACGCATGATCTTTTACTGAACGTGCTTACGGAGTTGGGTGTCGGCGTTGAATCCGTTGAGATTGTTCGTATGGAGGAGGGCACGTTTTATGCCGAGCTGGTCCTGGGGGAGCGGGAGCGCCGGGTCGATTGCCGACCTTCGGATGCCATAGCCCTTGCCGTTCGTGTCGAGGCGCCGGTGTTTGTGGCCGAGGAGGTCTTGGAACAAGCGGGCATTCAGTCCGGAGAGAGCCGGTATGCCGTGTTCGAGACCGAAGAGGCGCAGCAGTGGACCGAGGAATTGGAAAATATTTCGGAAGACGATTTTAAATACAAGATGTAAGGCAACATGATTGATCTGCACACACATTCCACGTTTAGCGACGGCGAGTTGATTCCCGCGGAGCTTATCCGGCGGGCGCGGCATGTCGGATACGAAGCATTGGCCATTACCGACCATGCGGACGCAGCCAACATGGAGTTCATTTTGTCCCATGTCCCCCGCATGACCGCATTGGGACACTTTTGGGACATTACCGTTTTCGCTGGCGTGGAATTGACGCACATGCCTCCGGGGTTGATCGCAGAGTACACGAACAAGGCGAGAGAACTGGGTGCCCAGCTTGTGGTTGTCCATGGTGAAACCGTTGTGGAGCCTGTGGCTCGGGGGACCAACCTCGCTGCCATCGAAGCCGGGGTGGATATTTTGGCGCATCCCGGATTGATCACCGACGAGGAGGTGGCGCTGGCCGTGGAAAAAGGGGTGGCGCTGGAAATTACCACCCGTGGGGGACACAGCTACACCAATGGACACGTGGCGACCCTGGCGCGCAAGCACGGGGCTCGACTGGTCATCGACAATGACGCGCATGCCCCGCGTGATCTCGTTTCCCGAGAAATGCGCCGGGCCGTGGCACTTGGAGCCGGATTGACAGCCGATGAATTCGATCGGGCCGAGGCCAATTCCAGGGAAATCGTCCAACGACTTCTGCAACGCTGACGAGACACGACGCTCCCGTTCATGCGGGGCGGTTTTTCGGCTTGTCCAAGAGCGGCCGGAAAGAATCGAGGGGAACGAGCATGACCGAACTGATGCCTGAAACTGGAATTTTGACCATGCTCATGGGCGCGACCGTTGTGGTCAAATGCGTCCTGGGCTTTTTACTGCTGATGTCGCTGTGGAGCTGGACCATTATTTTCACCAAGCTGTTCACCGTGAACCGGGCCAGAAAAATGGTCAGCGAAGGGTATGAGGCGTTTCTCAAGGCCGGTGACCTGGGGTCCGGGTTACAGGAATTGGGCCACTCCCCTGGATCGCCTTTGACTTTGTTGAGTACTAAGGCCGTGCGGGAGTTTCGTAGTCTGGAACGAGCCGAGATTGAGCGCGACCGCAAACGTGCTTTGGTTAAGGATACTCTCCGTCGTATGTTGCGGCAGGGCATTACTGCCGAGCTGAAGCGACTCTCCCGCCAACTTCCCTTTTTGGCAACGTGCGCCAATGCCGCTCCGTTTATCGGCTTATTCGGCACGGTATGGGGAATTATGGATGCGTTCCACGAAATAGGCAGGCAGGAGTCCGCAGCCCTGACTACCGTGGCACCGGGGATTTCCGAGGCGCTTGTCGCCACGGCCATCGGGCTTGGTGTGGCCATCCCCGCAACCATTGCCTACAACTATTTTCGCAGCGTCCTGCAGGAAGTGCAGGGCGAGATGATCAATTTCGCCGGGGCGTTCCTCAACCGCGTGGAGCGAGAAGTCTCCTGGGCCAATTCCAAATCGCGCCGCAACGGCATGGAGGAGTAGCATGGGCGTGCTCTCCGGCGGCGACAATGACGGCCTGCTGGCGGAAATCAACGTCACTCCTTTTGTGGACGTTATGCTGGTGCTGTTGATCATTTTTATGGTCACAGCCCCCATGCTGACCCAGGGAGTGGACGTGGAGTTGCCGCAGACCAAGGCCGTAAAGAACCTGCCTCAGGACCAGGAACACATGGTGCTGAGCATTGATGTGGACGGCTCGATTTTTTTGGACGAATACCCTGTGGAATTGGATCAGCTGGAATCCATGCTCGCCAAACATGTTACCGAGCAAAAAAAAGAACTGTTTCTTCGGGCAGACCAGGCCGTTTCCTATGGACTCGTGGTGCGGGTAATGGGCGAGGCCAAGGCCGCGGGAATCGAATCCCTGGGCGTGGTGGCGGAAGAGCCCAAGCCGTCGCGTGACGGTAAGGCGACTCCCTGACCGGTTTCGCACCGAGCTTCAGGCATATCATGCGTACAATCGGCATTGCGTTTTCCTTGATTCTGCATTTTGGTATTGCAGCCCTCATCCTTTGGGGACCGCAATGGTCCAGTGTGCCGCGCAATAGACTGCGTCCTTCGTATCGGGTCAATTTAACGGCTTTGGCCTCTCCGGAGCCTGCGGCGGCACCTTCCGTGGTCTCCAAGCCGGATGAACCCGAACCCCAGGCTGAAGAGCCGGTCAGTGAGGTTCCGGAGCCTGAAAGTGTGGAACCGGAACCTACACCACCGGAGCAGGAAGTTGCTGAGTCGGAACCGGTCGCGATCGAGTCTGAGCCGGAAGTGGTGGAACCCGAACCGATTCCAGAAACACCTGCTGCCACGGAAAAACCAAAGGAACCCAAACCCGAACCAAAGCCTGAACCCAAGCCTGAGCCGAAGCCCGAACCCAAACCTGAGCCAAAACCGGAGCCGAAACCTGAGCCAAAGCCGAAACCCAAGCCCAAACCGGAGTTGACTCCGGCACAAAAACGGGCCAAGGCGGAAAAAGCACGCAAGCAACGGGAGCAGCAGGCTCTTGCCGATGAGTTGGCGGCGTTGTCTCAGGATGTGGGCGACATTTATGATGTGGGCGGAGCGGGAACGGACGGTGGCGGGTCCGGGCTTGCTGAGGTATATCTTGACCTGGTGGCGCAGGCAATTAAGAAGAACTGGTCGTATCCCGCGTACGGAGCGGATGAGCGTTTGCTCGCTTCGGTGGAAGTGACCATTGCCCCGGACGGAACCATTGCCTCATATCGGCTTGTTCGTCCTTCGGGAATGGAAAGCTATGACGATTCGGTGTTGCGTGCCGTGGCGGATACGGAAAAGGTTCCTGCTCCTCAGCGCGATGATTTGCGGGTCATCGTCATCAATTTCAACCCAATGGAACGGTAGGTCCACAGAGCATGAAGCGACGTAACGGCATTGGCAAGGGAATGATTTGCGTGTTGGCCTTGGGCGTTTGGATTCTGGCCGGGATGATGCCTGTGGCTTCAGCTTCGGCCCAGTCGCCCGGTGTGAGCGTCGATATTTTCGGTCCAGGACAGGGGCAGCTCAATTTGGTGGTCTTGTCGCCTCGTGGTCTTGACGGAGGAACCCCTCCCGATCTGGCTGCTGTTTTCGAAGAAGCGGTTCAGCAAAATTTGAATTTTCTGCCGTTTGTGCAGATGGTGGCGGTTGACAGCCTGTTGGGGGGAGATCCGTCCACGGGAGTTCGAATTGAAGAGATTGATCTCAAGCCGTTGCGGTTGGCCAAGGTGGACCTTGTGGTCACCATGGGCTGGGAGGACAATAATCTTCAGGCCCGTGTGTACGATACGCTGAATGGTCGCCGTTTGGTGGGGAAGGCCTATCCCGAATTGGACCGACCAAAGACGCCGTTGGCCGCGGATGCGTTTTGTGCGGCATTTATGAAGGCACTCACGGGGCGGAACGGCTTTTTCAATTCCGACCTTGCCTATGTGGGAAAGGTTTCCGAAGGGCGTGAAATTTTTGTCGTCAGCCCGCAAGGTCGGGAGCGGCGGCAGCTGACCAAGCTGGGGGGGATCAACTTAAGTCCTGCCTGGGACAATAACGGTGATCGCATCGTTTTTACCCATGTGGGGGAAAAGTCCCATAGTTTGGGCATTGTGGACCGGGCGACCGGCAAGACCAGGATGCGATCCTTCCCGGGCTATACGGTTATTGGTCCTGACTTTTTGCCGAACGGGGATATGGCTGTGACCCTTTCCATCAAAGGGCGACCTGACATTTATCGCTTGAACCGGGCCTTTCAGGTGCAGGAAACACTTGCGGCCAGCCATTCCATTGATGTGTCTCCGAGTTTTGATCAGAAAGGTATCCGTATGGCCTTTGTGTCCGACCGTCGTGGCAATCCTCATATTTTTCTTAAGGAGATGCTTACGGGGCAGGTACGTCGTGTTACGCATGACGGAAAGTACAACACCAGTCCCTGCATGAGTCCGGACGGCCGCTATGTGGCATTTTCCCGTCAGGTGGAGGGGCGGCATAGGATTTTCGTGCACGATCTGATGACTGGCCAGGAGCGTCAGATAACATTCGGTCCCGGAAACGATGAGGAGCCGGCTTTTGGTCCGGATGGATATTTTATTGCCTTTTCTTCCAGTCGGAGCGGGACGTATCAGATTTATTTAACGACTCGGCATGCCGATCAGCCCAAATTGGTTCCTACCGGGTCCGGGGAGGCCACGGCCCCGGCTTGGGATACCTCTCGTATACAGTACTAGAAGAACCCGAATCAGCTTGCGGGGCTTGATTTTTGTTGTGGAGAAGGTACAACTTCTTGTGTCTTTGGAAAAAGAGTTTCCGGTACGTTTGCAGCAAAGCAATCCGCGGCAGGGCGGAAACGTGAAGGAGAGGATATGAGCAGGAAACGTCTGATGGTCATGATGTTGGTGTTGAGCGTTACCGCGGCTTTGCTTGTGGGATGCGGTAAAAAGCGTGCTGAAACCATGCCTCCCGGTGCCACGAAGGTCGAAGTGGTGGAAGAACCGGTGGACTGGGGAGAGCAGCCTGCTCAGCAGGGACCGACCGAGGAGGAGCTTCGCGCCCAGCGTAAAGCCAAGGCGGTGCAGGATCTGACTACCATGATTTTCTTTGCCTTCGATTCCAACGAGCTTACCCCGGAAAGCCGCGATATTTTGCAGTCTAAGGCGGAAATTTTGAAGTCCTATCGGGATTTGACCATGGTTATTGAGGGGTATTGCGATGAGCGTGGTACCGTGGAGTATAACCTGGCTCTGGGGGAGCGGCGTGCCAGAGCCGCCTATGATTATCTCGTGATTCTGGGTGTGGCTCCGGACCGTCTTTCCATCGTTAGTTTCGGTGAGGAGAATCCATTGGATTCCGGTCGAAGCGAACAAGCTTGGGCAAAGAATCGTCGGGATCAATTCCGTGTGTTCCAATAGGAACTGTCTGTAGTATTCAAACAAAATGCCGCGCCTTCAACATATGGGCGCGGCATTTTGTTTTTGATGTCTTGGAAGATGTTGAAGCAGCAGATGTTATGGCAAAGGCAGGCCGATTGCGTTTGCCAGTTTGGGCAATAGCGTAAGGGCTGCTGCAGCATACAAGCCCGCCATAAGATCATCGAGCATGACACCGAACCCACCGGGAAACAGCCGTTCCACCCGGCGGATGGGAAACGGCTTGAGAATGTCGAACAATCGGAACAAGCCAAAGGCCAAGGCGTATTCCCAAAGGCGGGGATAATGAACGAGCGTGGGAACAGTGACGGGCAGCAGGGCGACCCATTGACCGAGAAGTTCGTCAATAACAATGCACCCTGGGTCTGTGGCCTTCAGCACTTGTTCCGCCCTGCCGGAAGCCCATACGCCGATGACCAATACGGGGAGCAGGAGTGCCAGGCGGCCTCCCATAGGAAGCGGGACGAAAAGAAAGGGAGCAAGCAACAGTGCTGCGGCCGAACCCCAAGTACCCGGAGCCATTGGGATGCGCCCCACCGGGCCGAGTGTAGCCAGGGTCACACTGCAACGATTCAGAAAGGTGGACATGAGGACTCCTTGCAAAAGCGATAGTCAACAGCCAGGGATTTGGCACAGCTGGTTTCCTTTGGCAAGGCGATGTTTGCATTTGGTTTTGTGTGAAGCGCACAATGGTTTGACGGGAACGGAGGCTGCAGATGAGTGTCCGGGTTTACTACCATCTTAGTCAATATGTGAGCCATTGTGTGGCCGGGACCAATGCTGTCTCGGCTCTACGCAAAGCCGGCGTGGAGCTTGTGGATTCTCCTCAGGCCGCTGACGTGATCATTGTACATGACGAACCGTCTGTATATCCGTCCTGGAGCACACGATATGCGGGGATAAAAAGGCTTGTGGCCTACTGCGTGTGGGAGGCTGTTGTCCTTCCTGAACAGTATCGCCGGAATCTTTTGGGATTTGACCGTGTTTGGACATGTACGCCCTTTTCGGCCCAAGCCTTCCAAGACGCCGGGTTTGTGAATGTGGACGTTGTGCCGCACGTGGTGCCGCCGCATGCCCCAAGTGATGACGACGTAGCCTTCATGAGGGAGCGGATCGGATATCGACCTGATGTTCGTTATTTTTATACGATTGTTGACTCGATAAACCCTCGAAAAAATTTTTCAACCCTGTTGCATGTTTTCACGTCAACGCTTGGGCGGGATCCCAATGTTCGGTTGATTGTCAAGCAATACCGAGAGCCTTGGGATGTTGGTTCACTACCAAATGTCGTTGACGTTTCAGAACACCTTTCCAAAGGGGAAATGCAGGCGCTGCATGAAGTCGGCGATGTGTACATAAGCGCGCATCATGCCGAGGCATGGGGGCTTCCACTGTCGGAGGCCATGGCAGCGGGTAATCCCGTGATCGCTACCGGCTTTTCCGGGAATATGTTTTTTATGAATGATGAAAACAGCTTTCCGGTACGCTATCATGAGACTTCGGTATCCGATGCCATGCTTCGTGCTGTCCCATTGTTTACCCCGGACATGCGGTGGGGCAACATTGACGAAGGGCACTTGGCCTACTTGCTGCGCAAGGTTTCCCGGGGGCGGATTCCTGCGGGGTTGCCCAGGGCGGCTCGCAAGGAGATGCAGCGTTTCTCGCCGCGGTCCGTGGGGATGCTGATGAAGAATTTGTTGGATCTGTTGCATGCGCCGAGTACATAATAAGTGCGGGAGAATCTCGATGATACCTTTGGGGTTTTTCTTGACGTTGGTTCCCTTTCCACGTAAATACTTCGTCCCGGCACTGGCTGGGCGTTCTTTACATGATCAGAGTGAAGCCGGGCGGCGGTGACGCCGTGAACCCCGTCAGGCCCGAAAGGGAGCAGCGGTAGTGGTTGTCTCCGGGTGCCTGGCTTCTCTCAAAGGCGCGTTTTTCAGTTTATCTGAACAACGCGCCTTTTTGGTTTTATGTTTCAGCGTTGTCGCGGATAGCGTACGCCGGGAGTGGCGTTGTCGTACCGTTTCCGCTGATCCGAGCGACGTGGGATGTCGCTGGTGTGACGATTAGAGTGCTTTTTACGGGTCCTGATTTTTCGTGCCAGTGCAAAAATGAGAAGTCCGGCCAACACTGATCCGCCATGAAGAGCCACCAGAAGGCCTGGATAACTTTCCAGAGATAATCCAGCAGTCTCAAGAATCTGCTTATGCTGCTTGGCAAGGTCCGGTGGGCATTGATCGGCTTTTTGGTTCATCCAGCGGAGGACATCCTCTTTCTGAATATACTGCCCGGGGCACAGGGTTGCATTGACATCGCGGTGAAATAAAACCCGTTCTTGCGAAATGTGAAATTTTTGGCAAAGCTCCCGCAGAACGTGTCCAAGGGCGATTTGCATATGCTCGGGCAGAGGATCGTTTTGGTAGTTACCGATGATGCAGAGGTGAAGTCCTCCCAGGTTGGCTGGCTGGTTGCTGGTGGCGGGACCGGGGAGCAGGTGCCGGTATCGCCCGCTGGCCTCCAGCGCGCCCGGCGGCAGCGATCTGGTGCCGTTGGACATGACCAGTTGGTAGGCTGCGTCGTTCCATCCGCGCTGTTTGTGCAGGTGTCGGATCAGGGCGTAGTCTCCCTCCCGGGTGGCGGAGTGATGGACCACAACCGAGTCGAACCGCCATATGTGGGCAGTGTTCGCCAGGACAATGTTTCCGAGAAGGAGAGCGACAAGGAGAAACCAGCCGATGCGCATGGCGGCTTGTACCAGGAAACGAGGCTCCGGGGCAATGCAGGAATGCCTTCTTTCGTACTCATAATGAAAGCGTGATTGACTCGTGTTACTGCTGGGTGTAGTGTGCCATGCAACAACATTCAGGAGGGAGTATGAAATTTTTTCGAATCAGCATGATGGTTGGGATGGTGCTTTTGTTGCTTGCTTCCAATGCGTTGGCACATTTCGGCATGGTTATCCCGGAACGTGACCAAGTGACCCAGGAAGACAAAAGCCTTGGCCTGACCCTTTCGTTTTCTCATCCATTCGAGGGGCATGGAATGGATTTGGTGAAGCCCGAGAAGTTTGACGTCTATTTTGAAGGAAAGGCCACCAGTCTGCTTGAGACGCTCAAGCCTGCAACCGTGATGGACCACAAGGCCTGGACTGCGGAATATGCCGTAAAGCGCCCGGGAATGTATACCTTTGTTATGGAGCCGAAAGCCTATCCGGAACCGGCGGAAGACAACTATATCATCCATTACACAAAGACCGTGGTGGATGCCTTTGAAGGCGGTGAGGAATGGAACCAGCCTCTGGGCATCAAGACCGAGATCGTTCCGCTTACGCGGCCGTTCGGCAACTATGCGGGCAATGTCTTCCAGGGCGTTGTTCTGGTGGATGGTGAGCCTGCGCCGTACGTGCGTGTTGAGGTGGAATACTATAACCAGGACGGTTCCCGTGAGGCTCCTACGGGTCGCATGATCACGCAGGAAGTTCTGGCCGACGGAAACGGCGTCTTTACGTTTGCCTGCCCGTGGAAGGGCTGGTGGGGTTTTGCGGCGTTGACCGATGCTGATTACAAAATCGAAGGAAAGGATGTGGAACTCGGTGCCGTGCTGTGGGTTGAGATGCAGTAGCATTACTGCATAGCACGGCGGTTTATCCGCATATGCAAAGGGCGTCCACCGGTTGTGGTGGGCGCCCTTCGTGTGTGGTTCCGGCTGCTGAATTCGCAGGTTATGGTTCCATGGATTCGGGAGCCAATGGCTCAAGAAATTGGGATTCCGGTTCAGACTTATACAGCAGTCGGAGCATGTCCGGCACCATCTCATCCGGAAAGGCTCCGATGAATCCGCCAAAGCCCGCCCCCAGGCATGCGCCTACAGCGGTGTGCAGGTCATCACCGGCAATGGCCTGAAGAATGATGCCCAACACCGCTCCCACCAAGGCGCCGATGATTACGCCGTCGTTGCTCTGGCCCATGTAGGCGCTTCGGCCGCGGATCACTCGCAGGGTGTTTTTCATAAAAAAGCCTAAAAAACTGCCAAGAAATCCCGTTGTCCCAACCAGAATCAGACCGCTGAAGAAGTTGAAGCCCATTCCCTGATGCGCCCAGTGTTGCTCAACAGCTCCGGCGCATCCTCCGGTAAGCATCAATCCAAAAAAGCATCGTTGCCGAATTTTCGCGAGAGTGGTCACGCTTCCTCCTGCCTGCAAATAAAGTGTTGGTGCGTGCCGGCTGTGCACGACGCATGGTCTTGATGGAAAATTATCTTCCGTTGTTGATCTCATCGGCTAATTGCGGGGATTGTTTATGTTTACTTTTGCAATTTTTATGGGTATGAGGCGGAAGCCCTCTGTTACAAAAGTGTTTTGCGGAGAGAACCCCCGCTGAGAGCGTGGTTCAACAACCCCTGTCGTTGGAAAATTGCAGGGCTTTGTGTGAGTGTGGAGATGAAGAAGGAAGCTGTATGGATTTTTATTGCCCTTGGAATGTGGGCGCTCACTTCTATAGCCTTGACGCCGCAGGTCCAGGCGGCAGGTTTCGGGCTGTATGAATGGAGTAACCGCGGTAACGCCATGGGGGGGGCTTTGGTGGCCACCCAGGATCCTGACGCGTCTGCCGTGGCCTACAACCCTGCGAGCATGACCCGTCTTGAAGGGATTCAGGCCATGACGGGCGTTACGCTCATTGCTCCCAGCGCGGACGTCAACATCAAGGGTGGGGAGCACGTCACCACCAAGGGCAAGGTCTACGCCCCCCCGCACGCCTATGCCACTTTCCAGATCAATGATTGGCTTTGGTTCGGCGTCGGCGAGTTCACCCGCTTTGGTCTTGGAACGAACTATGACCATGACTGGCAGGGAGCAGCCAATATTTACAAGGCGAGCGTGGAGACCTTCTCCGTGAATCCGAGTCTGGCGGCCAAGCTGTCGGATGAGCTTTCTTTGGCCGTGGGCGTGGAGTACGTATATGGCAAGATGGATTTGCGGAAGAACCTTCGTCACACGGTCATCGCACCTGGTCCCACGTACGGCAACGAGTGGATCATGTATCCTGAAGGGGACGCTTGGACCTGGAACGCCGGAATGCACTATGTCCCTAACGATTGGCTTTCTTTTGGTCTGACCTACCGTGATTGGTATGAATTTGAAGGAACCGGCGACGGTCATTTCACCAATGCGGCCGGTGATGACGACATCACCATGAGTGCCCGTTTCCCGGCTTCCGTGACCATGGGCGTGGCCGTGAAACCCATGGACAATTTGACCGTTGAGTTCGATTACATCTGGACGGAGTGGAGTTCCCTGTCGGCCATGTATTACGAATTTAGCGACAAGACGGTGACTGCTATTCCTGAAATCACGGGAAACGAAATCACCTCCAAGAAGCATTATCGCGATGCAAGCCGCATCCAGCTGGGTATGGAGTACCTCGTGGATGATCAGCTGACGCTTCGTATGGGATATGTCTTTGACCAAAGCCCTCAAAATCCGGAATACGCGGATTACATGCTGCCTTCCAACGACCGCCACATCGTGAGCAGCGGTATCGGCTATGATTGGGGTGATTGGACTACGGACGTCTCCCTGATGTATCTCTGGGCCAAGGATCGCGACATTAACAACGCCGTTGTTCAGGATACGGAAATTCGTAACTGTACGACATGGCTGGGCGGCGTATCCATTGGGTACAAATTCTAACGTTTGATTCGAATCGGTTGTCGGGCGGTCCTTTTCAAGGGCCGCCTTTTTTCTGTGCTTGACCAACGTGTGGCGGGTCACTAGCTTCTAATCCCCACAGAACATTCTGGAGAAGAATACGATGATCCGTCTTAACGGCGTAAGCTATACGTACCAGGACTCCACCCAGGCGGTACATGAGGTCGATCTGACGCTGCAGGAGGGCGGAGTGCATCTGCTGGCCGGAACGAACGGCAGCGGGAAGTCCACGTTGCTGTCTTTGTTGGCTGGGCTTGTTCAGCCTTCCTCTGGCTGCGCGTTTGTTGGGCAAGCGAGCGGGGAGGATATCCGCGATGTGTCCCGTCTGGTCTTGCAGGATGCGGATTTGCAACTGCTGGGAGCGACCGTGGGGGAGGATGCGATGCTCGGGCGAGAGACACGTCCCCAAGCCGAGGAAGAGGCTCGACTGTTTTTGCGGAGTTTTGACCTGGAGTCCTGTTGGGAGCGTCCCGTACATACCCTGTCTGGTGGTATGAAGCGTAAATTGTGTTTGGTTACGGCGCTTCTGGATGCGCCGCAAGTGCTTCTCCTGGATGAGCCGTTCAGTGGGCTGGACTACCCTGCGATTTTGGAGTTGCGTCGGATTGTGCGCGACAACAAGCGCAAAGGGATGACGCAGGTGTTGGCGGTGCATGACCTGGAACCGGTTATTGATCTTGCCGACACGCTCAGCGTGTTATCGCAGGGAGGGCTTGCGTTGCACGGGAAACCGGAACACGTGCTGGACCATGTTCGGCGTTTTGGGGTCCGGCCTCCCGCGGCATGGCAGGCGGGGCTTGGAATCGTCCCTTGGGACGGCAAGCAATGAGTGGACGAAAAACAAAGGCCGGATTCACCCTTTGCGAGTTGGATCCGAGGGTGAAAATCCTTTGTGCCGTTGGACTCGGTGTCCTTGTGTGGCGATCATCCTGGATTGGTTTGGGGAGTTATTGCTTTTTTTTGCTTGTCATTGTCCTCGCGCATCTGAACGCATGGCAGGGCGGTAAGAGGCTGATTAGGACATACCTGGCGTTTGTCATTTTTTGGACTGTGGCCAAAGGGGCATTGGATTTGGCGTGGGGGACCGCTCCGCAGGTTGCATTGCTTCAGGCGGTGTTGGTGGGGACACGCGTTTCTTGTTTGTTGCTGTTGGGCGTTGCCCTTACTTTGGTAACTTCTGCCCGGCAATTGGGCCGGGGGCTGTGCAGTTTGTTCCGACCGGTTCTTGGCCGGGAAGCTGCGTGGAAGACCGCTTTGGCCTTTTCCCTGATGATTCATTTTTTGCCGCTGACCTGGCAACGCGTTGATGACGTGCGACGGACGGTACAGCTTCGATGTCCCAATTTGCCATGGCGACGGCGGATACCACTGCTGGTGTCGGCATCGCTGCGTGGGTTGGCCATGATCCCTTGGCAGCAATCATTGGGGGTGGCGGCCCGGGGGCTGGATCATTCCGATGCCTGGGAAAGCAATCTGCCGTTTGTCTGTTCGCATTGGGTGCTTGGGCTGATGTTTCTTGCCGTGTCAGCGGGACTTTCGTTGCTTTAGCACCAGTTTGATAAAAACGGTGAATGATAACAGCCAAATGAGCGAATCGCGGGCCAGGGACCAAAGAGTGTCGGCCTGGGCGGAAGGATCCGTGGTGAAACAGCCACAGGCCACATCCAGCCCTCGAACATAGTTGAATGCCAGGGCGCTGAGGAAGATGGTCATCAGGAGAGTGACCGTGAAGGCGGCTCCCCGCGGCATGATATTGAACGTCAGGGCGAGGCCGCAAAGAAATTCCAGCATGGGGAGCACCAGGGCTGCCCCATTGACCAAAACATCCGGTAATATCTGATAGTTTTGAACGATTTGAGCAAAAGCTTCAGGGTGTTGCAGCTTGTCGAAGCTGGCTAAGAGAAAGATGATTCCAAGAAGTGTTTGCAAGGGGGAGATCGTACGTTTCATTGTCCTGCCTCCAACAGACCGCCGCTGGCAAACCATCCGCTGATTCCTTGGGGCATGACCTGGACCCGGATTCCATCCTTGGCTGCTAATGCAGCGAAATTTTCCGCCATTCCGCATTCCGGACCACTGCAATATGCGATGATGCGCAACGCTTCGGATCGATCTTTGGCTTCCGTATAAGGAATACTGAGTGCGCCGCTCACATGTCCATCCGAATATTCCAACGCGGAGCGCACATCAACGAAGATTACGCCGCCTTCCAGAGCCATTTCCATGGCTTGAACCGGGGTGACCGTGGCAACATCTTTGGAACCGTCATGCTCGGCTGTGGAGGGATCCACGGGAACGGAAAATAAGGGGAGACTGTTGGACCGAAGATGGTTGGCCGCTACAGCAAGAAGAACCGAAAGAAGAAGAAGCCCGAAGGCTTCTCCAAAAAAGTAGCGCCAGATATTTGATTTTCGCATAGCCTTTTTTTATCTTTTCAGGTTATAATGTATAGTGATGATACACTGACCCATAACGCTTGGCAATGCAGTGGGGGAGCCAACTCGTGAAACATTTGGATCCGGATACGGCTCGCACCTTGCTTGCCAAAGGACACCCTGGTGATTTCGAAGTCCTGGATGTTCGTCAGGAATGGGAATACTCCGAGATGCATGTTCCTGGTGCCCGGCTTATTCCTTTGCCGCAACTGGCGGACAAAATCCGGGAGTTGGATCCGGATCGTCCTCTGATCGTGTACT
Source organism: Paucidesulfovibrio gracilis DSM 16080 (assembly GCF_900167125.1). Taxonomy (NCBI): domain Bacteria; kingdom Pseudomonadati; phylum Thermodesulfobacteriota; class Desulfovibrionia; order Desulfovibrionales; family Desulfovibrionaceae; genus Paucidesulfovibrio; species Paucidesulfovibrio gracilis. The sequence goes on from NZ_FUYC01000003.1 coordinate 191,640, forward strand.
GCCGTTCCGGGGCAAGAAGTCATTCCGCAGCACAATATCTTGAGGGCCATGGCTTTTCTGACGTTTCAAATTTACAGGGCGGCATCATGGCTTGGCAAGGAGAAACTGCGGAAGGTGCCTGGCAGTTGGGGCTGGATCTTCTGTCGTCCTTGGGTGATTTGGCGGATGTTTTCTCCGCTGCCTATAATATGGAATTTTGTCTGGCGGATTTTTATTCCCGCCTGGCGGATCAATCCTCGCAGGAGGCTGTGCGGAAGCTTTTTCATGAACTTGCCGGGTTTGAAGACAAACATATGAATGCAATTTATGCCCTGTACCGGCGAAGTGTGGAACCTGCTCTGGACCGTGCCTCCTTTGCAGCCAGGACGATGCATTCCATTGGGGAAGGCGGGGTTGCGCCGCAGTGGTTTCTTCATGATGAGCAGAGGATTTTGAACAGTGTCTCGGGTGGTTGTGAACTGGCCATGTCCATTGAGGCACAGGCCTTGGATTTTTATTCCCGCTGCGCCCAACATGCTGAAACAGGCGAGCAGGCATCTGTTTTTTTCCGTTTGGCCAAGGAGGAACAGAGCCATTTACGCATGATTGGGCGTTTTTTTGATGCCGCAGCCAAGGACGGTTCTGCAGTAGCCTCTTGATTCTGACGGTTCATTTGAAGCCGATAGAAGCCGGTTTGTCCGGTTTCTTTTTGATGTGTGCAACGCGAAATCTATTACAAGCTGGATGTTTGGTTCATGGATATCAGTATTGGTGGAAGCGTGCTCATGGAGTCGAGTGGGGCACTGGACCGGATTAAATGCCATATGGTTGGCTACGTGAAGGATGAATACGTGTTGTTGCGGGTGCCGCTTGTTCCGGGTATTCGCAGCCGGGTTCCCGAAGGGGCTTCCTTGACGTTTCGGTATCTTCGCCACGGAAAGTTGGTTTCGTTTCGTTCCGTGGTCAAAAATTATATCGCCACCCCGTATTCTTTACTTTTTGTGACCTACCCAAACCGGTTGGATTTCCATGAACTGCGGAATGAAAAACGATATACCTGCAATTTTCCCGCGTTGATCCAGGCCTTTTCTCAAGAATATTCCGGTTTATTGCTGGACCTCAGCCCTGGGGGGTGCCGATTTTTTTTTGACGATAAAAACGTTGAACCTCCTGGGAATCTACGCATTGATTTGTGGCTTCGCGGAACCTTTCGGCCGCCAAATACCGAGCCGATTCCGTTCCGGGGGCAGATTGTTTCGTTGGCCGGGTATAGCAGAACAAGAACTGTGAACCTACGTTTTGCGCCAGATCAAGCGCCGCTGACCTCGGAATTGCGTGAGTATATGAGCGAAACCCAGGAAATGCTGGATCGTATGCATGCCCTGGATACGGATTATTGTGCGGGGTGAGTGCGTCCCCTGGAAGTGGTCTGCAGCTATCTTTTGGGGGAATTTTGCAAGAGCGCTAGGTATTCCTGGTTGCCTTTCGGGCCTTTGATGGACGAGGGAACGACATCCGTAACGGTAAGCCCGAGTTCCTGTTGTGCAAATTCACGAACCAGAGTGACCGCTTGCAGCCGGTCTGCTTCGTTCCGCACAACACCTTTGTGGTTTTTTTCCGGTCCCAATTCAAATTGTGGTTTGATGAGCACGACCAGAAATCCGGCGGGCGACAGATAGTGCATGCAGGCAGGAAGAATTCGCGTCAATGAGATAAACGATACGTCCATGACCACCGCGTCTACGGTTTCCGGCAGCAAATCCGCTGGGGCCGTGCGCAGATTGGTGTTTTCCATGCTGATCACGCGAGGGTCATTGCGTAGTTTTTCATGGAGTTGCGCGGTTCCCACATCCACGGCGTAGACTTTCTGCGCCCCGTGCTGGAGCAGGCAGTCCGTAAAGCCTCCTGTGGAAGCTCCGGCATCGAGGCAAGTTAAACCCTCGAAATCCAGATTGAAGTGCTCAATGGCTGTGAGTAGTTTGTACCCTCCACGACTTACGAAACGTTCCGCCTCCTTCAGTTCCAGAAGATCGTCTTCGCGCAGTTGTTGACCGGGTTTGTCCACAAGAACAGGCGTACCCTTGGTCACCAGCAGGGCTTGACCGGCCATGATCAGGCGTTTTGCCTTTTCACGGCTCTCGGCCAGTCCCTGCTGAAACAAAAGCTGATCCGCCCGAATGCGTTTCGCCATGCCTGCCTCTATTTTTTTTCCAGGCCCAGGCGGTTTACAATATTCGTTGCGGCGGCCACGGCATACTCTTCCGGGGGAAGGCGGTCGCGTTCCGATGCGTCAATGACCGGAGTCGGAAGGTTGGCCATTTCTGGGTTCGGTGTGACTTCAAATTCCGGGGGGAACCTGTCTTGGAAGTACATATTTTGGAAGTCGACGAATTTAAGCTGATGCGCGGTGGAGTCGAGGACAGCGAGTTCCGACGGAGAAATAAGCCCCAATTTTCCGGCCCTGGTGGCACCGGCCAAACACTCGCCGCCCTGGGTACAGGCGATGTGACCGTTGCGGTTAGCCAGAATCATGCCTTCCATGATCTGTTGCTCCGTGACCTGCACAACCTGGAAGGCACCAGGGCCGCCAATGGCTTCAAAACGTTCTGCAAAATGGCGAACACGTGGAAATGAGACCGGGTTGCCGATCATGGCGGCCTGGGCCACGGAAGGTGTCACCTGGACCGGCTCAAACAGGCGCTCGGTTGGATCTTCAACCGCATAGTAACGGAATACTGGATCGGCGTGATGGGACTGAACCCCGAAGATTCTCGGTAAATCTGAGATGATTTCCAGTTGATGCAGCTTCAGAAAACCTGCCATGATGGCCGTGACATTGCCTGCGTTGCCAATGGGGACAAAAATGCACTTGTCGGCCACATCCCAATCAAACCACTGCGCAATTTCAAAGGCGTAGGACTCTTGTCCCAGGATACGCCAGGCGTTTTTGGAGTTGAGCAGCGCCACCCGGTAGTTGTCGGCGAGGTGTTCCACCACTTTCATGCAGTCGTCAAAGACACCGGGTACCTCCAGCACCGTGGCGCCGCTTCCCAAGGGTTGGGCGAGCTGCTGGGGTGTGACCTTGCCCTGCGGGAGGATGACAACGCTTTGGACCGGACCGCCGATGGCGGAAGCATACAGGGCGGCAGCAGCAGAAGTATCGCCGGTGGACGCGCAAACCGTGAGAACCTGGTCCCAATGGTTTTTGCGGATGAGATGTTGCAGGTAGCTGAAAGCACAGGCCATGCCCCGATCCTTGAAGGAGGCCGAGGGGTTCTGCCCGTCGTTTTTGAATGCCGCGGTCACTCCGGTAGTCTGCTGGAGATTGGCGGGAGACTTCACAATGGGAGTGTTGCCTTCGCCAAGGTACAAAATGTCTTCTTCTTCAAGCACCGGGGCGATCAGTTCGTAAAAACGGAAGATACCGCGCAAAGCCGTGTTCTTCGTGCCTGCGCGTGCGTCGAACAAAGCACGCCACTCAGCGCCGGAGGTTTTTTTCAGCTGTTCGAAGTCAAGATTTTCCAAAAGAAAAACCCCGCCGCATTCCGGGCAGGTATAGAGCAGTTCGTCAATGGGGAAACGTTTGCCGCAACCCAGACAGACGTATTCCATGCGGCCCCGATAAACGGGGAAAGAGTTGGCGTCGATTGTGGTGGACATGATGATTCCTTTGTATCTCTTCAATTAAGGCCAGACGCGCGGTGCGCAAAGCGCGAACATGGTCAGGCCCAACGAAAGTTTAATGGTCATGCCGAGGGATTTTCCAAAAAAAGCACCCATAGAGGCCCGTGACGCTTCGGATGCAGGGCGGCCATGGCTGATTTCAAATACGAAGCAACCGGCATAGGCTCCCAGAAGCGCGCCGAGAAGCGCGCCCACGCCAAATAAAAAAGGCGCCCCTAGGATTGCCCCTACGATGGCACCGATAAAACCACCAAAATTACCCCGTCCCGAAGCTCCGTATTTTTTGGCTCCCCACGACTGCGCCAGCCATTCCACCGCTTCACCGGCAAAGGCCAAGGCAGCCAGAACCCCGACAAAAAGCCACGTGAGACCATGCTCCGGTCTCACTAGAACCCAGGCAGAGGCAAAGATTACCACCAGCCAGTTTCCAGGAAGGCTGAAGATATTCAAGCTCTGGGCCGCAAAAAGAAGAAGCAGGAACAGGAAAGCCCAAATATGATCCATGGCGGCGTGCCTTTGGTTCTCTACCCGTTAGTCGTCGCGAAGATCCACAACCCGTTTGGCTTTGCCTTGGGTCTTGGGAATGGACTCGGATTGCACCAGTTCCACGCGCGGAGTAACCAGAATTTCATCCCGGAGGCGGGTCGCGATGCGTTTTTGCAGGCCTTGAAGCTTGCGCATATCCTCAACAAAGAATTCTTCACGAATTTCCACTTTGACGCGGATTTGATCCATAACGCCTTCACGGAAGAGTTCAATAAGATAGTTTTGCCCGACTTCCGGCATGGACATGAGTGTTTGTTCGATTTGCATGGGGTAGATGTTCACGCCCTTGATGATCAGCATGTCGTCGGCGCGTCCCTGAATACGGTCCAGACGGCGGTGAGTTCGACCACAGGCACACTCACCGGGAATGAAGCGGCTCAAGTCGCGGGTGCGGTAGCGAAGGAGCGGCATGCCTTGCCGTGTCAGGTTGGTCATGACCACTTCGCCGATTTCGCCATCCGCGACATGTTCGCCTGTTTCCGGGTTGATGATCTCCACAAGAAAGGCATCCTCCCAGACATGCATCCCATTTTGTTCCGTACATTCAAAAGCAACTCCCGGACCGTTCATCTCAGAAAGGCCGTAGGAGTTGTAGGCCTTGAGGTGCAGCATGCTTTCAATGCGCTGACGGATTTCCTCGGTGTGCGGCTCTGCACCGATCAGGGCGATACGTAAAGGAAGACTCTCGGGATCTATGCCTTCATGATGCAGAAACTCTGAAAAATACATGGCATACGAAGGGATGATATGGGCTACGGTCACGTTGAAGTCGCGGATGAGCTTGACTTGGCGTTTGGAATTGCCTGCGCCTGCGGGAACAGTGAGGCAACCGAGCCGCTCCGATCCGTAGTGAATGCCGAGGCCGCCGGTAAACAAACCGTACCCGGCCATGTTTTGCAATACGTCGCCTTTGCGGATACCGCAGGAGTACATACTCCGGGCCATGAGTGACGCCCATTCATCCAGATCATGTTGTGTGTAGAACACGGCGGTAGGATTGCCCGTGGTGCCTGACGAGGCGTGCAAACGGACAAACTCCTCAATTGGCTTGCAGAGCATGCCGTAGGGATACTCGTTTCGCAAATCATCTTTGGTGGTGAAGGGGAGCCGTTTAACATCGGCCACGCTTCGAATGCTCTCCGGGGTAACGCCCGCTTCTCCGAGGGTTCTGGAATAATACGGAGATTGCAAAGCCATGGATATGGTCTTTTTGAGTCGTTCCGTCTGCAGTGTTTCCAGTTCCTTGCGCGGGAGCGTTTCCACGGGGTTGAAGTACATGTCGCCTCCAGTGTTGAGCGAGTTAGGCGGTCGGCCCGTTTTCCGAAGGGTAGGGCGTTGTGGTGAGGTCTTCAAATCGGGTCCATTGTTTGTGGAAGTAGAGATCCACATCCCCAATGGGACCGTTGCGTTGCTTGCCGATGATGACCTCTGCCATGTTCTTTTTAGGATTGTCTTCGTTTTGGTTATAAAAATCGTCACGATACAGGAAGAGAATAACGTCCGCGTCCTGCTCGATTGCCCCGGACTCGCGAAGGTCTGAGAGCATGGGGCGTGGCGGCTTGCGCTCTTCTACTTTGCGGTTCAGCTGGGATAAGGCAATGACGGGAATGTTCAGCTCTTTGGCCAATGCCTTAAGGCTGCGTGAAATATCGGAAATTTCTTGTTCACGGGAGTCGATTTTCCGGCTGGAACGCATGAGCTGGAGATAGTCGACAACCACGAGGCCCAGATTATGTTCGGCCTTGAGGCGACGGCAGCGCGCGCGTAGTTCCAGTGTAGAGAGAGCCGGTGTGTCGTCGATGAACAGCGGTGAGCTGGACAGGTCGTTGGCCGCATTGTGAAGCTTGAGCCAATCCTCATCCTGCAGGTAGCCAGTGCGCAGGTTGCCCAGATTGACCCTGCCCTGACATGCCAGCAGTCGAGTCATGAGCTGTTCCTTGCTCATTTCCAGGGAAAAGACGGCAGTTGTAATTGCTTCGTTCAAAGCCGCACGCAGGCCCAGGTTAAGGGCAAAAGCTGTTTTTCCCATGGATGGACGGCCCGCCACGATGATGAGGTCCGACTTCTGCAATCCAGCGGTCATATCGTCATATTTTTGGTAGCCGGTTTTGATACCCGTAACCGCGGATTTGTTTTCAAATCGTTTGGTGAGTTCGTCAAAAACCGAATTTACCAGGTCGCGGCTGTTAGCGATGGTGCCCGTGGTCTTGGCATCCGCGATTTCAAAAATGGATTTTTCCGCTTCGTCAAGCAGGGCGTCCACATCTTGGGCGTCGTAACAATTGGAAATAATGTCGCTGGCTGTTTGGATCAGGTCGCGGAGAATAGCCTTGTCACGCACAATGTGAGCATGCCGTGATGCGTTGGCCGAACTGACGGGGGAATCCGCCAACTCCGCGAGGTAGACCGGGCCGCCAAGTTCATCCAAAACGCCTTTGGTGCGCAGCCAGTCCGAGACCGTAATGAGGTCAATAGGGGTGTTTTTGTTGTAAAGATCGATGAAAGTCTGAAAGATGGTCTGGTGAACCGGGGAGTAGAAATCCTCGGGGCTGACCACATCGACCAGGGAGTGGAACAGGGAATTCGTCTGAAAAACCCCCCCCAGAACCGCCTGTTCGGCTTCCAGGTTCTGAGGGGGGACATTGCGCAATAAATCGGCGGAAGCCCTATCCAGGGCTTCACCGTTTTGTGTGCGCGATTTCTTGCTGTTAGGCCTCTTCTGGGGCTGATTCGTCCGCTCCGGCATCGCTATCCTCGACCACGTCCTGCGTGGCCTCCTCGACGGGCTGTTCGACCTCGTCCGTTACGGATTCTTCCACTATCGCCGCGCCATGGCGCAACACAGCGACGTTGAGTTCGCCGCGAACGTCCGGGTGCAGTTTGACTTCCAGGGTGTACTCTCCCAGGGAGCGGATGGGATCGTCAAGCAGGATTTTACGCTTGTCCACATCAATGCCCTGCTCAAGGAGAGCATCCGCGATCATGGCGGTGGTGACGGAGCCGTAGAGCTTGTCACCCTCACCGACGCGCACGCGGATTTCCACGGGGGCGGAGGCGATTTTTTCAGCCATCAGTTCGGCGTCGGTACGCAGCGCGTCCGCCTGAGCCTTGAGTTTGTTCAGCTCCAGGTCGAATTGCTTTTGGTTGCCTTCGGTGGCGGGCATGGCCAGCCCCTGGGGCAGCAGGTAGTTCCGGCCGTAGCCGGGCTTGACATTGACGATGTCTCCAAGGCGGCCGAGGTTGTCCACGTCGGCCCTAAGAATGAGTTTCATTGTCGGCCCCTCCTAGACGCTCTTTTTCTTGACGTCGGTGCTGTGTACGGTGGTGTAGAACAGCAGAGCCATCTGGCGAGCGCGCTTGATTTCAGTGGTCAGGCTGCGCTGATGCTTGGCGCAGGTGCCGGTGATGCGGCGAGGAATGATCTTACCGCGATCCGTGATGAAATCCCGGAGGATGTCGGGGCGCTTGTAATCGAGAGGAAGATTTTTGTCCGCGCAGAAGCGGCAGAACTTCTTCCGGGGAGTGAATCTTTTTCTGAAGGCCATGCTATCTATCCCTCCTGGCTCGCAGCCGGGTTGTCCAGTTTCACGGTGATGAACTTGAAAATGCCGTCAGCAATGCGAATCTTGCGTTCCAGCTCGGTCACCAACGCGCCCGGAGCCTCGTAGACCATGCGCATGTAAAAACCGCGGGTCTGCTTGTTGACGGGATAGGCGAGGGTACGCATGCCCCACTCGTCCATTTCCACGATTTTGCCTTCACCACCCTCGATGGTTTCAGAGAGGTTGGTGAAGATCTCGTTGCGACGCTCTTCCTCAAGCTCGGGAGAGAGCAGCAACAAGGTTTCGTAGTTCTGCATGTTTGTCCTCCTTACGGTCGTTGGTCCTCCCCAAAAAGCGGGGAGAACAAGGCAGAACGGGTCGTATAGACCCTGGATTTCCAGGTGTCAAGTCCGGGACATACTCCTGTCAGGGCTTTTCATCCTTGGAAGTGGTGTTCGACCGGTCTGTGTCATCGGTGTTTTCGTTCGTTTCCGTGTCATCTTTCGGCGGCGTCCAGCCGCACTTGTTCGGAGCTGCTCAAGTGGGAATGCCCAGCCGGGGAAGAATAAACCGGTTGAAAACCATGACCACGGCGAACACGCCGAGGAGAATAAGAATATCTTTCATCTAGGCTCCGACGGTTTGACCGGTAAGCCGTTCATATGCTTCAGCATATTTTTCAAAGGTACGCTGGAGCACGTTATCCGGGATGTGCGGCGCCGGCGGTTGTTTATTAAAGCCGATTTCCGTCAGCCAGTCGCGCAGGTATTGCTTGTCGAAACTGGGCTGTCCCTGTCCGGGGCGGTAGCCGTCCATGGGCCAGAAACGAGAGGAGTCCGGGGTCAGCACTTCATCAATAAGGATCAGGCCATCGTCCGTAAGTCCGAATTCAAATTTGGTATCCGCGATGATGATGCCGCGCTCACGAGCATAGTCCCTGGCCCGGCTGTAGATATCCAGGCTGACGCTCTGGACTTGTTGCATCAACTCTTTTCCGATCAGGTCCGTGGCCTTTGCCACGCTGATGTTCTCATCGTGGTCACCCAGATCTGCCTTGGTGGAAGGAGTGAAGAGAGGTTCCGGGAACATCTCGGATTCCTGCATGTCCTCTGGCAGGGCGTGACCGCAAAGCGTACCCGTGGCTTGATAATCTTTCCAGCCGGAACCGGTGATATAGCCGCGGACAATGCATTCGATGGGCAGTGGTTTGGCGCGTTTGGCCAAAACGCTTCGCCCTGCAAGGTCGTCTGCATGAGCCTGAAGTTCCTCGGGGTAGTCGGCGACGTCCGCGCTGATGACATGGTTGGGGATCAGGTCCGTGAATCGTCGCATCCAGAACAGAGTGATCTGATTCAGGATCCAGCCCTTCATGGGAACCGGTTCCGGCATGATCACATCATAGGCGGATACGCGGTCCGTGGTGACCAGGAGCAGACTGTCCTGCGAAATTTCATAGATATCACGAACTTTTCCGCGTGAAAGCAGCGGATAGTTTTTGATGTTGGTTTCAATGACGGGTTGCATCGTTCACCTCTTCATCGTCGTTATTTCGAATTTCCACGGAACGTGCATGGGCTTCCAAAGCTTCCAACCGCGCAAAGCGGGCAATTTTGGAACCATGCTCCCTCACATATTGTTTCGACGCTGCGATTACACTGGTTTTTTTGTAAAAATTCTGAACGGACAGGGCAGAAGAAAACCGGGCGGTCCCCAGAGTCGGGAGTACGTGATTCGGCCCGGCAAAGTAATCGCCCACGGGTTCCGGGCAGTGGTGGCCCATGAATACGGCACCGGCGTTGCGTATTTTGCCCAGTAGCGGCCATGGATCGGATACGCAGAGTTCCAGGTGTTCCGGCGCTATGCGGTTAGTCAGCTTCACGGCTGTATCCATATCCGGCGTAACGATAATGCCGCCCCACTCCGCGAGAGATTTGGCCGCGATTTCTCCTCTGGGCAAACTTGCTGTCTGCCTTTCAAGCTTCTGTGTAACCCGGTTCGGCAGTTGTTTATCCGTGGTAACGAGGAGCGCTGCGGCCAAAGGGTCGTGTTCGGCTTGCGAGAGCAGGTCCGCTGCAATCCAGGCCGGGTTCGCGGAATCGTCCGCAATGATCGCTATTTCACTCGGACCAGCAACCATGTCAATGCCCACTTCTCCAACGAGGAGGGCTTTTGCAGTGGCAACATAGATATTCCCCGGGCCGGCGATGAAATCGCAGGCGGGGATGGAGGGTGTGCCAAAGGCAAGTGCGCCGATGGCCCAGGCACTACCCACAGCAAAGACATCCTTGATCTCAAGAAGAGCGGCCGTGGCCAGGAGGTACGGGTTCAGGGTGCCGTCCTTGCGCGGGGGCGACGTCATGATGATCTGATCCACTCCAGCCACACGGGCAGGTACGGCATTCATAATGATGCTGGAAATGAGCGGAGTGGACCCTCCCTGTCCGCCGGGGACATAAAGGCCGACACGACCTACGGGAAGAACCATTTGTCCTAGTACGGTTCCGTCCTCCTGAGTGGTCCACCAGGAGTTTTCCCGTTGTCGTTCATGAAAGGCCTGCACGTTGGCGATGGATTCCTTCAGAATACGAAGGTCTTCCGGCGGAATTTCAGAAGGGGCGGCTTCGATGGCGGATTGCGGCACACGGAGTTGCTCCGCGCAAAAGTCCGGACAATCGAATTTCTGGGTGTATTCGACCAGGGCTTGATCCTGGTTGCTTTGTACATTGTCGAGGATGGCGCGGACCCGGTCCTGAACCACGGAATCCGGATTTTTTCGACCGGAAAGACGTTGCTTCAGGGAAAACCAGTCGTTCTCCCCGTCATAGGAAAAAATGGGGCAGGGCATGAGGATATTCCTTGCAGAGAATGGATGAAATGAAGATTGCCTGAAGCGCTATATTTACCGAACCACGCGAAAAAAGTCGAGAGGTGGAGTTCGGGCATTTAGCGAATGTATCAGCACCATGGGAAGGCTGCGGAAAAAAGCTGAAAGCGAGGCAATACGGTTGGCTACGTGGTTGGCTGCAATCAAAAGGGCCGGAACCTATCGGTTCCGGCCCAGCGGGTCGTTTCAGCGAGAAGCCCTAAGGCTTGCTTAGAACTTGTACTCGATGCCGATGGACATACGAGCGCCGTCTTCGTCGTCAGCACCGGCGGTCAGGCCGTTGCCGCGCCAGACGTCTTCGTCGTAGTCAGCAGCGATGTAGGCCAGACCCAGAGTCGCGGTCAGCTCGTCGTAGATCTGGTATTCGTTGACCAAGGAGAATTCCCAGATGGAATCTTCGTCGGTCAGGGTGTTGCCGTAAGCAGCGATGCCATTGAAGTTGGCGTTGGCGGCAGCGTGAGCAACGAGGTTTTCATCGTTGGTACCGGCAGCGTACATGATGCCGACACGGTGGGTCAGGCCGTCCAGGAAGGAGATGTCCTTCAGGTTCAGGCCCAAGGCCCAGTAGCCGAGCTGAGCGGCCATGTCCTGGGGACCGTCGATGACCAGTCCGCCAGAGTTGAAGAAGTAGTCGCCCTGAGCGTAGTCACCAGCGATGGTGGGCAGACGCTCGGAGTCACCACGATCATCGTCTTCACCGGAGGTGTAGGCGAAGAACAGTTCCGGGGTCACAACGTCGAAGCCGTTGTAGGCCACGGCCACGTCAGCCTGCCAACCGGAGCGATCAAAATCGGCACCGGCGTCGGCGGAGCCGTACACGAAGCTGGCGTCCACGGTGAACGGATCAAACATGGTCATGTTGAAAGCGAAACCGCCCCACCACGCATCCAAAGATTCAGTGCCGAAGTTGACGTCGTTGGTCGGAGCCATGTTGGACAGGGTGCCGGCCAGCTGACCCATGTCAGCTTCGTTGAAGAGACCAGCGTTAGCGGGATTCAGCACCTGAGCGCCGAAGTCCTCGTTGGAGTAGGCGTAGGCGAAGTACGGGGTCACGCCGATACCGTCAAAGGTGACGGGCAGCACGGCAAAGACCACGTCCAGGTAAGCGTTCTGGGTGGTGTTAGCGCCGGCAATGGTGCCGTCGTCGTCCAGGTTGCTGGCGGCACGGGCCCAACCAGCCAGGATGCCGACGTTCTCGGTGATGGGGGCGTTGGCCACAAAGGCGGCAACGTCGTCATCCATCACGGGGTTGCCGAAGCGGCCGGTGGGCAGAGCCAGAGGCATCAGACCAGCGGTCAGGGACACGTCCGTGTTGGGCCAGACCCAATTCACGTAGGCGCTCTTCACTTCGATGGCCACATCGTCGCCGCCCAGGTCGGCGCCGGCTCCGGGCTCACCCCAGGCGCTGGTGCCGATTTCGAGCTGCAGAGCACCGGTGAGGTTCTCGCTGGCGGTGAAGTTGAACTGCGTACGCATGCGCTGCCAAACGTCGAAATCGCTCTCAGCAGCAGCGTCGGTGTCGTCGTCGTAGTCCAGGTTGTCGGACCAAGCGGCGAAGATTTTCCAAGAACCAGTGGCGGTGATGTCAGCGGCGGACGCCATGGAGGCGGTGCCGATGACCATGGCGAGCAGAGTCGCCAGAACCACGATACGTTTCATAATACTTTCCTTCCTTCTTTTGCAGGTACGCTGAAACAACCCTATCCTTCAGCGCCCTTATACAGACCTCAGATTCCCTTGGCAAGGGTTTTTGACCATTTTTTTGACATAGGTTTAAGTTTTTTTACCGTGCAAGTTTTTGTACTTACACTCAGTGCAGTTCAACAGCACTTGTCAGAAACAAAAAAAACGGAAATGATTCAGGCATGCCCAAAATAGAATTCGTTTCTCCATATCGCTTTGTCCCAGCCGAACATCCGGACGCTCCCGGTGTGTATCTCATGAAGGATCAAAGCGGACACATATTATATGTTGGAAAGGCTGTGAGCTTGCGTAAACGGCTGGCATCGTATTTTCGATCCGGGGTACATCTGACGCCGAAAACCAAGGCTTTGGTGTCCCGGGTGTACCGAGTGGACACGCTACTGGCCGGAACGGAAAAGCAGGCGCTTTTGCTTGAAGCCAGTTTGATCAAGAAGCACCGTCCACGATATAATATCGTTTTGCGCGATGATAAACAGTACGTACTCTTTCGTCTGGAAAAGCGAAGTGCATTCCCCCGATTGTTGATGACGCGTCGAACGGTTCGTGATGGATCGGTCTATTTTGGTCCCTTTACCTCGGCGCACGCGGCCCGGCAGACCTGGAAATTGTTGGGCAAGGCTTTTCCTTTGCGTAAGTGCTCGGACAACGTGTTTAACAATCGGGTTCGTCCCTGTCTTTATTATGACATCGGCCAATGCTGGGCACCCTGCGTGAAAAATGTGGACAAGTCCGCCTATGCGGATGTGGTGCGGCGGGTAGAGTTGTTTTTGCGTGGACGGACCGGTGAGCTTTTGACTGCTTTGGAGCAAGAGATGCGTGATTGTGCGGAATCGTTGCAGTTCGAGCAAGCCGCCGAGCTTCGGGATCGAATCCGTGCCGTGCATCGGACCGTGGAACGGCAAACCGTTGTGTTGCAGCGGGAGGCGGACATGGATGTCCTGGCCTTGGCCGAAACAGGGGCAGGCCTGGGGTTAGGACAAATATTTGTTCGGCAGGGGCGGCTGCTGGATGAAAAGCGTTTTTTTTGGCCGGGCTTATCGCTAGAAGAAGGGGATGAGGCGCTACGCTCGTTTATAAGCCAGTTCTATGATGTTCATCGGTTTATTCCGCGGCGGATCGTTTTGCCATGGGCCATGGAGACAGACATCCTTTCGGAATTGCTTGCGGAGCGTCGTGAAGGGCGGGTGAGCATCTCTCCGGCACGCGGCCCAGAGGAAACTGGGTTGGTGGATCTGGCACGTAAGGTGGCCGCCCGTGAGGATTTGGATCGTGAGTCGATTGACGTGGGAGAGCTTTTGCGGCGGGCGTTGCGGTTGTCTTTCGGCATTGAGCGTATCGAAGGAGTGGATGCGTCTCATTTTGCTGGTAAAGGGGTACGCGTCGGTCAGGTTTGTTTTGTGGATGGGCAGCCGGTAAAGGCGGAATACCGCGTGTATGCATTCCCTGAGCTGGAAGGGAGCGGCGACGATTATGCGGCCTTGGCCGGATGGATGGAACGACGCTTGGATGCTGGCCCGCCGTGGCCGGATTTGATTCTGCTTGATGGCGGCAAGGGGCAGCTTGCCGCGGTTCAGCGTGTTTTGAGGGAGCACTGGTCGGATCAGGAGAACGCTCCGCCAGCTTTGGCGGCGATTGCCAAAGGGCCGTCAAGACGAGCCGGTGAATTGGAAGATCGCATTTTTTTGCCTGATAGGAAAAATCCCCTGAACCTCAAAGCTGGTGGACCGGCTTTACTGTTTTTGCAGCGCGTGCGCGACGAATCCCATCGTTATGTATTGGGGCGGCAGCGTATCGCCCGGAAAGGGGTCACATTGCAGAGCCAAGTCCAATCGTTGCCGGGGGTTGGACCGAAAACGGCACGACTGTTGTGGGAGCACTTTGGAACGTTAGAGTCCATGGCGGGAGCCGATGCCGAGCAGCTCCGGGCAATACCCGGCATCGGTGCCAAAAAAGCGGATCAATTGGCCGCAGCCTTGCGGACGTTGCGGAAGCAGTAAGAGGATGTGACCATGTTTTTGGGGGCAGATTAGAGGGAGATTGTTTCCCCGGGCTGCATGGCCAGCAACTTGGTGTCTGGGGCTGTGGCTTTGAGTTGGTAGGCGAAGTTGTCCGTGCTCTGTTCCAGGATCGGGAACGTTCCCCAGTGCATAGGGACCACATTTTTGCATCCGAGCATTTTGCAGGCAAAGGCGGCCTGGCGCGGTCCCATTGTGAAATGCCCACCAGTGGGCAACAGGGCCACGTCGATGTCATGGAAGGCACTGAACAGCTGCATGCTGGCGAACAACCCCGTGTCTCCGGCATGGTAGAGACAGAAGCCGTCCGGGTAGGTCAGGATGTAGCCCGCTGCCACGCCTGTTGCCGTGGAGTGCATGGCCTGGACCATGTGGATTTGAACGCCGTCAATTTCCACTGTCCCACCTATATTCATGCCGATTCCCTGCTCCGGGGGGAGGCCTTGGTCTATCAGGCTGTTGACGGTATCAAAAACAGCTACAAGCGGTGCGCCGGTTGCCCGACAGATATCCACAGCCTGGCCGACATGGTCCCCATGGTCGTGGGTCACCAAGACGGCGTCCATGGGTTGAGTCAGGTCACAGGTTTGCGGCGCGCAGGGGTTGCCTTCAAAGAACGGGTCAATAAGAAAGGTGGTCCCTTCATGTTCAAAGCAAAAATTGGAATGGCCGTTCCATGTGATCTGCATGTTGTTTCCTCCTTGAATCAAGTTGACTCTCCCCAACGTCGGGTAAGGTCGTGCGTTAGATCAAGTTGGTCCAGAACGCGTCCCGCCATTTGACGTATGACGTCTTCCAGGTTTTGCGGGGAATGGTAGAAGCCGGGTGACGCTGGCATGATGACGGCGCCCGCCCGGTGCGCCCGAAGCATGTTTTGCAAGTGAACTTCGTTGAGCGGTGTTTCTCTGGGAACCAGCACAAGGGGTCGCCGTTCTTTCAGGGTGACGTCCGCAGCCCGGTGGATCAGATTATTTCCGGTGCCGTTGGCGATGTTCCCCAACGTTGCCATGCTGCAGGGGCAGACAATCATACCGTGATGTCGCCACGACCCACTGGCGGGCGGGGCGCCGATATGGCTGATGCTGTGAACGGCAAAGGCTTGGTCGGTGATGCTTTCTGGTGAGCCTCCGGTTTCCAGTTGCATGACTTGTCGGGCGGCATCAGAAACGATGACATGAAGCTCAAGTTGCTCATGCCTGCCGAGTTCCTGAGCGATTCTGACTGCGTACGGGGAGCCACTGGCACCGCTGACGGCAAGGATAATACGTTTTTTCATTCAGAAAGGATAGCCTAGGGGCGTTGGACTGGCAAGATGCCCAGTCAGGGATGGTGCCGGGATTCACCGACTGGGGGAAGGAACGTTTTAGCGGGTTTCACTGTGGGCTTTTCATTGGTGGCAGAAAAAGAGTTGACAGGGGACTCAATGCGGTATAGCCATCTCTCTTTGTGGGCAATTAGCTCAGGTGGATAGAGCGCCAGCCTCCGGAGCTGGAGGCCGCACGTTCGAGTCGTGCATTGCCCACCATTAGAAAGACAAGGAGTTGTACACTGTTTCAGTGGCAGCTCCTTTTTCATTTGTGAGTATCCCGTTTGCGGTCAGTTTCCCAAAACTCCACCTATACGAATATCCCTCTTCCTCGACGGATTTATGTGCCTACGCTCCGAGGTCAACAGAGCTTTGGCATACTGTTTCTTGCCCTTTATGTCCTTTGCCAAAGGGGCTGGATGAGCAGGGATCTGTTTGCTGGTGGGTAGCCTAGTGCTCCCAATGCATTTTGACGACGGCCTGGCCATTGAACGTCGTGCTGGTGATGTTGTCTGTCAACCGTGCGCACATCCATGCCCCCATTAGCGTCATGCCCTTTTCGGATTCCAGCAATGTTTCCGGCGTAGGGCGCTGTTCAGGGATGGGAAGTGGCGTTCCCTGGTGCAGAATTTGAATTTTGAGATGTAACTCATCGAACGAGACCTGCACGGTAGCCGGGTTTGGGTCGTATGCTTCCCGGAGTGCTTCAAGATATTCCATGACGGCGGTGCTTGCCCGTGCAATGATTTCCGGGCGGGCGCCCCATGCGGCACCCTGTTTGTCCATAAATTGGGTAATAATTTCGCCGATGGGATCGTTTTTCGATATGGTGATTCGGACGGAGTGTTTGATGCCGATTCGAAAGATGAGGTTTAGAAGTACGGCAGTGATGGTGCAGGCCGAGAGTGAAGAGGAAAAGACAGGCTGCAGTATTGGGGGAACTGCTGTAAATGCTTCTGGAAGCACGTCCACGAGAAGACCGGCAATAATGCTGAGACCGATGACAAAAGTTTTTCGTGCGTCCAACATGCGCGAGGTCATGATCTGGACTCCGGCTACAATCATGAAGCTCAGAGCAAAAAAAAGCGTGGCACCGACCACAGGGGCAGGCATTACGGCAAAAATGGCAGCGAGTTTGGGGCAAAACGCCAGAAGCGCCAGTATGCCCCCGATGAAAAGTGAAAGGGTCCGACTCGTGGCCTTCGTGGCAATGGAAAGTCCGATGTTGGCCGAGGAGGTGGATTGCGCCATCCCTCCGAAAACTCCGGCAGCAAAGCAACCTGTGGCATCCCCCAGAACCCCTTTGCGGATGTTTTCCATGTCCGGCCTGACCCAATTCGTCTTGTTGATGCGTTGACACGTCGTCAAGTCGCCAACGCTTTTGAGCATTGAGCAGAGCACGGCCACGGCAAACGGGCCGGTTAGGGCGATATCAAAGCTCCACCCAGGATGATGGGCAAAAGGATTCCAAACTATGGGCTGGCTGAGGGTTTGGGTCAGTTCGTCCACCGGCAGCAGCCCGACAGTCATGGCGGCACCGTATCCAACGAGCATTCCGACAAGGATACAGAAGAGCTTGAGATTTCCCTTGCTCCAGACATTCAGACCAATCATGGTCAACAGGGTAATCATGGCAACGGTCAGACTTGATGGGTCAATGGCGTTTCCTCCGCGTTCAAAGCCAAGGAAGTTTTTCCCGGCCACGGCAATAACAGTGATTCCGACCATGGAGACGATGACGCCGGTGACTTCGGCCGGAAACAGAAAGCGGAGTTTGTGCAGAACACGTGAAAGTAGCGCTTCGAATGCTCCGGCGAACATCGTCATACCCAGAACAAGCGGAAGACCGCCTGCATGGGCCGCAAGAAGGGAGGCTGTTAAAAAGGATGGGCCGCATACTTGTGGACACAAATAACCAGAACCCAACGGACCGCGTTTTAGTGCTTGAACTACTACGCCTACGGCTCCGGCGAGCATGGACATACTGACCATGAATGAGGCTTCAAGGGTTGTTCCTCCTGTTTCTCGAACGAGAAGTACGGGAAAAACAAAAGCAATTGCCACGATACTGACATGCTGCAGGCCAAGCAGTGTCCCGATGGAGGGGGAAGGGCGATCGTCCAACGCATAAATTAAGTTTGGTGGCCTCATTTTTTTCTCCAAAAGAGATCAAAGAATTTCAAATCCATAGCGTTCGAAACGAGGCAAGTCAAACAAGATATGTAATTTTTGGTATTCTGCTAAGCCTGCGTGGGAGTCGACGTGCAAGGCAATGTCGAAATGTATTGCGCAAAATAGATCTACAAAACAGTAGGTTGTGTAGGTTGGCACCTTGCGCTGATGGGGATACAGGATAATCGTGTGAAAGGTTTATAGAGTGACAAATCTGCTTAGCTGATTGATCCGTCTTTTTTGATTTTTTTTCTCTTGACGAAGGGGATGGAATCCCGTAAAGACACTCATGCGAACGTCGGAGGCGTCCAGAAAGACGCTGTCGCACACGGTCGACATGCTCCGGCGGCATAAATCGCGGTTAGCAAGGGGCAGTGTGGCATCTTGTTCACTGTCCCTTGTTTGTTAGGTGCGAAAGCACCATAGACTGTATTACGTTTTGGAGTTTTTTCAGGAATGAGCAAGAACATCTATGTGGGCAACCTGCCCTGGAGTTCCACCGAAGAGGAAGTGCGTGCCGCCTTTGCCAACTATGGTGAAGTTCTGTCCGTGAAGTTGATTGAGGACCGTGAAACCGGCCGCCCCCGTGGTTTCGGCTTTGTCGAAATGGACGACCAGGGTGCCCTCGCCGCTATCGAAGGCCTGGACGGCAGCAATTTCGGTGGCCGCAATATCAAGGTCAACGAAGCCCGGCCTCGCGCCGAGCGTCCGCGCTGGTAGTTCCAGCCTATTCGCCGTTACTCGGCACTTTCAGCCCGTCCCTTTCACCGGGGGCGGGCTTTCCCATCTCTTTATCATCACATAAGCAGGGAGGGTATTCCATGTCCAAAGAGGAAGGAATCACCGTTCAAGGCACTGTCGAAGAGGCACTGCCCAATGCCATGTTTCGTGTGGAGCTTGAAAACGGGCACGAAGTCCTGGCTCATATTTCCGGGAAAATGCGCAAGTTTCGCATCCGTGTGATGCCCGGAGATACGGTCACCGTTGAGTTGTCGCCGTATGACTTGACCCGGGGCCGCATTACCTTCCGTCCCCGCTAGGGCGGATTCAATCTTTTGCAGCAGGATCAAATGAACGATTTTCAATCCCTGGGGCTTTCGGAGACTACAATCCAAGCCCTGGAAGCCAAGGGGTTTCAAGCCCCAACCCCGATTCAGGCCCAGACTATTCCTCTTCTTTTATCCGGTAAAACAGACATTGTCGGCCAGGCCATGACCGGCACGGGCAAAACCGCTGCCTTCGGCCTCCCCATCGTCGAGTGTATTCCTGAAAAAGCTGGCCACGTCCAGGCGTTGGTTTTGGCTCCCACACGTGAGCTTGCAATTCAGGTGGCTGACGAAATTCATTCCTTGAAAGGTCAGCGGCGGCTTTCCGTGGTTCCTATCTATGGTGGCCAGGCCATGGCGCCACAGCTCAATGCATTGCGTCGTGGAGCCGATGTTGTCGTCGGAACTCCTGGGCGAGTTTTGGACCATCTTCGCCGTGGAACGTTGCGACTTGATCACGTCTCCTTTTTGGTTCTCGATGAAGCTGACGAGATGTGCAATATGGGTTTTGTGGATGACGTGCGTGAAATCTTCTCCCATGCGGGGCAAGATCGACGGACCTTGTTGTTTTCCGCCACTATGCCTCGGGAAGTGCTCAGCATTGCCGCGGAGTTCATGGCCGACTACAAGGTGATCAACGTACGGAATGAAGCGGATGCTGTTCCGTTGACACGTCAGATTTTTCATGAAGTCATGGCGCAGGATCGTTTTGAAGCGCTTTGTCGGGTCATTGACGCGGAACCGGATTTTTACGGGTTGGTCTTTTGCCGGACCAAGGCGGAATGTGATCGTTTGGCGGAATGGCTTTCGGAGCGGGGGTATCCCGCAGAGCCGATTCACGGCGATCTGTCACAGCCCCGGCGTGAGGACATTCTTCAGCGATTCCGCCGTCGTCGTGCCACGATTTTGGTTGCCACGGATGTAGCTGCCCGCGGTATCGACGTGCCGGATTTGACCCACGTGGTAAACTTTGCTCCGCCGCAAAGCGCGGAAACGTACGTTCATCGTACTGGCCGAACCGGACGCGCTGGCAAAGAAGGCGTGGCGGTATCCCTTATCGCGCCGAGCGAATTTCGTAAGCTGATGTATATCGCCCGAAGTGCCGGTCTGCGTCTGGAAAAAAAGCCGCTTCCCACTGTTGAGGATGTGATCCGGGTTCGCCGGAAAAACATTCTGCGACAGTTTGCCTTGGAGAACGCTGATACCGCTTCGCAGGCGTACCACGACTTGGCGCGTGAAGTATTGGCCGAAGGTGATCCGGAAGAAATCCTTGCCGGTCTCCTGCAACGTCTCTATGGAAAGCAACTCGACCCCAAAGCCTATCGGGAAGTGCGCAGCATCCGCAAACCCGGTCATAGTGGGGGACGGGTTCGTTTCCGGGCCGCTGTTGGTCGCGCTCATGGTATGACCCCGAGGAAGTTTGTGGATTTTGTTTGTCAACAAGCTCACATCCGGCCGTTTAAGGTGCAGAATGTTCGCATTAGTGGGAAGCATTCCACCTTTACCGTTCCGGAACGGGATGGAGAAACCGTGATGCGGTCCCTCAACCGTCGAAATAATGGGGAGCGTCCCTTGGTTTCCCGGGGGTAACAACCGGTACGTGTCCTTATGTAAAAAGGCCCGAAACAATCAGTATGTTTCGGGCCTTTTTACGTGGTGTTGCGAATGTGGTGTCGAAGAGTGGTCTACCGTGCGTTTTCAATTCCAGCATGGAGTGGTTGGTCAGCCGCTTGCAGTGCATAGGCAATGTTGCGGCAGTTGTGCGCAACGCCGACGTCTCCGTTAGGAGATAGCAGGATCAAGCCGCCTTTCCCGCTGGTCCGCGTCCCCAGTTGGGCGATAGTCGCATCGGCTGCTTCTTGGGCCGTCATGCCGGATTTCATAAAGTCACAGGCTGTTTTGCAGGCTACAATTTTCATAAAGGTTTCCCCCTGGCCGGTGGAGGAGGCAGCCCCTGCCAAGTTGTCCGCATAGCAACCACATCCCACTAGAGGAGAATCCCCCACCCGTCCGGGGAGCTTATTGAATGTACCCCCGGTGGACGTGGCGCCGGCGATTTTGCCATTTTGGTCAATAGCAACAGCTCCTACGGTGTCGGAAGGCATTTCCAAGGGGTTGCCGAATTCGTCATACTTTTGTTGCTCGCCTGAACGTGCTTTTTCCCAACGCTCTCTTTCTCGTCCATGCAGCAAATCCTGTGTTCGGCAAGGACGAATACCCATCTTGTCGGCAAACTGAAAAGCGCCGTTTCCGGCCAGCATGCAGTGGCCGCTTTTGTCCATGACCAAACGAGCCAGGGAAACAGGATTTTTGATTCGTTGAACAGCTGCAACGGATCCGAAGTTCAACGTGGCACCGTCCATAATGATGGAATCAAGTTCAACTTCACCATCAGCGTTGAGAAATGATCCAAGTCCGGCATCAAATGTCGGGTCGTCCTCCATGATGCGGACAGCCGCTTCCACGGCGTCCAGCGCCGATCCGCCCTGGGCAAGTATTTGATACCCGGCTTGAGCGGCGTTGGAGCAGCCTGACAAGTGTGCCTGATGAGCCGTTTCGGGGATGTCGTATGCACCGCCGTGCACCAGGATCAGTGGACGTTGCAGGGGGGAGGAGACCGGGGGATTTGCCATTGGTGAGCCTCATATAATCAAGTGAAAAGGAAAGGCCGCTTGCGCGGCCCGTTCGATTGTTCATAGTGGAATCAGACTACATTTCCAGACGGACCTGTTCCGGACTGAGTCGATGTTCAAGGCGTCTGGCCCAGAGACTCAGGCTGTAGCACATCAGGAAGTACAGCAGGGCGATCACAGTGTAAATCTCAAAGATCAGGTCGGTACGCCTGTTGATGATGATCTGGCCTGCAAGGGTCAACTCCGTGGCACCGATGATATATGCCAGGGAGGTGTCTTTGATCATGGCCACGGACTGCCCCACAATAGCTGGCAACATTTGTTTCAAGGACTGCGGCAATACGATTTTTCGCATGGTTTGCCAGTAGCCGAGTCCTGTAGAGTAGGCAGCTTCAAATTGGCCGGAAGGCAGATTTTGGATGCCCGCACGGACGATTTCCGCGATGTAGGCAGCGTTGAAAACGGTCATGGCGATAGTCGCCGAGGTGATCGCGTCAAGGTAGTTGCCGCCGCGTACTACCCCGATGAAGAAGTAGGACCAGAAGATGACCATGATCAGGGGGTTGCCGCGGATCAGCTCAATGTATGCCGTGCATGGAATCCGAAAGAGCTGATTTCGTGAGGAGCGACCCAGCCCGACAAGAAGACCGATCGGGAAACTCACAGCCAGGACAATGATGGACATGATCAGGGTCAGAACCAGGCCGCCGAGTCCCCAGTAGATTGCTTCGGAAGCCGGAGCGGGGAAGCGGAACAAGGTCAGGACATGGAGATTTTCCTTAATGCCGCTCCAATCGTAGCCCCACAGCGCGATAAGGGTTTTGCCGACAAGAAATAGCAGAATGAGTACAAAGGCAATTTTAAGAATTGCTACAAAGATGACCCATATTTTTTCCAGATAAACCTGCCAAAGTGGAACCACACCCACCTCTGCCCGGGCGCGGCGTTTGAGCTTTCTTTTGCGCTCAGCTCTGCGCAGTGTCCTTGAAACATTACGATATCCCTTTTCAACAGGGGCAAGGCAACAATCAAGACATCGGTCCATCAGACCGCTTCGAGGGGTGCCGTTGGAGACCTGCAATCGACGGTTGATGGAGTTCATCACGCCGGATGTAAACAAGCAGGTCAGCAAATACAGCACGGAAGCGGCACAGGCTGCTTCAAAGCCCTTGAATGTGAGGGCTTCCACGTCCTGGGACGTCCATGTCAATTCCGCCACGCCAACAACCATGGCCAGGGAGGAGTTTTTCAGGTTGTTCAGAAATTCGCTGCCCAGGGGAGGGATAATGTTGCGGAAGGCAATGGGCAGGATGATTTTCATCAAAACCTGCATGTAGCTTAAGCCAGAAGAATATGCCGCTTCCAACAGGCCTTTGGGGATGGACTGCAGACCCGCACGAATGACCTCGGCCATATAGGAGCCGGTGTACACGGCCAGTCCCACCGTGGCACACCAGAATTCAAAGGCGATTTTCATGCCGAACCAGGTCATGTCGATATCGAAGTAAACCCAATCCCGAATGCCGTCCGGTAAAAGCTGTGGAAAGGCGTAGTACCAGAAGAAAAGTTGGATCAGCAGAGGAGTATTACGGAAAAATTCCACATACGCCGTAGCTAGCCAGTACAAAGGCTTGAATTCAGAAAGTCTGGCCAGGCCGAAAAAGACTCCCAGCAGCAGGGCAATGGCTGCGCTGATCAGGGAGATGGTGATGGTGGTCAGCAGACCATGCAGGAGTTCCAGGCCGAAATGTTTGTCATAAGTGGTGTTATGCTCAAAGAGCACGCTCCACTGGAACTCGTACGGAGATTTAAAGGCGTATATCCAATAAAAAAGAATACAGCCGACAATTCCGAAGAGTAGCAGGTATTGTACCCAGGTCTTTTCAAGCCAAAATTTAATCATGACGATGTCCGCTTGCTGTTGCGCTGAGTGGATTGATTGAAGCCGTACCGGAGGAGACCCGAAAAACATTGGCTGCCGCTGCTGTGTGCCGACGTGTGGGGAGCCAAGTCTCCTGGTATAAGAAAGGCAAGTGGGCCATGTTCAACATCCACAATGGTATGGTTTCACGAGTCAAAAGGGGGGCGGGAAATATCCCCGCGCCCCCCGTGATTGTTGTGTGCGTTTACGGCCAAAGCTCGATTTCATCGGTGAGCGGGAACGCCCACTTGGATTCCGGGCCATACCACTTGTCGTAGATCTTTTTGTAGGTGCCGTCCTGCCACATATCCTGCAGCGCAAAGTTGATGGCGTCGCGCCAGGCGGAGTCATCTTCGGGCAGGCCAACGCCGTACGGCTCGTTGGAGAAGAAGTCGCCGATCAGCTCAAACTTGCCGGGTTCCTCGGCAGCGTAGCCGATGAGCAGGGTGGAGTCCGTAGACCATGCAGCCACACGGCCCATCTTCAGCGCCTGGAAGCACTCAGCTTCGTTCTGGTAGGAGATGACATTATTGTCGGCATCGGGATCACCGAGCTTTTTCAGCAGAGCGCGAACGTTCAGTTCGGAGGTGGTTCCCTGCATGGAAGCGATCTTTTTGCCGACTAGATCCTGCCAGGAAGAGGCGGTACCCTTGCGGACCAGGAATTTCTGGCCGTCAAAGAAATACGTGATGGAGAAGTCGATGGACTTATCACGCTCGCGTTTGTGGGTCATGTTGGCCAGAGACATGTCGATCTGACCGGTCTGGACCATGGTCACTCGGGTTTTGTTGTTGACCTGGACCTTTTCGATTTTCACACCAAGGCGGCGGCAAAGTTCCGTGGCGATGTCCACGTCAAAGCCGATCCAGTCGCCGTTCTCATTGATGAACCCAGCGGGCTTGGAGTTGGCCATCAGGCCGACACGACAGACTTTTTCCTGCATGACACGGTCGTAAGTAGGACCGGCATAGGCCAGGGAGGTGGCCAACATGACCACCAGGGCGGCGAGGGCGACGATTCTGGTTTTTCTCATCACTCCACACTCCTTTCATTGTTGAGATTGAAAACCGCGCAACGAAGAAGACCAGCCCGCGACGGTCGCCGACCGGTCCGACATCCATATTAGTGGGAAAGAATTTTGCCGAGAAAGTCTTTGGTCCGGTCGCTTTGGGGGTTGTGAAAGAACTCGTCCGGGGTGTTTTCCTCAATGAGAATGCCCTCGTCCATGAAGATGACGCGGTCGGCCACTTCGCGAGCAAACCCCATTTCGTGTGTGACGCAGACCATGGTCATTCCTTCCAGGGCCAGTTGTTTCATGACGTCCAAAACCTCGTTGATCATTTCCGGATCCAGCGCCGAAGTCGGTTCGTCGAAAAGCATGATTTTCGGTTGCATGGCCAGACCACGGGCAATGGCTACACGTTGCTGCTGCCCGCCTGAGAGCTGACAGGGGTAGGCATCTGCTTTGTCCGGAATATCCACCTTTTCCAGGAGCTTCATGGCCGCCTCTTCAGCTTCGACACGCGGCATCAATCGCACCATGCGGGGAGCCAGCATGATATTGTCCAGAACCGTCATGTGCGGGTAGAGGTTGAACTGCTGGAATACGAACCCTACTTCGGCCCGCAGTCTGGTCAGGTTGGTACGTGGATCGTTCACATCCATGCCGTCAACAAGGATGCGCCCTTTCTGTATTGGTTCAAGTCGGTTGATGCAGCGGATTAAGGTACTTTTACCCGATCCGGAGGGACCGCAGACCACAACAACTTCACCCTTTTTGATCTGCAAATCAATATGTTGGAGAACGTGATGCTCTCCGTACCATTTATCTACATTTTTGAAAGAAATCATGAAATTCGCCCCTTTATCCCGATTGGCATTCTAGCAATTGCAACAAGATCATCTAACAGATTCAGGAGGTTGGGGCAAGCTGTGCAATAATTACGCGTTCCTTGGTGATGGCTGGCGGGGTTTGTGTGTTTGACGATTTGGAACGCTGAATTTTGCGAAACAAGAAAAAAGTGACCAGAACAGTCAGGTGGAAAATGTGGGGGTACAGCATGGGTACAGAGCTAGGGAAAACACAAAAACAGCGAGTAAGGGGTCACCGCAAAATGCGATGCGAGGCGGGACATACGTAGGAATTGAGAAAGCCCGTATGTACGTTGACGGCAACTGGACGGCTGAAGGAAGCGTTTGCTTGCGGTCATTGGTTGGCTGGCCCTTGAAAAAAAACGATATTACAGGCTGTTCAAAAATGAGCCAGTGTAAGGCGCGAAAAAATATCAAGGCCGACGTTTGCTTCCTGTACGCGAATATCTGACGTCATTGAAGCAAGACAGCAGTCGAGCGTTTTTCAGCAGCATGTTCGGTGGAGGGGGTGCTATGGGGGTGGGGCGATTCGTTTTTCAGGAGAGGGGGGCGAAAAGGCAATTCGGCCATTGGAGCAGAACCGTCCGTGAGGCTTGGATCCGACTGTCTGCTAGTGCTCCGGTGGAAACATTTTTTTGAGTTCCAGGACCGTATCTTCATCTATGAAACCAAGGGCTAGGCATGTGCCGAGCAGGTCCAGCTTCATGGTTTGCATGGTGTGCGTCGCTTTTTCATGTTGTTCCAGCGTGATCAGGCCGGATGTGAGCATGTGGGCGGAGAGGGCTTCTTCCGAATTGGGCGCATTTTTGGAGACACGCCCTGGTCTCAACGGAGGCGCATCGTGCTGCGAACGGATGATTTGCTGGGTAAGGGTTTTGATCTCGCTGTTGATTTCATTTTGCTCACGCAAAAGCTCTTCGTATTGATTTATGAGCGTGGCATGAGCCTCCTTGTACCCCTGTCGCCGCTGATGGTGATCCTGGGTAATGGAGCTGCGCACGTAAAAAAAGGCCGCAAGGGAAAGAATGAAAAGGATAATGTAGATAATCATTATATAGAGGGACCGGATCCCGCTTCCTGCCGTTTGGCCTCAAGCTCTCTGCGGGATTCCTGAATGGTCAGTTGGAGGGCTTCGATTTTTTTCTTGAGCTTGTCGTTTTCCATTTCCAGGAAGTTTTTCATTTGAACGGTTCGGTCCGTGTGGGCTTGATGGTGGATCAGGAGCAGGACCACTTCCGTAAACAGAAATAAAAGCAACAACAGCAGATATGTTGTGTGTGACATTTACCGGAACCCTTTTTAAACTTTGGAAATGATATTATGTTCCATAGTGGTGTTCCTGTCAACGAGTCTGCAACTCGACAAACGAAACCGCATTGGGTAGTTCCCTAGGGCTTGGAGTGATTGCCGTTGCAAACCGGCGGTTCACTGTTGGGTGCGGAATCCATCTGTTTCAGGGGGCGGCATGCGGCATTTTATGGTCTGGCTATGCTTGATGACTCCTTGTTTGGTTGTCTGTGGCTGCAGCATTCGGGATGCCTCGGTCCCCGAAACGTTACGCAAGTACCGCATGGTGTCCCACCCCACTCCCCGGGGGTTTGATGTTTGTGATCGTTTTGGTTGCCGGGGGAGCGTTGGTGTCTCCTTGACAGCGAAACAATGGAGTCAAGTACGTTCCTTGCTGGCTCCCGCAGCGGAATCACCGTCAACGGAGCGGCGAAGTATCGCTCAGGCTGTGGCGTTGCTGGAGTCGTTTGTAGGGGTTCAGGTTGGGACTTCTGCGGATGTGGCCAAAAATGACCATGCCGGGGCCGGGCAGTTGGATTGTGTGGCCGAATCCGTCAATACCAGTGTGTATTTGTTCATGCTTGAGCGGGACGGGCTACTGCGGCACCATGAAGTGGCTCCCCCCACAAAACGGGGGACGTTCATCTTTTATCCGCACAACACGGCAGTGTTGTTGGAGCGTGCATCGGGCCGGGCTTTTGCGGTGGATTCCTGGTTTCGTGATAACGGGTTGCCTCCATATGTGGTCCCTTTGAAGGTGTGGCGTTCCGGCTGGCGCCCGGAGGATGGGACCGACGGCCTGGATAGTGAGGACGATATGGCGAGACAGCTCGATTCGGAGGAAGGACATGGGGTATCGTAATCTTGGAGAGTGCCTTACCGATCTGGAACAAGCGGGTCGTTTGGTGCGCATCCATTCCGAAATTGATCCATTTCTAGAAGCGGGCGCCATTCAACGGCGGGTGTTCCAGGCCGGTGGACCCGCAGTGCTGTTCACTCGGGTCAAGGGGACAGCCTTTCCCATGGTCTGCAATCTGTTCGGCACACTGGAACGGACACGCTGGATATTCAGGGACACGCTGCGGTCTGTGGAACACATGCTGGCTCTTAAGGCGGATCCGATGCAGGGCTTGCGACGTGTCTTTCGATCCCCCGGACAACTCCCGGGGCTTGCCCGAACCGCATGGAGCGTCCCTCCGAAAAAGGTGTCCGGCGGTCCGGTTTTTGAGCGGACCACAACCATCTCGGATTTGCCGCATCTCGTTTCCTGGCCCAATGATGGCGGAGCGTATGTTACGCTGCCGCAAGTCTATTCGGAGCACCCCGACCAGCGTGGCTTTAGTGGATCCAATTTAGGGATGTATCGTGTCCAATTGACGGGGAACGAGTATGCCCCGGATACGGAAGTTGGGCTGCACTATCAAATCCATCGTGGAATAGGTGCTCATCATTCCAAGGCGTTGGAACGCGGAGAGGCGCTCCCCGTGAATGTTTTTGTTGGAGGTTCCCCGGCCATGACCCTGGCTGCGGTGATGCCGCTTCCCGAGGGGATGCCGGAATTGTTTTTTGCCGGGGCCATGGGAGGACGTCGTGTGCGCATGGCAACGCCGCCGGGCACGGATCGCGGGGCGCTTCCTGTGTTGGCCGAAGCGGATTTCTGTATTAGTGGAGAAATCCTGCCCGGCGCGGAAAAACCGGAAGGTCCGTTTGGCGATCATCTCGGTTATTACAGTCTTACCCACGAATTTCCCGTGTTGCGGGTGCGCCGAGTCTGGCACCGGAGGAATGCGGTCTGGCCGTTTACCACTGTGGGGCGGCCACCGCAGGAGGACACGGTGTTCGGCACCTTCATTCATGAACTCACCGAACCGTTGGTTCCCACCGTGTTCAGCGGTGTGCACGAGGTGCATGCCGTGGATCAGGCCGGGGTGCATCCCTTGTTGTTGGCAGTGGGGAGCGAACGATATGTTCCATACGAAAAGGAACGCAAGCCGCAGGAGCTGCTGACCAATGGATTGTCCCTTTTGGGCAACACCCAAACTTCTCTTTCCAAGTATGTGCTTCTCGGAGCACGAGAGGACGATCCCGATTTGTCGGCCCATGATATTCCGGAATTTTTCCGTCATGTCCTGGAACGGGTTGACTTGAGCCGTGATTTACATTTTATCACCCGAACAACCATCGATACCCTGGATTATTCCGGCATCAGCCTGAACCAAGGCTCCAAGCTGCTGCTGACCGTGGCGGGGACTCCAAAACGAAAATTGGCTCGGCAGCTTCCCGGTGAGTTGCGGCTGCCGGATTTTGTGGGGCGTCCACAGGTTATGGCTCCCGGAATTCTCGTGGTCCAGGGACCATCGCACGATCAGGAAAGAGACCAGCATGATCCACGCATGCAAGCATTGGCCGAGGCCATGGAATCTCAGTCTGGGCTGGAAGGGTTTCCTCTGCTGGTTGTTGTCGATGACGCGTTGTTCGCTGCAGCGGATTGGGACAATTTCCTTTGGGTCGCGTTCACTCGATCCGACCCGGCTACGGATCTGTATGGGGTAGGGGCTTTTACCCATTGCAAGCACTGGGGATGCCGTGGTCCCTTGATTATGGATGCCCGGTTGAAAACCTACCATGCTCCGCCGCTGGAGACCGACCCCGAGGTGGACCGGCGTGTCGATGCCTTGGCAGCTCCAGGTGGACCATTGCACGGCATCCTCTAAAAAAAGTGTATCTTTGGGGACACATTGTAATGTTTCGGGACGGCCCTTTTGTTCGAAACCACGTCCCCGCGTTGGGACACATGGCATAATGAGGAGAGGATGATGGATGAGAACGTTCTGAAAACGCTAACCATGGCGTTTGCCGCCGACGTGTACGAAAGTGTTGACGCAGCTCGCAAAGATAGGGATTTAAAGGTTTTTCGCCATACCATGTTTGAAGGTGAGGATGGCTTGCAAGTCTTTTGCGGTTTTTTCCCCAAGGCCGACCTTCAGGCCATTCCGGGCCTGACGGAGGAGTTTCTTTCGCAACTCAAAACGTTCAACATGGTTGGCGTCATCACGGACGGCAAACGTGCCATGGAGCTGTTTCACGTGGGGGCGCAGAACAAGCCATTTCAGGGATTGGAGAAGGCGGAAGACTTGGCCAAGGTTTTGGACCGGGATCGGCTTATGATTTTTTTGCAATCCTACTTCGACGTCAGAGGCATCACCATTGACTTGGAAACCGTTTCCTATGAGGATTTTTTGAAAGTGGTGGAGGAGCAGGTTTTTCAGTTCACGACCATGAAAGAAATGCAGATAGTTGATCAGTTTCTTGGCGAGAATTAATCCTGCGGCGTGACTTTTTCGGAAAAGGCTCCACATTTGGAGCCTTTTTTTGTTCGATCTACTCCGTCCAGTTTTGGGCCATGGCGCAGAGGTCGCCGTGCAAATCTTCCACATCCTGCTCGTCACTGGATGCCACATCTTCAAACAACTCGTTAATGCTGTCCACGGCTTCGAGCAGTAGGGTCGCCACTTGGTTGTCAGGAATCAGACCTCCGCCTCGGATGCGGTCCAGAACGTTTTCCAGGCCATGGGAAAGCCGCTCGATATTGCGCAGCCCCAGCAGGTTTGCCCCGGCCTTGATGGAATGCGCATCTCGGAAAATACTGTGAATGAGTTCCGGGTCGGTCTCTTCTCCATAGTTTTCCATGGCGAGAATGCCTGACTCAATGTCCATGAGCCGGTCTTCGGATTCACTGAGAAACGTGGAAAGGACTTCGTCGTCAATGGTCGTCAAGAGACACTTCCTTCAATGAGATTGGATGCGATTTCCGGGATGCGTTCCATTTCCGGTTTAGAGACCTGGGCGTCCGCTCCCACGGACTCACCTTTGTGTCGTAGTTCCTTTGTGATGATGGAAGAATATAGAATCACGGGAAGTTTTTGGAATATCTTATGTGTTTTTATCTCTTTGGTAAGGCTGAACCCATCCATGAGCGGCATTTCAATATCGGAAATGATGATATCCGGCATAGGGGTTCCCTGTTCTTCCATGGAGGTGAGCGTAGCCAATGCTTCCTTGCCGTTGACGGTGATAATTGGGTCGAACCCTGCGGACGTGAGACTGTTTTTCAGCATGAGGCGGATGGTTGCGGAATCGTCGGCAACCAGGGCCGTGTATCGGCTTTCCGTCATTGTATCCATGGGGCGGTGGTGGTCGATGGGATTAACTTCGGAAAGAATGGTTTCCAAATCCAGTAATTGGATGAAGCGATCCCCCATGTTGACCATGCCGATGATGGACCCGGTTCCCAGAGAGTTGAGATAGGTTCCCGGAGGGATGACCTCTTCCCAATTCACACGGTGGATTTCGGTGACGCCCGAAACCAGGAAGCCGGTAACGGTTTGGCTGAATTCCGTCACGATGACGATGTCCATCCCGTCGGGAGACCTATTGATGTCAAGCCATACCGCCAGGTCGAGTACGGGAAGAATCAAGTCCCGCAGAGGAATATTACCCAAAAACGAAGGATGGGGAGCGGATTCCGGCGGTTCCAGGTTCGGCGATTCGATAACCTGCATCACCTTGGCTACGTTAATGCCAAAGTGACTTGTAACAGGCGGTTTCCCGCCTTGTGCCGGTTCGGTGATGAAAAACTCGAGAATTTCAAGTTCATTCGTGCCGGTTTCAAGCAGGATTTCTTTTTGACTCATAGCCTCCCCTTTCCCGCGATACGGAGTTTTCCCTCATTTGGCTTTTACCTTGGTGTCCCGTCCCCTGTAAAGGGGCGTTTTCTTCGAAAGGCAAAAGGTGTTTGATTGTTGCCGCGGATTTGGTATTTGCTGAGTCTGGTGTATAAAGAATGCCTTTTTGAATGATTTTATTTCGACGAATGTCGAAAATCAGGGAGGAATCCATGGCATCGGATGTAGAAAACGGCGTTGATGCGGTTCTTGATCGGCTCAAAAGCGATTTGCGGGAGGCTGCCGACTCCCTGGTCCCCTGGTTCCATCAAAACATGCCCGAGTATTATTTCCGAACGCATACCAAGGAGGAGCAACTCTGGCATCTGCATGCCATGCTTTCGGCCGGGGTGCTCACAGAGCAGCAGGCCGTGGTTTTGAAAAGTCCGTGCGGCACCAGGGTGACGCACATCATGCCAGGGAGCGATATGGCTTCCCTGATTCATTCGGTCGGGTTGCTGGCGGAGGAGCGGATTCAGACCGCCAGGCTGTATACGAGCATGGATGATTCCCTCCGCCTGGATACGTTTCTGCTGGGCAAGCAGGCTTTGTGTGAAACACGCACCACGCCGTTCCGTCAGGCTCTGGATCTAGTGCGTTCCGCAGGGATGCGACTGGATGACGAGGCGGCCTTTGAAGAATTCCTGGCTTCGGCTTCCCAGGATTATGTCGATAAGTTTGAACCGAATCGAGCAGTACGCCATTTTGAAATGTGCCGCTGTGTGGAGTCCACGGAGCGGGTACATGTTGTTTTGGATTCCGATGATGCCCAGGGATTCGATCGCATCATGCTGGCCATGGAAAACCCGCCCGCCCGGGGCGTGCTTCTGCAGGCATTGAAGGTGTTCCAGCGGGAAGGGTATGAAGTGCTCCGGGCTTACGGGGACGAATTCGAACGCGGCGAGTCCGGTCGTATGGCGGTCATGTCGTTTTATCTGGATCGCTCCCAGGGAGGTTTGGAGGAGAGCAGTCCCGCTTTTCAACGTTTGAAGCGGCAGCTTATGGCTGTAAAATGGTTTACTTTCCATAGCCTGGAGCTGTTGGCGGAAGAGGACGGCTGGGAGATAGGCCGGGTGATGCTCCTGCAGGCAGCCTGTGAGTTTGCGCATCAGTTTTTGATCCGGAAAAATATTTACGCCTACACGTCGGCCAAAATCGTACGGACCGCGCTGAAGCATCGGGAACTTCTGGATCACATGGCCTCATATTTCGAGGCGCGTTTCGACCCGGAGATTCGCGAGCCACGGGAGGAGTTGGAGCAGAAACGTCGGGATATGGTTCATGCGCTTTTGCGGGATGTGAATGATGACATCGCCCGCAAGATCTTGGGCTATATCTTTCGTTTTTTCCGCCATGTGCTCCGCTGCAACTACTATATGCCCAATCGGTTCGGATTGAGCTTCCGCATGGATCCACGGGTGCTTCCTCCCTTGCCGGATGAGGAACGGCCCTATGCCTTTTATTGCTTCCACGGGCCGAGTTGTTTTGGATTCCATGTGCGCTATCGGGACATGTCCCGCGGTGGGGTGCGCGTAGTTCGGACCCGTACCCAGGAACAGTTTGAAATCGAATCGAACCGGCTTTTCGACGAGGCCAATCAATTGGCCCGGGCGCAGCAATACAAAAATAAGGATATCCCCGAAGGCGGCTCAAAGGCCGTGATCCTGCTCGGGCCTACAGGAGAGATCGATCTTGCCGTAAAGAGCATGGTGGATTCCCTCCTGGACATCATCGTCACCGACGAGAAAGGCCGACTGGCTCCGCAGATAGTGGATTATCTCCAACATGAGGAAATAATTTATCTCGGTCCGGACGAGAACATTACACCCCGGCATATTGAGTGGATTACGGCCCGGGCGGCGAAACGCGGATATCGGTGGCCCAATGCGTTTATGAGTTCCAAGCCCCGTACCGGCATCAACCATAAGCGATACGGCGTGACCAGCGAAGGAGTCATCGTTTTTGCCGAGGAGGTGTTGCGATCCCTGGACATTGATCCGCATCGGGATCCTTTTACTGTGAAGCTTACGGGTGGACCCGCTGGTGACGTGGCCTCCAATGTGGTTAAGATTCTGCACCGAGAGTTCGGGGACAAGGCCCGTGTTGTGGCCATGTCGGACGGCCATGGTGCCGTACATGATCCGGATGGATTGAACTATGAGGAACTGCTTCGTTTGATTGAGGCTGATTTGCGAACCAGCCACTTTGATGCTTCCAAGCTGACAGGGAAAGGAGCCTTTGTCGTTTCCACGGATACGCCGGATGGGGTGCGCAAACGAGATGACCTCCACAATATCGTGGAGGCGGACATCTTTATTCCAGCCGGCGGCCGTCCGGACACTATGAATATCAAAAATTGGCAACGATTTATGCGCAAGGATGGTACGCCAACGGCTCGGGCCGTGGTGGAGGGGGCGAACTTGTTCATCGCCCCGGATGCCCGTGCCCGGTTGGAAAGCAAAGGGGTTCTTTGTGTACCTGGTCCTTCGGCCAACAAAACAGGTGTGATTTGTTCCTCCTATGAAATCTTGGCCGGGCTGATTCTTTCGGATGAGGAATTTTTAGAGATGAAGGATCAATATGCCGAGGAGCTTTTGGAAATTCTGCGGCAAAGAGCCAGGGACGAAGCCCGGCTTTTGCTCCGGGAGTACCGTTACGCTTCTGGCACCATGACCTTGACGGAGCTTTCCTACGAAGTGTCCCGGGCCATCAATTCCTTGGGGGACTCTATCGTGACCATGCTTTCCAAGGACGTGTCCTCTTTGCCGGACGACAAGCCGCTGTGCGACCTCTTGCTGGCCTATTGTCCTCCCATCTTGGTGGAACGCTATGCGGACAGAATCATCCAAAACGTTCCCCGACGACATCAGTTTGCTTTGCTGGCGGCGTTTATGGCTTCCCGAATTCTGTATGCTGAGGGGTTGGGCTGGATCAACCGATTGACCCGGGTCCGCTCCATGCGCGATGTGGTGTACGCCTATCTTGAGGAAGAAAAGCGGGTCGCTGCATTGGTCCGCACGATCCAGGAATGCGGGTTTGCCGAGAAGGACTTGGTTGCCGATATTGTGGGCGCGACCGGGCGAAAGCTGCTTACGTCGAAACGTCTCGGCCTGTGATCTCGGGTTAGGTGAAGATCGTCCCGGGAAGGCCGAAGACCTTCCCGGGTTTTTTCATGGCTGGCTTCCACTGCAGAAATTTGTGGAATTTGTTATGAGGGGCGAAGAGCAAACAGGCCTTCATCCAAATAAAAAGAGAAAAGGGAGGTGTTCATGTCCCTGCCGTTTGAAAATAGTGATACCGCGTTGCGGGAACAGGTGGACCAGACGCTTCAGACGAGGAAGGCGGCTGGACTGGAAGGAATGGTGGGCGGGCTGGAAGCCGTGGTGGTCAACGTGGAGCCGGAATCTTTGCGTGATGCTGCCCAGGAGTTTTTGTCCGTCACAGGCTATATGTTTGAGCAGGCGTGGCGAAGTGAATCCGGTCGTGGATGCCAGTTACGGCAGGAGGGATCAGCTGATTTTCTGTTTACGTGCAGGTCTGGCGAATGCACGCCATTTGCTCCGTTCAATCCAGGGCCGAAGTCGCAGCATCTGCCGCAAACCCGCTTGGAAACATTTATTTTCAAATGTCCGGACCTGGAACGTTTTGTGGCGTTACAAAGAGAACAGGGGCGTTGTTTTCTCACTGCGGAGCCGATCCGTACGCAGAACTTTTTGTTTATTCAAACTCCGCCGTCGCGGTATACGGGGAATTCCATCGGCTTTGTGCAATGGTTGCAAGAGGAAGGACAGTGGGCCTGGCCGGGCAGTGTGCCGTTGAACTGGCGCTTGGAAAAGCCGGATTATCCTCATCTCTCCAATGTTCGAGAGCTTGACCACGCAGCGACCAGGGTGCGTGCTGAGGAGCGGGATCGCGCCATTATTGAGTTTATGGAATGGACCAACTACCAATTCGATTTCGCCGTCTATGTGGAGTCCCTCAATTCTATTACCAATGTTGCTCGTCTTTCTGCAGAAGATTTTTCCATGGTTTTTACGTCCGGCATCAAACCCTTTGCAGGGATGGAAGATTCTGGTCCAACGGAAAAATATATCCATAATTACAATACAAGAGTGCATCACTTGGCGTTTCACACGCAGAACATCGAACAAACGTTTCAAGGGTTGCAGGAGCAAGGGGTCGAATTTCTTGTGGAGTTGGTCGGTGGTCCCTCCGAAGGCTTGCATCAGACCTTCACCAAACCCATGGAGCATACGCTGTTGGTCAATGAGTACATCCTCCGTTACGGGGATTTCGACGGTTTTTTCACCAAAAGCAATGTGACCAAGCTTACGGCTGCAACAGAGGCTCAATAGCTGGTTCGCCGGGGTTGATGCTTGCGCCATATCCATTTAAGACACGGAAATACTTTTGTTCGAGGGGAAAAAGGAAATGAAGCGAAACGTCGTCTGGCTGACGCTCGCCTTTCTGATGTGTCTCTGGTGGAATGGTGCCGTATGGGCCGGAGAGACGATTCGGTTCGGCGTCCTCAATGTCCTGGATACGCTGCCGTTGCAGGTGGCGGAGCAGGAAGGGCTGTTTGATGAACAGGGGTTGGATGTGGAGCTGGTTCCCTTTGCCAGTGCCATGGAGCGGGATGTGGCGGTGCAGGCTGGTCGTTTGGACGGGTATTTCGGCGACTTGATTGCGGCATTGCTGCTTCTGGACCAAGGGCGTCCTTTTCCCGTGGTTACGGTTTCCTACCGGACCACTCCCGGGCAGCCCATGTTTGGTCTGGCTACGGCTCCAGGCCTGGAGACGGCGGAGCATGATTTGCCGGGTGCCAAAGTGGGGTATTCTCGTTCCACGATTATGGAATATTTACTGGACAAGATCGCTGAAGACCGGGGGTTGGCTCCGGACCATTGGGATAGGGTGGAGGTGAAAAAAATCCCCATCCGCTTCCAAATGTTGCTGTCCGGTCAGCTCGACGCCGCGTTGCTCCCTGAGCCGCTGCTTTCATTGGCACGGCTCAAAGGCGGCTCCACGGCCATGACCACGGAGCAGTTGGATTTGCCGCTGACCGTGCTGTGCCTGCATCAACGCTTTGCTGCCGGGAATGCCCGGGTGTTGCGTTCATTCATGACCGCCTACGAGGCGGCTTTGCGGCATTTGCGGGAACAGCCTGAGAAGTACCGTTCGCTCATGGCGGAAACGTGCCGGATACCCAAACCGCTTGTTTCGGATTTTCCCATTTATACCTACCCGGAACCGGCATTGCCGTCTGCGGATGAAGTCATGGACGTCCAGACCTGGATGCGTGGGAAAGACATGCTTTCGGCCCCTATTCCATATACTGAAGTGGTAGCTTCCGTTGAACAGGATAACGGG
Source organism: Paucidesulfovibrio gracilis DSM 16080 (assembly GCF_900167125.1). Classification (NCBI taxonomy): domain Bacteria; kingdom Pseudomonadati; phylum Thermodesulfobacteriota; class Desulfovibrionia; order Desulfovibrionales; family Desulfovibrionaceae; genus Paucidesulfovibrio; species Paucidesulfovibrio gracilis. The sequence continues at coordinate 228,325 of NZ_FUYC01000003.1, forward strand.
TAATCGCGGCAATGGGCAATGATTGCTGTCTGTCGGCGGACGATGCCGTAGTGGGAAACGCGCTCCCCCGAGAGGATCGTCCGGTACTTGAAGCACGGGCGTTGTCCCTGGAACACCGGCCCGGGCATCCCGTGTTGGCGGATGTGGATTTGGCCCTGTCCTCCGGCCGTACCCTGGCAGTGGTCGGACCGTCCGGTTGCGGTAAATCAACGTTGCTGTATGCGCTGAGCGGACTTCTGCATCCTGCCCGGGGGTCCGTGCTGCTGCGCGGAGAACCCGTAGTTCGTCCTACCCAGGAAATCTCCATCATTCTTCAGGATTATGGTTTGCTCCCCTGGCGTACCGTACTGCAAAATGTGACATTGGGGTTGAAGATTCGCGGCACATCCCGCGCCGTCCGTTGCGATATGGCGCGGGCGCAACTCCGCCAAGTCGGGATTGTCGGAAGGGATAATGATTTTCCCGGTGCCCTCAGCGGTGGGGAACAGCAGCGGGTGGCCATCGCCCGAGCTTTTGTTTCTTCCCCCTCTGTCCTTTTGATGGATGAACCGTTTTCTTCCCTGGATGCACTCACTCGGGAGCGGCTTCAGGCTACGCTTTTGGAGACGTGGAATCGGAATCGGACTCCTTATCTCCTCGTGACGCATAGTCTTGAGGAGGCGATTTTTTTAGGGGGACGCATCGTCGTGTTGGCCGGATGCCCGGCGCGGATAGCCGCTTGCTTTGACAACCCTGGTTTCGGCACGCCGGGTCATCGCGACAGCGACGGGTATTTTGTGCTGTTGCGTGAATTGCGGCGTTGCGTGGAGCGGCTTTGGTGATGTTGCAATATTTTCGTTCCTGGGCTGCCTATGTGCTGGTGGTGGCGGTGTTGGCCCTTGTGTGGAAGCTTGCTGCCTTGGGGCTTGGAAATGCCCTGCTGCCCCATCCGGAGGAGGCACTGACTGCATTTGTGGCCGCCCTGGGAACAACGGCGTTTTGGGGTCATTTTCAATCTTCGGCGTATCGTGCCGTGGCCGCCATGGCCTTGGCCTTTGCCTTCGGGTTTCCCCTTGGGGTGCTCATGGGGGGATCTTCCAAAGTAGACGGTGTGCTGGCTCCGTTCGTTTTTTTGACATATCCCATCCCCAAGATCGTACTGCTCCCGGTGTTTTTGCTTTTGCTCGGCCTGGGCGACATCGCCAAGATCGCCATGATCAGTCTGATCCTCTGGTACCAGATTCTGGTGACGACCCGTGACGGGGTGCGTCTGGTCAATCGCAAATACCTTGACAGCGTCCGGCTTTTGGGAGGAACTCGTCGTCATGTGGCTCTGGACGTATTGATTCCCGCGGGATTACCCCATGGATTTACGGCGTTGCGGCTTGGCACGGGAACGAGCGTGGCCGTTCTGTTTTTTGTAGAGTCCTTTGCCACGTCGTCCGGTCTCGGCTATCTGATCATGGACGCTTGGGGGCGTATGAATTATCCGGAGATGTTTACCGGGATAATCGGCATGAGCGCTTTGGGCGCGGCATTATATGAACTTGCGAATCTTCTGGAACGGCGTGTGTGTCGTTGGAAGCTCGTGCAACGCGGCAATGGGACGGCATGATGGCCACGCAAACATTGGAATTTGACGATAGCGAATTGGCGGCGCGGCTTTTCGGACCCCGGAACGCGCATCTGGACCTGCTGGCGGAAAAGGCGGGTGTGCAGATCGATACACGCGGCAGCCATGTGGTGTTGCGAGGAGACAATCCTTCGGATGTGGATCTCGCGGCCAACGTGCTGCGCCAGTTGTATGGCATGCTGCAGGCCGGGCAACGGATCCATCCTCAGGATGTGGACTGTGCCTGTCGGATTTTGCTCAAGGATCCTTCGGCCCAAGTGCGAGAAGTCTTTGAGGACACGGTCTATGCGGTTTCCCCACGTAAGACCATAGCCCCCAAGACATTGACCCAGCGGGAATATTTGCAGGCTATTCGGTCCAATGACCTTGTCTTCGGCATCGGCCCGGCCGGAACGGGCAAAACGTACATGGCGGTTGCCATGGCTGCTGCGGCCCTGACCAAACGCACGGTCAAGCGGATCATTTTGACGCGGCCCGCCGTTGAAGCCGGGGAGAAGCTGGGTTTTTTGCCCGGTGATTTGGTGGAAAAGGTCAATCCCTATCTTCGTCCACTGTATGATGCCTTGCATGATATGATGGAGTTTGAGCGGGTGCAGGAGCTTATGGGGACCGGAATCATCGAGGTGGCTCCCTTGGCTTTCATGCGCGGGCGGACCCTCAACGATGCCTTTGTGATCCTTGATGAGGCCCAGAACACCACGCCTGAACAAATGAAAATGTTTTTGACCCGGTTGGGATTCGGTTCCCGGGCCGTGGTCACCGGGGACGTGACCCAGATCGACCTGCCCAGTCGACAAATTTCCGGACTGGTTCAGGCCGTGCGGGTTCTTGATACGGTGCCGGGAATTGCCACGGTTCGTTTTCAAGAGGCGGACGTGATTCGGCATCCGCTGGTGGGACGTATCGTACAAGCCTATGACCGCCACGAGACCCAGAATGGCAATGGTGGACGCAATCATGACGGAAGCGTTTCTCATGACGCCGGAGCCGGGAACTGATGCGCATCGTAATGGAGGCTCGGCCGGACCCACGGTTCCCCATGAGCCGGAGTGAACTGTTGCCGCTTCTTCAGGCCATATTGTCGGAGTTGTCGCTGGATGGTGCGGATCTGACGTTGCGGGTTGTTGGCGATGCGGAGATCGGGCGATTGAACCAAGCCTTTCTTGGCTGTTTTGGGCCGACCAATATATTGAGTTTTCCCGCCATGGCTGATGAAGACGATGGCGAGACCATACTGCCCGTTGCGGCGGAAGAGGACGATTCGTATTTGGGAGAGATGGTCCTTTCGGTTGACACATTGGTGCGTGAGGTGCGCCTTTATGGGCAGGAGCCAAAAGAACATTTAATCCGTTTGCTGACCCACTCCGTATTGCATTTGGCGGGTTTTGATCATGGTCCGGAAATGGATTTTTTGACGGAATCGACCTTGGATTCGTTGGCCTGAGCAGCCAGTGGTTCATGTTTTCCTGCGGCGCGTTCCGATTTACGAATTTGCAGAGTGAAATACCCCTCGCGAAACCCGGATGAAACGTGCTTTCCGCGCTTCATTCGCGCTTTACTTTCGTGTCCGTGTCATGCATCATTCATCCCTTTTCTATGATCCACACAGAGGAATTGGAGTCATTACATGAAACACGTTTTGTCCATCCTGGATTTTTCCAAAGAAGATGCCGCCCGGATTCTCCTACGCGCCGACCGCATGAAGGCGGAGCGGCACCGAGGAAGCGTGCTGAACGGGAAAAACGTGGTCCTGATTTTTGAAAAAGCTTCCACGCGAACCCGTGTTTCTTTTGAGGTGGGCATCCGCCAGTTGGGTGGACAGAGTCTTCTGATGACTCCTGCCGAATCCCAGTTGGGTCGCAGTGAGCCGCTCAAGGATACGGCGCGGGTGCTGTCCCGGTATGCGGATGGTCTTGTGGTGCGTACCTTCGGGCAGGACGTGCTCGAAACACTGGTGGAGTACGGAACCATTCCTGTGATTAACGCGCTGACGGATAAATACCATCCCTGTCAGGTCATGAGCGACATGCTCACCATGTACGAACGAACCCCGAAGCTTGAGGACGTTCGTGTGGCCTGGATCGGCGATGGGAACAACATGGCGCATTCCTTTATCAATGCGGCCGCACGTTTTCCGTTTTCCTTGATCCTGGCGTGTCCGGCAGGATATCGGCCTGATCCGGAAATTTTGGAAAAGGCCAGATCCGAGGGCGCGAAGATCGAGTTGACGGATGATCCGCAACAAGCCGCCACAGGAGCGCATTACATCAATACGGATGTCTGGGCGTCCATGGGGCAGGAAGCGGAGCAGAAGCAGCGCGAAGCTGCGTTTGCCGGGTATCTTGTTGACGCGAAATTGATGGCCCTGGCCCAGCCTGATTGCAAGTTCCTGCATTGCCTGCCTGCACATCGCGGTGAAGAGGTGAGTGAGGAGGTTTTTGAAGGGGCGGCCTCCGTGGTCTTTGACCAGGCTGAGAATCGTTTGCATATGCAAAAGGCCATTATGGAATGGGTGTTTGCCGAATAGGCACCCGGCTGAAAAAGGAAAAGCAGACGATGTGGCATGGTGACGGTCAGCGTGCAGCGGGCCAACGATTGTGGCCGTGGATAGCCTTGACGAGCGCTTTCGTTACTCCCAGCACGGGGCAGAGCACCAACCCGCACAGCAGTTTGTTGCATCCACAAAACAATAATTTTTAAGGTACCAACAATGAGCAGCATCAAGAAGGTCGTTTTGGCCTATTCCGGCGGTCTGGATACGTCGGTTATTTTGAAATGGATCAAGAAGCACTACGATTGCGAAGTGGTGACTCTCACGGCTGACCTGGGTCAGGGAGAAGAACTGGACGGCATTGAAGGAAAGGCTCTGGAAACCGGGGCCACCAAAGCGTTCGTGGAAGATCTTCGCGAAGAGTTTGTTCGGGACTATATTTTCCCCGCATTCCGCGCCAATGCCATCTATGAAGGACGGTATCTGTTGGGTACCTCCATTGCCCGGCCGCTTATCGCCAAGCGCATGGTTGAAATCGCCAACATGGAGGATGCCCAGGCACTGGCGCACGGCGCCACCGGCAAAGGGAACGACCAGGTTCGTTTCGAGTTGGCGGCTATGGGACTGGATCCCCGTCTCAAGACGATTGCCCCTTGGCGCGAGTGGGATCTTAAATCGCGCTCGGATTTAATGGCTTTTGCCGAGGAGAATGGTATCCCCATCCCGGTCAGCAGAAAAAAGCCCTGGTCCATTGATGCGAACCTTCTGCACGTCAGTTTTGAGGGTGGCGAATTGGAGGATCCGTGGAATGAGCCAGGTCCGGATTGCTACCGTTTGGTCCAGCCCGTGGAAAAAACTCCGGATGAGCCTGAGGTTATTACCATTGATTTCGAATCCGGTGATCCGGTCGCCATCAACTCGGTTAAACATTCACCGGCGGCTTTGCTGCAAAAGCTCAACGAATTGGGCGGTAAGCACGGCATCGGGCGTGTGGACATGGTGGAAAACCGTTTTGTGGGGATGAAGTCCCGCGGTGTCTATGAGACCCCGGGTGGAACCATTCTACACGCGGCACATCGTGACCTGGAAGGGCTGACCATGGACCGTGAGGTTATGCATCTGCGTGACGGCCTCATTCCGAAATATGCGGAGATGATTTATTACGGCTACTGGTTCTCGCCCGAGCGGGAATCGTTGCAGGCCATGATCGATAAGACGCAGGAGCGCGTTACCGGAACCGTGCGATTGAAGCTGTTCAAGGGTAATGTTATTCCTCTTGGACGCAAGTCGCCGTATTCCATGTATAATCCAGAATTGGCCACGTTTGAGGAAGACGCGGTCTACGATCAGGCCGACGCCGACGGCTTCATCAAACTGGTGGGGCTGCGGCTCAAGGGACGCATGCGTCAGAACAAATGGGGCGGTCGGGATTCCGACGACTAAGCGGGAACCATTATGGCGGATAAAAAACTTTGGGGCGGCCGATTCAAGGAAGGTACCAGTGCTTCTGTGGAAGCCTATACGGAATCTGTGTCGTATGATTGGCGCCTCTACCGAGAAGATATTGCCGGTTCTCAAGCCCATGCGCGTATGCTCGCCCGCCAGGGGGTGATCTCAGGAGATGAGGCCGAGACCTTATGCCGTGGACTGGAACAGGTGCGTGCCGAAATCGATGCCGGAGATTTTCAATGGAAGGTCGAGCTTGAAGATGTTCATATGAACATTGAGGCTCGTCTGACGGAGATCGTCGGGCCTGTGGGCGGCAAGCTGCACACGGGGCGGAGCCGGAACGACCAGATCGGCGTGGATTTCCGGCTGCATGTGAATCGAAGCCTGAAAGAGTGGAGCGAGCTGCTGGCCGGGCTGGTGAACGTGCTGGTGCACCGGGCAAAGGAACATCAAGACACACTGTTGCCGGGATGCACACATTTGCAGCCCGCTCAGGCGGTGAGCCTGGCCCAGCATCTGCTGGCCTACGCCTGCATGTTTCGGCGTGACCACGAACGCGTGGCGGATTGCCTCAAACGGGTTCGCGTATCTCCCTTGGGGGCCGCGGCCCTGTCGGGTACCACGTATCCCCTTGATCCGGCGTCTGCCGCCATGGACCTTGGTTTTGACCGCGCCTTTGAGAACAGTATGGATGCGGTTTCGGATCGTGATTTTGCCGTGGAGGCGATCGGAGCGGGTAGCCTGATCATGGCCCATTTGAGCAGACTTTGCGAAGAGCTGATTCTTTGGGCCAATCCGCAGTTCGGGTATATTCGTCTTCCCGATGCCTATTCCACTGGATCGTCTATTATGCCTCAGAAGAAAAATCCCGACATTTGTGAGCTCATGCGGGGCAAGACTGGGCGCGTTTACGGTTCCCTCATGGGGATGCTGACGCTGCTCAAGGGGCTGCCCATGACCTACAATCGGGATCTTCAGGAAGACAAAGAACCGTTTTTTGATGTGGATCGCACGGTTGGTGCATCCGTCGGAATCATGGCCGATATGCTCGATCAGGTCGAATTTGTGCCTCAGGCTATGGAGCGGGCATTGGAAGCCGGATTCCTTAACGCTACGGAATTAGCTGATTATCTCGTGGGGCGCGGAATGCCTTTTCGGCAGGCGCACCATGCTTCCGGTGCTTGTGTCGCTTTGGCCGAGTCCCTTGGTTGTGGTCTTGCGGAGCTTAGCGTGGAGCAGATGCGAGAAGCTGGGGCGGGCGTCGATGAAGATGTCTATGCAGTACTTTCTTACCGAGCCTCGGTGCAGCGCCGTGTATCGCCTGGAGGCACCGGACCCGATTCGGTTCGGGAGCAGTTGCGGGTTTTTGACGATTGGCTTGCGCAGCACCTTGGGTAACTATGATTCTTACCAGAGAACATATTCAACTCCTGAAGCATGTCCAGGCGTATTCCAATGTGAAGCGGTATCACGGCATGCTGCCCGAACGTGAGGCTCTGGCCTATGACTCAAAGATGTTGGACCATCTGAAAGAGTGCGGCCTTTTGGAAGAGGGAACGATCCTGACTTCCTGCGGATCTAATCCTCGCGGGTATCGATTGGCAAAGAATGCACGCAAGGAATTGAATTCACTCGGCATTGATTTCGCCGACCGTGCCTGGGAAAAAGTCCGTAACGACGATGAAGTCACTTTGGACCAGCTGGATAAGGAGCACATTGATCTGCTCCGTGATATCTACCATTTGTCCAAAGTCACGCGGTTTTGTGGCGTAGCTCCCAAAGACATGCTGCGGGACTACAATAACACTGTTTTGTATATGCTTTATGATATGGGGTATGTGTACCATATCAAGCTCAAAGGGAAGAATGTCCGGCACGGAGACGGGTATGTGCTTTCGGATAAGGCGCAACGTCTGCTGTTGCAATATGGGCTGGAAGCCTGAGGAACTTGGCGGAAGCGTACAGGAGTCGAACCTGCCCTGGACATCACTGCCCAACATTGGTTTTGAAGACCAAGCGCCACACCGGTGACGAAACGCTTCCCAACCGCAAAGGATAAATAGCAGCTTTCGTCCCCAGGGGCAAGAAGACGAAGTTTGTCTTCCCCTCTTGTCTTTTTCAGCAAGAGGGTTACATTGGATTGGACCAACCGAATCCAGTCGACGGATTGAAAATCGTCGAACGCCACAGTACCGATCCGGAGGAACAAGCTTGAATAATTTCGGCAAGAATCTGCTTATTTGGGCGACCATCTCAATAATGATGGTTGTTCTTTTCAATCTCCTGAACCAGTCACAGGTCCAGGAGACTCGTATCCCCTACAGTGAATTTCTCGCTCGTGTTGAGTCTGGAAGCGTTGACTCCGTCCTGATCCAGGGACAGCAGATCAGCGGTGTGTCCGGCCAGGGGGAGAAGTTCAGCACCTATTCGCCTGACGACCCGGACCTCGTCCCAACTCTTGTGGACAGCGGGGTTAGGATCATGGCAGAGCCTCCTGAAGAAGCTCCATGGTATATGACCGTCTTGGTTTCCTGGTTCCCCATGTTGCTGCTTATCGGTGTGTGGATTTTCTTCATGCGCCAGATGCAGGGCGGCGGCTCAGGTGGTCGTGGGGCCATGTCTTTTGGGCGTTCCAAGGCCCGCCTCATCAATGAAGAAATGACGAAGGTCACGTTTGAGGATGTGGCCGGCGTGGATGAAGCCAAAGAGGAATTGTCCGAAGTTGTCGATTTTCTGCGTGAACCGCGGAAGTTCACCCGACTCGGCGGACGCATCCCCAAAGGCGTGCTTTTGGTCGGCCCTCCCGGCACGGGTAAGACTTTGATGGCCCGTGCTGTAGCCGGAGAAGCCGGTGTCCCGTTCTTCTCCATTTCAGGATCTGACTTCGTTGAGATGTTCGTCGGTGTTGGTGCCTCCCGGGTGCGTGACCTTTTTAGCCAGGGCAAAAAGAATGCTCCTTGTCTTATCTTTATTGATGAGATTGATGCAGTGGGTCGGCAACGTGGAGCTGGTCTCGGCGGTGGACATGATGAACGGGAACAAACTCTGAACCAGCTCCTGGTGGAGATGGATGGTTTCGAGTCCAACGAGGGCGTTATCCTGGTGGCTGCCACCAACCGGCCCGATGTCCTGGATCCTGCGTTGTTGCGTCCCGGTCGGTTCGACCGGCAAGTGGTTGTCCCGACTCCTGATGTTCGCGGCCGTGAACGTATTTTGCGAGTGCACACCCGCCGCACCCCGCTGTCTCCGGATGTTGACTTGGCCTCCATTGCCAGAGGTACTCCGGGATTTTCCGGCGCGGATCTTGAGAACCTGGTCAATGAGGCGGCGTTGTATGCCGCTAAAATGAACCAAGAACACGTGCTGAATCGGGACTTCGAAGAAGCCAAGGACAAGGTGTTGATGGGCAAGGAGCGTCGTAGCGTGATTCTCAGCGAGAATGAGAAGAAAACCACTGCCTATCATGAGGCGGGACACGCTTTGGTCGCGAAATTGTTGCCGGGAACCGATCCCGTTCACAAAGTTTCCATCATTCCTCGTGGTATGGCCTTGGGCGTTACCCAGCAATTACCCGTGGATGATCGGCATAATTATTCTCTGGATTATTTGCGCAACCAACTGGCCATGCTGCTTGGTGGCCGTGTGGCCGAGGAAGTGGCTCTGGATCAGAAAACCACCGGCGCTTCCAACGATATTGAACGTGCCACGAAAATGGCGCACAGTATGGTTTGCCAGTGGGGCATGAGCGAAAAGCTCGGACCGTTGTCCTTTGGTGATAACCAGGAATCCGTGTTCCTTGGCAAAGAGTTGGTGCATAATCGGAATTACGGTGAGGAGACCGCCCGCACTATCGATGAAGAAGTTCGCCGTATCATCGACGAAGCTCATGAACAGGCGCGTTCTTTGATCAAGGAGAATTCCGAGTCGTTGGAAAAAATTGCCATGGCTTTGCTCGACCGCGAGACCATCAGTGGTTCTGACATCGATCTGTTGATGAAGGGCGAAGAGCTTCCCCCGCAGCCGCCGGTTAGCGAAAATGGCGGCTCCGGACACGGTTCCTCGGAATCTTCTGGTAGTGGTCCCGGGTATACGCCTGTGGAAGAAGCCGATGCATCGGCCTCACCTGGGGAAACAGAGGACTCCCCGGATTCCGATGAAGGAGAATTCCTCCTTGAAGAGGATGATGAGGGTGGTCGTGGTGGCTCAGACGACGGCCCAAAGATTCAATAATCCGGGAGCCTGTGTTTATATGCAGCATCAATGGACAATCGCAAGGGGCAGGGTTCTCGGACCCGCCCCTTTTTTTGTTGCCGGGATTGTCAATGTGACGCCGGATTCTTTCTATGACGGAGGGGAGTGGGATGATCCCGCCGTGGCTGTTCGTCATGCGCAGTCACTCGCTGCCCAAGGGGCCGATATTTTGGATATCGGCGGGGAGAGCACTCGGCCCGGCGCTGAATTGGTGGAGGCCGAAGCCGAATTGCAACGCGTGCTCCCTGTGGTGCGCGCCTTGAAAAGTGGCGCTGATTCCGATTCGTCCGGCCCTGTCATCTCCGTGGATACCAACAAGGCGGAAGTGGCCCGGCAGGTTTTGAAGGCGGGAGCCGATATCATCAATGATGTGTCAGCTTGTCGATTTGATCCTGCGTTAGTCGATGTCTTGGCGGAGTATCAACCCGGGTATGTGCTCATGCATTCGTCAGGGTTGCCGAGAGATATGCAGAAAAGGCCGCAATATCAGGATATCGTCTCTGAACTTTTGTCCTTTTTTGAGGGACGCCTCAAGGCGCTTCAACAGGCTGGACTTGATGAATCACGCATTGTTCTTGACCCGGGGATCGGATTCGGCAAAACATTGGAACATAATTTGACGTTGCTTCGTCAGATGCAACGGTTTTGCGAACTGGGATTCCCCGTCTATGTCGGACTGTCCAACAAATCCATGTTCGGGGATCTGCTGGGTCTCTCCGTGCGGGAAAGGGGAGAGGCCACTCGTGTGGCTACGGCACTTCTTGCCACTCGGGGAGTAGCGGTGCATCGCGTACATGAAGTGGCATTGGCACGAAACGCCCTAACCCTGGCTACGGCCATGATGTAATGTGAATGGTTGAACTGCTTGGACTACAAATCGCTTGGCGTGACATAATAGACATCGCCATTATTACGATTGTCTATTATCAGCTCATTCTTCTTGTCCGCGGCACTCGTGCCGTGGCAGTGATCTATGGGCTTATGTTGCTGCTGGTGGTGTACTGGGTCTCGGACGAGTTGGGGCTTTTTACTCTGAACTGGCTGCTGACGAATTTTCTTGGTTCTTTTTTTCTGGTCATCATTATTTTGTTTAGGAACGATATTCGGAAGGCCTTGGCGCAGATCGGGGTTGGCCGGTTTTGGCGAAGAACCCCGGTGGAAGAGCAAAGCCTTAATGAAATCGTGCTTGCTGTCATGGCTATGGCCCGTCGGCGTTGTGGTGCCCTTATCGTCATGGAGCGCGGCGTTCCCCTCGGGGATATTATGGAGCGCGGCATTGAAGTGGATGCCCGCATTTCCAAAGAATTGCTCATGAGTATCTTTAAAACCGATACTCCCCTGCATGACGGCGCCGTGGTCATCCGGAACGGTCGAGTGGCGGCAGCTGCGTGTATTTTACCGCTGTCTTCCAAGTTTCGTGGGCAGACGGTTTTTGGCACGCGCCACCGGGCTGCGTTGGGAATCAGCGAGGAAGGCGATGCCGTTTCCGTGGTTGTTTCTGAGGAGACCGGAGATGTGTCCATCGCCATGAACGGCCGTCTGACCACCAGCCTGGATGAACTGCGTCTGCGCCGCGTACTCAAGAATGTTTTGGAGCGTTGATCATGGCAATTCGTTGGCAAACCATGCTTGTGGCTTTTTTGCTTGCCGTTGCCACCTGGTACTTGGTGACCGGGCGTGAAAAAGTGGAAACCTGGCTGCCTTTGCCCGTAGAAATGACCAACAGTCCTGAAGGACTGGTCATTCAAAAAGGCATGGTTAAACGCATTGAGGTTCGGGTCCGCGGTCCCAAGGGGATGATCAGCACGCTGGATTTCAAGAAACTTGCCTATCCTTTGGATGTGAGCAGCTTGAAGGTCGGAGAGAATTTGATTGATTTGGATGCCCGCAAGGTTCCGCTTTCCCGGGCGTATGAGGTGGTCCAGATCAAACCGGACAGGCTGATCTTGACAGTGGACCGTGAGGCCGTCAAAACCGTTCCTGTCCATATTGAGTGGACCGGCGCCCCCAAGCTGCACCGGGACATGCAGGTGGACGACCTTCGCTCTGATCCGGAATTTGTGCAGTTACATGGCCCGGCCAGCGAGCTTCGCAAGTTGGACGTGGCTGAAGTGCGCATGGATACGGTTTTCGAGGACGATACCGCTCGAACCTGGACCGAGGACTTGCCGATTCTTCTGCCGGACTCCGTCAAGGCGCAGCCGGGGCTGGTGCGTGTGAGTCTGGAGCTTGGGCCGAAAACCCAGCGGATTGTCGTCAAGATTCGAAGTATTGAGGCGGAGCCTCCCAGGGGGTTGACCGTTGAGGTGGCGGATAATCTTGTGACTCTGGAAATCGAAGGTCCGGTGGCCCTTTTCCGCAACGATCAGTTCCGTCGTGAGATCGCCGCATACCCCAAAATTGAGCCGGGCATGAAGCCCGGGAACCACGAATTGGAATATTGGGTCAGTCTTCCCCAGGGATGTCGGTTGGTAGGCAAGAAACCGGAAACACTTTCCGCTGTTGTCCGCCGTGTCGAATAACATTGTTTTGGAGTTGCATCCTCGATGAATCAAAAGCTTTTTGGAACAGACGGCCTTCGAGGTCGGGTCAATATATTCCCCATGACTCCGGAAGTCGCTTTACGCCTTGGTTTGGCGGCAGGCCAATATTTCCGTAACGGCAGCAAACGGCATAAAGTGCTTATCGGCAAGGATACGCGGCTTTCCGGATATGTTTTTGAAACCGCCTTGACGTCTGGTTTTTGTGCCACGGGGATGGATGTTCTTCTTGTCGGGCCGCTTCCGACTCCTGCGATTTCCTTTTTGACGCGGAATATGCGTGCAGATTTAGGCGTTGTTATCTCCGCTTCCCACAATCCTTTCAGCGACAACGGGATCAAATTTTTCAACCGGGACGGATTCAAGTTACCGGACCAAGCTGAACAGGAAATCACGGATATGGTGCTTTCCGGCGATTCCAATTGGGATTTTCCGGCCGGGGAAGATATTGGTCGGGCGAAGCGCATTGTTGACGCTAATGGTCGTTATGTCGTGTTCTTAAAGAATACGTTTCCTCAGGATCGGACTTTGGATGGCATGAAAATCGTGCTGGACTGCGCCAATGGAGCGGCCTACGGGGTGGCTCCTATGGTTTTGCGCGAGCTTGGCGCCGAGGTTGTCCCCCTTGCCTGCAAACCGAATGGACTGAATATCAATGAATGCTGCGGTTCGTTGCATCCGGAGCTGATCGCTCAAACCGTGGTTGAGCAAGGTGCTGATATCGGTCTGGCATTGGATGGCGACGCGGACCGTCTTATTGTTGTGGATGAAAAGGGGAGTGTTCTTGATGGAGATCAGATCATGGCCCTTTGCGCACAAAATTTGTTGGACCGGGACGCATTGCCGGGAAATACGCTCGTTGCCACGGTCATGAGCAATATGGCACTGGAAATTTTTATGCAGGAACGCGGCGGACGGTTGCTCCGTACGCCCGTGGGCGATCGGCACGTGGTGGAGGCTATGCGGCGGGAAGGCGCAGTGCTGGGGGGAGAGCAGTCCGGACATTTGATTTTTCTGAACCACAGCACAACTGGCGATGGCCTCCTGGCGGGTTTGCAGCTGCTTCGCATCATGCAGGAAAAGGACCGCCCTTTGTCCGAGCTGGCGAATTTGTTGCAACCGTTGCCCCAGATGTTGAAAAATGTTTGTGTGGAGCGCAAAATTCCATTTGATTCCGTTCCGGCAGTGGACAAGGCTGTCCGGGAGGCGGAAGGGGAATTGTGCGGCCGGGGGCGTGTGTTGCTTCGTTACTCCGGCACCGAATCACTGGCTCGTGTCATGGTCGAAGGGGATGAAGAGAGCAAGGTGGAAGCCTTGACCGAGCGTCTTTGCTGTGTGCTGCAGGAGCATTTGCGCTAATGTTCTTGCAATTTTATGATTTTTTGTCTTTCCTTCTTTTTTTGAGCAATGCTAATTGACCATCGTGCGAAGTCCAGGAAGAGGAGAAGCGATGCAGATCAAAAAGGTCGTTATACCGGTCGCGGGGTGGGGAACACGCTCTCTGCCGGCCACGAAGAGCATCCCCAAAGAGATGCTGCCTGTCTACCGTAAACCCGTGGTACAGTACATTGTCGAGGAAGGCATGGAAGCCGGACTCGAAGACGTTGTGTTTGTTACCAATCAGAATAAAAAGATTATCGAAGATCATTTTGATCGCAGCTTTTTGCTGGAGAACTTGCTTGAACGGAGCGGCAAGACGCAGTTGCTTGAAGAGGTTCGCGCCGTGGCGGACATGGTCAACGTTATTGCCGTGCGCCAGAAGGAGCAATTGGGTCTTGGACACGCCGTGCTTTGTGCGCGTGAGGTTTGCCGCAATGAGCCTTTTGCCGTCATGTTGGGCGATGACATGGTTTTTGGCAAGGGAGCGGGCATCCGTCAACTCATCGAAGCGGCTGAGACGGAAAAAGCCGCTGTGGTCGGCGTGATCGAAGTCCCTGACGATCGGGTTCACAAGTATGGAATCATTCAGGGGGAAGAGTTCGCTCCTGGCATGTTCCGGGTTTCAAACCTTGTGGAAAAGCCGAGCCTTGAAGAAGCTCCGTCCCGGCTTGCGATCATTGGCCGATATGTCCTGTTGCCGGAAATCTTTGATATTCTTGAGCATCAATCCGCCGGCGTCGGTGGTGAAATTCAACTGACCGATGCCTTGCAGGGGTTGGCCGACAACGGCAAGCTCATTGCTGTGAAACTCAAGGGACGGCGATTTGATGCCGGGGATTGGGTTGAATACCTGACGGCGAATATCTATTTCGCATTGCAGGATGAAGCCCTGCATGAAGATATCTCTGCCCGCCTGCGGGAATTGCTGCCTCCTACCAAATAAAGATAGCAAAAACCGGCGGTGCCTCTGAAAAGGGGCACCGCAATTCTATGCGACAATACTGGCGGATATTGCTCCCTACCCCACCGTATTCGGAACTCACATATGAGTTGCCGGAGTGGTTTCCTGCGTTGCAACCCGGGTGCCGCGTACTGGTTTCGGTCCGCCGCTCCCTGCGTGTGGGCGTGGCCGTGGGAAAAGAAGAGGAGCAACCTGGGTTTACCACAAAGCCGATCCTTTGGGTGCTGGATAAGGCTCCGATTCTGGATGCCCCATATTTGGAACTGGTTCGCGAATTGGCTTGCCGCCAGATGAGCGATGCCGGAGCCATTTTGCACCAACTGCTTCCAGCAGGATTGCGCTCGTCGGATTTTGTTTTCGCCATTGATGGAGCCGAGTTTCCCTCGCGTCTTCGCCCGCAGGCTGTCGCACGTATGACCGATTCGGAAGTGCGTCGGTTGCTGGCGCTGTGGGAAAATGGTTCCATGCGGTTGCATCTGAATCCCGCTCGAGAGGCTGAAGAAACGGTCGTACGGTTGATGGCGGATCCGCCATGGCCAGTTCGTCCGAATGCGGTGCAACAGCTCGCTTTGTTGGAGTACTTGCTGGAAAATGGACAGACCACTCGTCAACGTTTAAACAAAGAACTTGGATCGAAAGTCGGTCCGGCCTTGCGCCGACTTACAACGTTGGGACTTGTTTGTACTGGGCGACAGGAGGTCGGTGATGATCTCGTTGATCAGGCCTGTGTACCGGCTGCAGATGCCCCGGTGAACTCTCCGGAACAAAACCAAGCCTTGGAGCGGCTTTCCAAGGCATTGCGCTCCGATTGTGCGGAAACCGCTTTGCTCCATGGCGTAACCGGCAGCGGCAAGACCCATGTGTACCTCTCACTGGCGGAACAATGCTTAGCCTCGGGACGTTCCGTTCTTTTACTCGCTCCGGAAGTGGCTCTCGCGTGCGGTCTGTTTCGGGCAGTGCAGCAGCGTTTTCCAGGAAAACGTTGCTTACTTTACCATGGCTATCAGTCCCCGGGATCCCGGCGTGATGCATTTTTATCCGTGGCATCGGGAGAACCAACCCTGGTGGTTGGAACCCGTTCCGCTTTGTTTTTGCCAATTCGTGAGCCAGGTTTGATCGTCGTTGATGAAGAACATGACGAAAGTTTCAAGCAGGAAGAGCGCCTCGCGTACCAAGCCAAGGAAATCGCCTGGTTTCGGGCCAAGCAGGCCCATGGTTTATTGGTTCTTGGCTCGGCTACTCCCGATGTAAAGTCATATTATGCAGCCAGTCAGGGACATCTGCCCTTAATTCCCATGACACACCGCGTTGGCGGCGGTACGCCGCCGGATATTCGCCTGGTCAGCATCGCGGGGATGAAGAATGCGGATAATCCGTTGGCACCGGAGACCGTTGAAGCTTTGCGGGAAACAGTTTCAAACGGCGGACAGGCCATCGTCATGCTCAACCGGCGTGGCTATGCGCCCTTGATGTATTGTTTGGATTGTGAAGAAGTTATTCGGTGTCCGCATTGCCAGGTAGCCATGACGTTCCACAAAAGCCGAGAACGGCTGGTTTGTCATTATTGCGGCACGGCGTACCCCTATCCCATGCTTTGCATGAAATGTGGGGGCGGGAAGTTCCTGCCCATGGGCGAAGGGACCGAGCGCTTAGAAGAAAGCCTTGCCAAAGCCTTGCCTGAGGGGGTGGGGATTTTGCGCATGGACCGGGATACCACACGTCGACAAGAGCGCATGGAAGAAATTTTGAGCGCTTTTTCGCGGGAAGAGGCCCAGGTGCTCGTAGGGACGCAGATGTTGTCCAAGGGACACCATTTTCCCAACGTCACGCTGGTCGTGGTAGTTGATGGTGATTTGGGCCTGAATTTACCGGATTATCGTTCTGCCGAACGAACGTATCAATTGTTATTGCAAGTGGCGGGACGTGCCGGGCGAAGCACCTTGCCGGGTCGCGTCTTGGTGCAGACGCGCAATCCGGGACACCCGTTTTGGCAGCATGTTCTTGGCGCGGATTATTCCACGTTTTACCAACGGGAAATCGAACAACGGGAACGTTTCAGCTACCCACCTTTTGTTCGTTTGGGATTGATTCGGATGAGTATACCGGCTTGCGATGCCGAAGGCGAAGAACTGCCCGAAGATCCGAAACTGCTCATGAAGGCTGGCGATGCGTTGCAGGGCGCAGCCCGTCGATGCGGAGTCAAAGCATTGGGACCGGCCCCGGCACCCTTGGCCATGCTGCGTGGACGCCGTCGATACAATTGCCTCCTCAAGGCCGGACAGTGGCCCGACATTCGAAGTGTGTTTGCGGCCTTTTCCTCCTGGAATCCGGATCCTGCCAATATTCGGATGCGTCTGGATTTAGATCCCGTCAATATGCTGTGATTTTTTGTTCGGGGCGTGTGCCTCGACAGTCGCGGTAAAGACAGCTAGTATTTGTGACCGTTACGACAGATATTTTGATCCCGACCCTATGAGCGCAGGAGTACGATTCGTTATGATGAGGGTAGGCCGAGGCTTGAAGCGATGGTTGCCTTTTGGGGGCAGTGTCCTTGTGCTGGCTTTGTTGCTTTCAGGGGTTGCTTGGCCCGGAGATGTTCTGGCGCAACAAAAGGTGGGCTTTGTCAATCCTCAGCGGTTGATCGACGAGTCCGACATCGGTAGGACCGCGCAACAGGATCTTGCCAAGCTGGGGCAGGAGAAGGATCGCCAGATTCGTGACAGTGCCAAGAATATCAATGAACTCAAAGCCCGGCTTGCGGATGCGACGCTTTCTGACTCGGAGCAACGCACTTTGGAGAGCAAACTTCAGATATTGTATGAACAGCATGATCGGTTGATCCAAAAGAGCAATGAAGACATTCAGTATGAGGAGGCCCGCTTGATTCAATTCATCATGAAGCGCGCCGATGCAAGCTTGCGGCACATTGCGCAACAGCAAGGGTTTTCCCTGGTTCTGACCGATCCGGATATTGTGGGTTATATTGAAGATTCCGCTGACCTCACTGATCTTGTCATTCAAGACCTCAACCAACGGTATTGATGCTTACCATGCTGCAACGGATTATTATTTTTTTACTCGTCACGATGGTCTGGCTGGGAGGCGTCCCCGCATCGGCCGCAGCCGAGGGCTGGGGGCGCCTCATGACACCCAAAAGTCCCCTTAACCTGCGAGCGGGACGGGGACCATCCAGCAAGCGAATCACTACGTTCATGCCGGGCCGTCGAATCCGGGTCGATTTTGAAAAAAACGGTTGGGTGGCCGTATTTGAGCCGGACGTGAAGGAGCGAGACATCTCCAAGGCCATAGGCTACGTCAAGGCGAGTTATTTGGTCCCCGTGGGTGACTGGGGTGAATATCGCACCCCACGGGGAATGCTTAACATTCGAAAAGGGCGTGGTCCTCGGACCGCGCATGTGCGGACGCTTCAACCAGGCGATCTGGTTAAGGTGGATTTTGAAAAAAATGGCTGGGTGGCCGTGTTTGAGGCCGAAGAAAAAGTGCGGTCGTTGGACCGGGCCATCGGCTACTCCAAGAGCAAATTCCTTTTTCCTGCGGATCCGGAACAAATTGAACGGGCACTTTCCGCAGGCAAGCCCGATGCCGGGAAAGGCGCTTCGGAGGTGGCAGTCCAATCCTCTTCCGTTTCAGCGGAAGCTGACCAGGAGGGGCATGAACCGTCCGCACCGTCCGAACAGGCCGTGACGGATCCTTCCTCGGCATCCCCCGCACATTGGGGACGGCTTGTGAAGGTTTCCAGAAGAGTGAATGTGCGAAAAAAGCGGACCGCGGCGTCCGAGCTGGTGGATACGCTGGAACCGGGACAGGCCGTGCGGGTGGATCTGCTTCGCAAAGGGTGGTACGCCGCTTTTGCCTTAGGAGAATCGCAACGGGATGAAGCCCACGCACTGGGGTTTATTTATTCGCCATTGCTGGAAAACGATCTGGATGCCCTGCCGGAGTTGGACCGGGAACGTGAATCTGTCCCTGCGCCGCAGCATAATGACATGGAAGCCGCGCCCATGAACCAGGTGCGGGGAACTGTGAGCAGTGAACCACCTGCAGAATTGCGTGAGTCCAGCTCCACCCCCGAGGCCCAGCAACCTCCACAGGCGCCGGAATCGCAAAGTATGGTCGTGGAACCGCCTGAAACATCGGAGCCGCACAAAGGCCCGATGCCGGTGGCCGATGAAACGCGACATGGATTTCATTTTAAGGTCATGGAGCGGATGGAGAGCCGTCAGGGGAGATATCCCCTCGATGTGTTGAAAGTTTTCCTCGATGTGACCGTGGTTCCCGGCAGTGAATCCCTGAGCGACTTTTGTCGAACACTTTGGAAGGAGCAATGGCGACAGGGAACCTTGATGCGTGTGGATGTGTATCTTCCCGGAATGGATCTTAAGGATTTGTCATACGGTGAGGCGCTTTTTGATGGAAAAGGAATACGTCAGTTCTGGACTCGCGAGGCCGTTTTGTATGGAACTCGCTTTCAGCGCTGACATTTGGAGCGAAATTCCGGTCGTCCAAAGGGATTTCGGCACACCTAACGAATGAGGGATGGGATAATGCAGGAACCTGCTGAAAAGGCCACCGAGCTGTTTCGACTGATGAATCGGCATCGTCGCGATGTCTTTAAAGGATACCGCGATTTTACCGCTACAATTAAAAAGGACAGCACCATTGACAGCAAAACGCAGAGCCTGATTCTCATTGCCTGCTCTATTCTGTCGCAGTGCGATATGTGTATTTCACTGCACGTGCAGAATGCGGCTTCGCATGGAGCCACGCGCGATGAGATCATTGATGCGGCCCTGCTCTCAGTGGCCATGGGCGGTTCGCCCAAAATGATGTATATGAAATACGTCTACGACGAAGTGGACAAACTGTTCGACTGATTTAAAAATCCCGGGGGTGTCCTGCTCCCGGGATTATAATTTATCAAGCAGCCAAAATTGTTTTCCTTCACGATGGTCTGCAAGATCCTGCTGCAGGATTCCCTGTTCGATGGCGGTGGCGGCCTCCGCCAACGAGATTTCGTCTGACTGCAATTCAATACATTGTGCTTGAACAATTTTTCCTAACACAGGCTGTTTGGCCTGAATTGCTGAGAAATTGTTCCAATATTCCAGTGCCGTTTTTTGTTCCCCCTGGTGCGCAAAGGCTAAGCCCGCCCAAGGGTACGCCGCAAAAAGAACATTTTGCCGTTGAATTGCTTCGCGAAGCAGTGGCGCCGCATCTTGGGCATTGCCCGTTCTCAGCAGCGTAATTCCCGCAGCGGCAAGACGCGCAGGGAAGGTTCGTTTGCCGTTTGTTTTGTCGTGATCCAGCATGGAGAGAAACGCTTGCGCTGCCGCGTTGTTATATTCTCTTGCCTTGTCCATGTCTCCGCGAATCTGGGCCCGCCATGCGCGTTCAAGATTGCGTTTACCCACTTGGCTTGATGGCGGAGTGGATAGTTTTTTCCATAGTTTTCCGAGCATCGTTATCCCTCCTCGTTTGATAATAGCCGGGTTGCTCGCTTTCGGTCAATTCCTGCAAAGAGACTTTGCCGATTGTCTGAAACGAAATGCATTTTTCCGGTTTCAGATGGCATTGGAACCTCTTGTGCCTTTTTCGACCCTCGGGTAAATTAGTTTGAAAATGTAAAGAATTGGAGGGAATTATGAAGCATACCCTTTCCGCCCTTGTGCGCAACGAGCCTGGCGTCCTCGCCCATATGGCACGCCATTTTGGTGAAGCAAAGTTAAATATCAACTCCATTGCCTGCGGGGAAACAGAAAATCCTGATATTTCGCGGATGGTTATTCGTATTGAGGCAAACCCGGAACGAATCAGCCGGATTACAGAACGAATGCAAGCATTGGATGTCGTCATTCAGGTGGATGATCTGTCCAGGAAAGAATTTGTGGATCGCGAGCTGGCCCTTATCAAGGTGGCATTGACACCAGAGGACACGGCTCAAATTATGCAAATTTTTGAGGTGTTTCGGGCAGACGTGGTGGGCATGGGGCAGCGAAGCGTTACCGTAGAATTGACCGGGGATGAAGCGCGGGTGGATGGGCTGATCAAGATGTTGAAACCCTATGGGATTTTGAGCATGTGCCGTACCGGCACCATCGCCTTGAAGCGCGGGGACGAATAAGTATGACCATTCGTTCCTTGGACGAGTTGGTAAAGGGCGAATTGAACCGGGGTGGGATGCCGCGGGTGGCTGTGGCGCCTTGCGCCGATGCCTTCGTGCTTGAGGGAGCGTTGAATGCCTATGCCAAGGGCGTGGCCGAGCCGGTACTCATCGGCGATATGCAGCGAACCACCGGTCTGGCCAGTGAGCTGGGGGTGGACATAGGACCACTTTGGGCCGAGCACGAACCGAACCCTGAAGCTGCTGTTCAGCGGGCCGTGACGTTGTATCGCGAGGGGGAAGTGGCCATCCTCATGAAGGGGCTGGTGGGTACGGCAGTGGTGCTCAAAGCTATTTTGAACAAGGAAACCGGTGTGCCGCCGAAGCAGGGCATCTTGAGCCATGTTACGGTGTTTGCCGCCCCTGAAGAACGCCGACTTATGTTGCTCACGGATGCAGGAGTGAATATCCGGCCTAATTTGCAACGCAAGGCGGACATTTTGCGCAATGCGTTGGGGGTGGCACGGGTGCTGGGGATTGAGAAACCAAAGGCAGCCATGCTTGCAGCAACGGAAAAGGTGAACTACCCGGCAATGCCAGCGACGTTGGACGCGGATGTAATCAGTAAAATGGCTGTGCAGGGGCAATTCGGCGATTGTTTGGTTTATGGACCATTGGCATTGGATTTGGCTATTTCCCGGCAATCCGCAATGACCAAGGGCATTGATCATCCAGTGGCAGGCCGGGCCGATATCCTTTGCGCGCCGGATATCGAGAGCGGAAACATTTTGTATAAGGCCTTGGGGTCGCTTCTGCGTACGCCGCTGGCCAGTGTGGTCGTGGGCAGCGCCGTCCCCGTGGTCGTTCCGTCACGAAGTGACTCGGGGGTTTCCAAGTTTTATTCCATTGCCTTGGCTGCGCTTTTGGCTCGTTATTCTTTGCATGCGCAGGGGGAAGACGTATGACGCTTCGTGTCCTGACCGTAAACCCTGGATCCACTTCGACGAAGGTCTCCCTGTTTGAAGAGGAAGAATCTGTTTTGTCTTTGGAGGTTCGGCACGATAAAGAGACTCTGGCAAAGTATGAGCACGTTTTGGATCAATTGCCGTTGCGGCGTGATACCGTTCGTACTGCCTTGCATAAGGCGGCACATGGTGGCCGGGTGCCTCGACTGAGTGCTGTTGTGGGACGTGGCGGATTGTTGCGCCCCATGTCGGGCGGCATTTACTCCGTTAACGATGCCATGATTGCGGATTTGCGTTCGGCCCGTTTTGGGGAGCATGCCAGCAATTTAGGCGCACTTCTCGCCAGGGAGTATTCCCTGCGGGACAACGTGCCAGCCTTGGTGGTCGATCCTGTTGTAACGGATGAGATGCGTTCCGTTGCCCGGGTGACGGGACTACCCTGGGTGCAGCGGCGAAGCGTTTTTCACGCATTGAGCCAAAGGGGGGCGGCCCGTGCCGTGGCGCGTGAAATGGGCTTGGAATATGAGCGAAGCCGTTTCATCGTGGCGCATATGGGCGGAGGAATCTCCATTGGCGCGCATGATCGGGGCCGGGTTGTGGATGTAATCAACGCCTTGGACGGCGAGGGACCGTTCAGCCCGGAAAGGGTGGGCAGCTTGCCGTTGATAACGGCTCTTGGACTTGTATTGCAGCAGAAGCACAGTGTTCGTGAATTGCAGGAATTGGCTCTGACCAAGGGCGGGCTCTGGGCGCATATGGGGACCAATGATTTGCGCGAAGTGCTTGAAGCATGTGATACCGGTGACGAAAAAGCTGCCTTGGTTTTTGATGCGCTCTCCTACAATATTGCCAAACATGTTTCGTCCCTTGCCCCGGCCTTGCTTGCTGGACCTGACTCGCGGTTGGACGGGGTGGTGCTTACGGGTGGTCTTTCGCGATCTTCCCGGCTTGTGGCATCGTTGCGCGACCGACTGGAGTTCCTTGCTCCCGTCTCAGCATTGGAAACGGACGAAATGCGCGTCATGGCAGAAGGAGCCTGGCGTGTTTTGCGTGACGGGGTGAAACCGGTGCAATATACGTCCTGACCAGCACTATTCCCTGTTATTGTATGTTGTAAGGCTAGTCCTCTTTGCAATCGGGGTTCCTTGCTCCAATCACGGCTTGCTCCTTGGAGCTGACACGGATAAGGGGAGAGGGCGAATCATGGTGTTGCCTCTTCCCAGGCCTTCCCCGTGCATGAAGGGGTTCCTGGGGCAACGGAAAAAGTGGAGTGATGTAGAGCGAATGGCGTGGTATAATGAGGCATCTGGACATTATCCGAACGCTCCCGCCGGGGGGGCAAAAGTGCTTTTTTTTAGTGGAGGCAGTGCGTTACACGATGCTTGTTCCGAACTGACGCGCCATACGCATCGCTCCATGCATGTGATCACTCCTTTCGATTCCGGCGGAAGTTCCGCGGAGTTACGTAAGGCGTTTGCCATGCCCGCAGTGGGAGATCTGCGAAATCGGCTGTTGGCCCTGGCTGATACGACATGTCCGGCGGTTTCCGCGTTACTACCGCTGCTTGAATATCGATTGGAGCGGGATGTCCCGTTGGAACTGCTGCGCGAGGTTTTTCAGTCAATGCTTCAGGGCCGGCACCCCTTGTTGCAGCCGGTGCCGGAAGCAATTCGGCAAAATGTGCGCTCGCATCTGACCGTTGTTGCCGATCGCATGCCGCAGTGGTTTGACCTGCGTGGAGCCAGCATAGGGAATCTGGCCTTGGCCGGTGCTTATTTATCAAATGGTCGACGGCTGAATCGTGTCCTTGCGACATACTCCCACTGGCTCCGTGTGCGCGGTATAGTTCTTCCTGTGACGGAACAATGCCGTCATCTTGCGGTCCGTCTTGCGGATGGAACCTGTGTGGTTGGACAACACCGCATTACGGGAAAAGAAACCCCTCCCTTGAAACAGCCGATCACGGACCTTTGGTTGGTGAATGGTCCCACTCTCGGCCCGGTGTCCGAAGCCTCGGCATGCGACGAAGCTCTTCGTTGTATCGAACAGGCCGATTTGGTTTGCTATTCTTTCGGGAGTTTTCACTCCAGCCTCGCCGCCAATTTGTTGGTTTCCGGCGTAGGCAAGGCTTTGGCCCGGAACCCCTGTCCCAAAGTATTCGTTCCGAATACCTTGCCGGATTCCGAAAGCCTGGGGCTTGATGTTGTTCAGCAGGTGGAACGGTTGGTAGCGATTTTGCGGAGGGACGCCGGTCGACAGGTGCGGGTAACGCAACTTGTGGACACGGTATTGATCGATTCTTCAGAAAAAAACTATCCCAATGGTGTTGGTGCCGGATCGATGCGCCGTATGGGGCTTGATGTGGTTCCCTGTCCGCTGGTGGAAGATGCTGCCCGAGGGCAGATAGATCCCGAACGGTTTGTCAGAATGTTGCTTTCCCGACTGTAACTATTCGGTAACTCCTTTCTTGTGGTGGTTTATACTTATCCTGCCGTGTTGATTTTGGACCTGGTGCCTTTCTCACTCTGCGGCAGTCCATGCGCTGTGCCATTTTTCCCCCATCGTAGCTGCTTGGCCTAGTTGGAGATTTGTGCCATGCTCCCTGGTCATGAAGATCCTTCTTGCCTATCCCTATTTTCAGCAGGACCGCGCTGAGGATGAAAATGTCGTGGCAATCCCCATCGGGGTGTACTATGTGGCAGCAACCCTGGTGGAAGCGGGCCATGACGTGACCGTGGCCAACTGGCACGGCCTGCGCGACAAACCCGAGGTAATGGAAAAAGAACTACGTGAAATTGCCCCCGACATCCTGGGGGTAACCGTGTTTACGGCCAATCGTTGGGGGGCGGTGCAGGCGGCCCGGATGGCCAAAAAGGTCAATCCGAAAACTACCGTGGTGTTTGGCGGAATAGGCGCAACATTTTTGGCGCATTTTTTCCTGGACCGGTTTCAGGTTGTGGACTGTGTGTTGCGTGGCGAAGGAGAACTTGCATTTCCTGCATTGTTACAGGCGATCAAAGACGGAACCTCGTTGGCTCACGTCCCGAATTTGTCTTGGCGGGACGGCAAACAGGTTTGCGATAATCCCTGTGCACCTTTTGTGAGTGATTTAGACTCCCTGCCGGATCCGGCAAAATATTTTACTTTTAAGCATGTGATTCTCTCGCGAGGCTGTCCGGGAAAGTGTATTTTTTGCGGGTCGCCTCGTTTTTGGGAGGGAAGGGTCCGCTTTCATTCCCCTGCCTATCTGGTGCGCCAGATAGAGCGCTTATCGTCAAGGGGGATACGATTTTTTTACGTCTCCGATGATACATTTACGCTCCGCCGGGAAATGGTGCTGGAATTTTGCCGTTTATTACAGGAACGGGGTTTGAAAGTACAATGGCAGGCAATATCCAGGGTTGATAGAGTGGATGAAGAAACGCTGGCAGCCATGCGTGCGGCTGGGTGCGTTCAGATCAGTTACGGGGTGGAGAGCGGGTCGCCGGAAATTCGAAAGACGTTGCGGAAAAACACCACGGATAAGCAGATCCGGCGGGCGTTTGATCTCACCACTCGCTACGGAATGGTGGCCCGAGCCTATATCATTTATGGCAATCCAGGAGAGTGTGAAGCAACGATTGAGCAGAGTCGGAGGTTTTTGCATTCCATTCGGCCACTGGTGGCGTTATTCCATGTGCTCACTGTCTTACCGGGAACGGAATTGTATGATCGTGCCTGCCGGGAATTTGGCGTTACGGATGACGTGTGGAACATGGACGAAGAGGATTTGCTCTGGTTTGATCTGGATCCTGCCCTGGAATTCAAACAGGTTCATGACTGGGGTACTCGTCTGAAGCGTGCGCAGCATGAAGCCTTGCCGGAGTATGTTGAACAGTTGGAAGTGGCTGAGGAACCTCGTCTATATCCTGCATTTGCCGATTTTTTTTCCAGGCTTGGGATGACGTTTGATCAAGGTGACTACGCGGAGAACTACCCGCAGGGTACCAGGGACCACCTCGCGGAACGCCTGTTTCGTCGGGCATTGCAGTATGGGGCTGATCCCAAGGCCAGTCTTGGACTAGGGATGTTGCTTCACCGTCATGGACATCACTCCGAAGCCGTCTCCGAGTTAGAGGAGGGGCTAAGACAGTTTCCCAATGAGCCGAATTTGCGCCTTTGTCTTGGAATTGCGCTCATGAATGTCGGACGGTTTAAGGCGGCGTTGTCGCATTTAGAAAAGCTGCGCGCCTTCCCACAGGCCCAGCCCTATATACAACAGTGCCGAGAAGCTGTAACTCACCATTGATCAAGACTTTTTTCTAGATGCATTGGATATTCCCCCGGCATTCCAGGGGGAAACGCCTGTGGCAGAGTCTTGACCACAATCGGACTATGTTCTACGCAGAATGTTCATCCGATGCGGCTCTGGGTCCAGTGTCAGAAAGCGAAGACTCCTTCGCGGACCAGGGCGAAATCACGATAAAATCGAGGAACGACAAGACAATGGAAAGCATTCCTATTTCTGTTGAAGGCTATGAAATGGTCAAGCGCGAGTTGGCGAATCTCAAAAAAGAACGCCCGGCAGTTATTCAGGCGATCAAAGAGGCCCGTGAAGAGGGTGATTTGAGCGAGAATGCGGGATATGATGCGGCCCGAGAACGCCAGGGGATGCTCGAAGCAAAGATTACGTACATTGAGTCGAGAATCCCCCGGTTCAATATCATTGATATGAATACACTGGGTGGAGAGCGCGTGTCCTTCGGTGCCACTGTGGAGATCGAAGATGTGGATACCGGCGATGTGAAGCGTTACCTGCTGCTTGGTCCCGATGAAACCGCCTACTGCAAAGGCAGTATTTCCATCCTGTCGCCAGTGGGCCGTGCGCTGCTGGGCAAGGAAATCGGTGACGAGGCCGTGGTGGATGCTCCGCGGGGTAAGATTCATTATGAAGTGTTGTCCATTGAATTCCACGGCCCTGCCATTGAACTGTAGCCCCTATACGTCGGGGCTGAGAGGACGAGATAATGCCCTCATTTGATATTGTTAGTCAGATTGATCTGCAGGAAGTGGACAACGCCGTGAACAACGTGAAAAAAGAACTGCGCACGCGGTTTGATTTCCGTAATGTTCCCACGGAATTGTCCCTAAACAAAAAGGATAAGCGTATTGAGCTTGTCACCGGCGATGAGATGAAGGTCAAAGCGTTGCATGATTTACTGATTGCCCATTTTACCCGGCGCAAGGTGGATCATCGGGCTTTGATTTTTCAGGAGCCGGAAGCCACTTCCAAAGGCCAACTCAAAGAGTCGGTCCGTTTGATGGAAGGGATTGATAAAGATACCGCGAAAAGAATCGTCAAGATCATCAAGGACAAGAAGTTGAAGGTCCAAGCGTCCATCCAGGACGACCAGGTTCGTGTCGCAGGAAAGAAAATCGATGACCTACAAGCGGTTATTCGTGTCTTGCAGGATGCAGATTTTGAGCTTCCTCTGCAATATGTGAATATGAAGAAATAAATTCTGATTCGATACGACACGAAGAAAGGGACCGTCGTAGCAGGCGGTCCCTTTCTTCATATGCCGTGGTCGTTCCGGCGTTCCCAAAAACGACGAGTTCAGAAAACTCCTTCCGAAGTGCCGAAAAGCCGCTCCAGATCTGTTACCACCTTACCTGAGGTGATGAGTACGACAAAGTCATCCGGCTCTACAAGCATACCGTTACTTGGCAATTTGTGAAGAACCCGCCCACCTTCCTGTTTCTTGCTGAGTCCGATCGCTATGGCGTTGCATTCGTCGCGAAGCGACTGGAAAACATCCCCAAACGATTTACCGGCAAAACAACATTTCGGCAAAATGCGATATTGCTGGACGTCGAAATCATCCTGTCCAGAAGCGGACGCAAGTAGATCCTCATTGAATCTGGCAACATCAGGTTCAAAGATATAGCTCGCCAACATTTTGGACGAAACGTCGCTTTTGGAAATGGTATAATTGACGCCAGCATTTTCAAAAGTTTGCTGCAGGTCGTAATTGTCCAACGTCATAACGATTTGGAGTGTTGGATGTTTTTTTCGCAGGTTGATTACGTAGACCAGGTTGCGTGCATCATCCTTGAGATTTGGGAATAAGACTTTTGCCCCGGCAATATTTACTTTGTCCAGAACCTCTTGATTGTGTAGATCGGCAAAGAGAACAAAGACCCACTCTTTGGGGAACTGTTCATAAATCAGCTCGACGTTTTCTTTGTGCTCAGTGATGATGCACACTTTGTTGTGTGCGGTGACGAGTTGGGCCGTAACTTTTTCGGCAAATCGGTCCCATCCTACAATGATGACATGTTGGGAAAATTTCGTACCGCCATACCCCATACGTCGACTCTCCCGCAGAGTGATAATGTTTTCTGTCAATGTGCCGATCAATAAGCTCAGCACTCCAAGGCTGCCAAGGATAAGAAATAACCCGGCAATGCGTCCCAAGGGCGTTACCGGGTAATAGTCACCATACCCCACGGTTGTGAGAGTAACGACAGAATACCAGAGGGCATCTGAAAAAGAATTGATATTTGCCGAATCAGAAGATGACTCCGTAAGAAAAAGGAGGAGTACTACAGCGAAATAGCACCCTAAAGCCAGAACAGTAAATCGAATGTTGCAACGTTTCGATGGCACTCACTATCTCCGAATATTTTTTTTCTGTGTACAACGATGGTTGCACAGTATCGAAGATATATCCAGAAAAAAGGCTGATATGGTTAGATAACCCTGTCAGCCTTTGATTTCATTGGCTCCCCAGCACGGACTTGAACCGCGAACCTAGTGATTAACAGTCGCCCGCTCTGTCTATCAAGCTACCGTGGAGCGGTATGCACCATCAAGTCCGAGGAGTGGGGCAGCGGGTTGTGGCGTTGCCGGAAAGTTACGCCGAATAGGACTCCTTTTTCGAAAGGATCGCATATGAAATTGCATATTGTGCTTGTTCGAGGACATCAAAAAAGGGTTACGTCATGTGTCGTAACCCTTTGAAATATGGCGGAGAGGGTGGGAGTATGTTTTTACTACTCGCTTAAACGCCTGATTATATATGACATTCTTCGTTTAATTCGTGAGCATATACTCTCAGTTTGTGTACCCGGTCTGTGATGACTTGGTCAAGTAGACAATGTTATGAGAAATTTATCCAATTTGCAGAATGGTGTTATTGGGGGCTACTCATTCTTTTTAGCTGTTCAATGAATTTTGATAATTTTTCAAAATATTCGGTCTCAATTTTTTCGATTTCATTTTTGTAGTTAGTAATGTTGACACTTAATTCTACTTGTTCTGAAAAACCTTGTGGACCATGCACTTTATCCTTTCTGGACTGAATGAGCTCATTTTGAAGAATATCTCTTTGTTTCTCGAAGTAGAGTCTTGTGCTCTTGACTTCTTGGATCAACTCATCTTCTGCGGTCATTTCCTTTTTAGTTGCAACGATTTTACCAAAAGTTACTGGGCCGATGTTTATTTCTCTGCCTTGGCCAAGAGCGGTAAACAATATTATACAGCTGGCCACGACAACTAAAGTACAAAAAATAAATCCAGCTTTTGTAGCTTTTGCCTCTAGCAACTCCTTAAATCCGTACATAATATTCCTTTTACAGTTTTTTCTGCGCCCATTTTTAGTGGTGTTTAATATTAATCGCCTGATATCTCTACAGGAATGCTTCAGTCAAGCACGGGTCGTCCTTGGATAGACGCGTGAAAAAAAGCGGAAATGCTGTTTAAGTTAACTCCAAACGCTTCATCAATCGTTGCACACTAGCCGCATACCATTGGCCTCCACGAGGTGTTCTGATGCTGTTTCGATTCAGCTCAGTCGCAATCCCATTGGCACTGGTGATTCCTTGTTTGAGAAGCTTGGTAATCTGACCACGAAGCCGTTCCGCACGATGATTAGCATTGGCCTTGATCTTTTTGACAGCAGGATCATTTCCAATACCTCGGAGGTGTTCAGCTCCCTTCGGATTACCTAGCTTAACACCTCGGGCTTTTGCAGCAGCCAGAGCAGCCTTTGTTCGCTCAGAGATCCGCTTGCGCTCTTCCTGTGCCATTAAAGCCATAATACCTACTGTAAGCTCGTTGGCTTCAGGCATATCGGCACATACAAAGCGGACGCCAGAACGTTGAAGACCGAGCAAAAAGTATGCGTCACGAGACAGGCGGTCGAGCTTTGCGATGAGGAGTGTAGCTCCAGTCAAATCACAATGCTCAAGGGCTTGCTTCAGTTCAGGACGGTCATCATTCTTTCCGCTTTCAACTTCGACGTACTCTTCAAGAAGTTCCCATTGACCACCATTCAAATAGTCTTCAACAGCCTTACGCTGGGCTTCAATGCCAAGACCACTTCTCCCTTGTCTTTCTGTGCTGACACGCAGGTACGATACGAACTTGCCTTCCACGACTTACTCCTTTTCAATCTGCATAACGTTCGTTTGGCAATTTGATAAACGAAAAATAATGCAGCTTGTCAAGTGGCTAGAAGTAAAGATTGATAAGAGGGATCATCGGGAAAAGCAGCTGGTTGAGATGTCTCGGGAACGTATAGAAGCGAAGGCGGGGTATGGGGGGAAACGCGTATATTGATATATCGTAAAGGCGCTCAGATTTTTGTGGCAAAATATGCTGGGGATAGAAAACGAGGGGGGAGGACGCAACGGCCCTCGCCCCTCTGATGTTATTAAATGTTAGACAGCAGCTTTCAACTCCGTTTCGACTTGGATCTTGAGAAGCATTTCGACTAGACTGGCTGGGTCCATACCCATTTCCATAAGAGCATCATCAAGCGGATACTCTATTTCGTCTTGTGACGCCTGAGCTTTGCAGGCTTCAGAGAACCTTATGAATCCCTTCGACACATTCTCCATGACGTCTCTAGGTGCATGCTCAATGAATCCAAGAAATGCTGCTTCATACAACATCGAACCGTAGTCGTTGATAAACGACAAGGCGACAAGAACTCTCGCAGCTTCAACATGAGTCTCAAATTCAATTGGTTTACTGATGCCATCAAAAACATTGTCCAGAGTGTATTGGATACAGTCTCTGACAATGATCTTTTTAGCGACTCCTCTCAGATAGGCTGCTATGAATTCCCTTGCATATACTCCTGCATTACCAGGTGCTTTCAGGTGATCATCTGCTCGATTAGAGTCGATCCCTGTGATTGTTTTAGCCCTTTTGGGGAAGGACTCATAATCTTCTTCAATGCTTGCCGTGGTAGCGTCGAATGCAGCAATCAACTCTTCGTAGGTGTTTACTTCGTGATTTTCAGAGGTGGATTCGAACAGCTTAATCATGGAATATCTCCTTGTGTTTTTAGTTGTGGTTAAACGGGACGTGGTATCCGTCGATATCGCAGCGCAGAAAGTCGTTCTTCTGGTTTTCATCCTGCGCGATATGTTTAGCGATCCTCAGCGCCAGTGCGCCGAGCTTAGAATGACAGAGGCGCTCGGAAAGAAAATCCCGAACGCCTACCGTGATGCGATCCTTTCTGCGGTGTGTGAATGGATCTCGTCGTATTGGTGCTAGACGTAACAGCCTGACCACCATTTGATGCCTGAAGTGCTTGTCGCTCCTGAATGCCTCTGGAGACAGCTCCTGGTAAAGGAACATGGCGACAAGGGTTGCCATCATGTCCTTCGGCTCGACATGGCTTTCCCGAAGGTGAACTAGCCAGTTGTTCGTGCGTTCCCAGGGTGACTTGCTGCCAGACCAGACACGTCGAGGCTTAGCAGATTGGAGCAGACGATCCAGTACGTCATACGCTCCCATAATTGCCGGGTGGTCTCCGTTCTCATCAAGGAAACGGTAAACCGAGGACAGATATGGAGCGAGTTCACCTTTGGTCACTGTGTGGCCTCTGGGATCGCCCGTACGCTGACAACGGTCATCGTGTGCATCACAATAGCGTCCCCACTTCTGTACAGTTCTGAAACAGCCGGGGACGTCGCAAGTGCGCCTTGCAGATTTGCATTGAGCAAGACGCAGCCATGAGGGTGTCGACATGCGACCTCCTTGTAGTTTGTGCCTAGCCAACCAGGCGTTGATGGGATGGGTAAGGGACAAGGAATGAGTAGTTTCCAGTTTCCGGTCTATAAGGGTAAAGAAACTGGAAACTGAATGAAGGTGGGGAAGATAGGTGCGGTCAGCGAGTTACTCTTACTCGCTGAGTCGCAACTAATAGTCTTCCTCCTCGTCTACCTGCTTCTGACTCTCTGCAGCCATAGACAGCAATTCACTCCATTCTTTCTTGCTGATGAAGCCATTGGCAATGGCTTGGCTCTTCAGCTTGGACATCTTCGACTTGCTGCATTCGAACGGTAATGCTTCACAGAGTGCATCCTGAGTCGGATACTCTAATGTCTTGAGCATATTGATGATGGTCTGGATCTGGTCGTCCTTTGACTGTCGTGAGTTCCAAAGAGCGCCCAAGTCTTCGTTGGGTTCCAGCCACACTTCCCGTTCTTGAATTGTTTCGTCTCTCGGACACCGGAATTTGTCCCAGCACAGTCTGAAAGACGTCCCATTCGATTGGATCGACTCAACCGCCTTGAGCCCGAGGATAACCTCGAAGGTCGTGGCAAGCTTCGAAGATCCACGGTAGTTGTTTGCGTTCTTGTTCGAATGATGGACGAGTATACAAGCCACCTTTGCCTGCTTGAGCTTCATCAGGAACTGAAGAACCTCGTTGAAGTCTCCTGCGTCGTTCTCATCCTTGATTGATGCCAAGGTCGATAGGTTGTCGAGGATCACAAGGTCATAGTTCCCAATGTGATATGGGTTTGTCTTTTCATCCATCGTTGCAAGATCAAGCATCAACTCACGTCCTTCCTCCAACGCAAGGTCTGGGAAGTCAGCGTCTGGTCTTTGATACTGCCGGGCAAGAACGGTGATGTTTTGGCCAGTCAGTTCCTCATCGAGATTTAATCCTGGCAGAAGGATCTTGGCTCGCTCGATGATGTCCTGAATGTGCATTTCTCCGTCTACGAATAATACCCGGCGTGGCTTGATGGCTTTCCAGCCCATGAACTCACCACCTCCAGCGATGACCAAAGCCAACGTCAGTGTCAGCATGGACTTGCCGACACCAGGAGGGGCGTAGATCATGGCGCTTTCTCCGTCTCGAAGCCACGGTTTGAGCAAGTGCTCTCGTGGCGGGAACTCTGTCTTCAACAACGTGTCCAGTGAAGGGGCTCTCAGCTTGCTATTCATGCTGCCCTCCAAGCTGTACGTTTGGGGATGAGGAATGCCCAGGAGACCCGAAGCGCTTTCCTGCCTTTCTGTCCAAGATCCTGCTTCCAGTCGTGGAGTGTTATCTTGGTTTCTTCATGAAAGTCGCTACAAAGGGTCCTAAACTGCTGAAGCCATCTTTGTAGTGTCTTGGATCGTTTCTTCATGGAAAGC
This sequence comes from Paucidesulfovibrio gracilis DSM 16080, assembly GCF_900167125.1. Lineage (NCBI taxonomy): Bacteria > Pseudomonadati > Thermodesulfobacteriota > Desulfovibrionia > Desulfovibrionales > Desulfovibrionaceae > Paucidesulfovibrio > Paucidesulfovibrio gracilis. The sequence continues at coordinate 261,517 of NZ_FUYC01000003.1, forward strand.
CCGTTTGAGCAGGCTTTCAGCCACTTGCCGAACCTGAAAGAGGTTTTTGTATGAACTCGCATGTGAGTCCTCCGTTTGTTTGTGGCCGAATTTGGCCGTGCATAGGAAAAGGCGGGACGCGCTATGGCTATCCCGCCTGACCAAAAGGAATGTATGTGAACTGAGCATGGATCTGACTGGTGTGCAGACAGTCGAGCTCAGGTGTCACCGGAAGTGTTCTTCTCTTTTAGGTGAGGGTTAATTCCAATGATCTGAAATTATTTCTTTTTCGGAAAAAGTGTAGATTGATTCGCAGCCAACAGAGGTTGTCTTTGCAGGGCATCAGGATGAAATGCGTTCTCTACTTCGTAGTGGGCCCCAATCTGAACATGCTGATTTAAATGAATTTTATTGAATCTTCTTTTGTGAATAAAATGAAATCTAACGAATGACCTGACATGGTTATTTTCCTAACCCCTCGTCATTGGCTACGTAGTGCAACTTAAATCTGGAGCCTATCTTATCTTCTAAGTGGGGGGTAATTTTAAAAGGATGAAATATTTAAAAATTGAAAAAGCGGTCTGACTAGAGTCTTGCTTCAAAGAAGTGACCACATAAACGATATGATGTCCTACTGCTTATTAAGTGGGCCTTAATCTCATCCTGCTGTTTTTTTGCTTATTAATTAATTCTTCATATCCTTATCCAGCGAAGCGATGATCCGCTCCTTCGCCTTCACGATCACCTTGGATGTCGCCAGGATTCCCTGCACGTCGTCACCCTCCAGCGTCGGACGCCGGAAGGTATCGAAGGTTTCCACCAGGAACTCCTTCAAGACAGGCAGGATCATGGGCTTCCGCTTACCTTTGCGGTTGGACTTGTAGTTCGGGTAGATGTCCTTGCGGAAGTTATGGTCGTCGTCGGACAGGGCGATGATTACCTTGTCTGCTTCGACAGCATCCTGGAGATTGAGGACGCGCTCCTCCAGGGCGACTTCGGCTGGCCCTTGCTCGACGTGAAGGGTCCAGAAGCCGTCGCCCCAGTGGGTTGCTTTCTCTTCTCGGGCAGCGATCTGGTAGGCGAGGATGTCACCGTCGATGATGACTACTCGGTCCAGCATTACGCTGCCTCCTCGACGAGCCATGCAGGTTCTTCTTCGATCAATCCTTCGGAGAGAAGCAGCTGGCAGATCAGCCACATACCCTTCGGAGTGATGTAGTATGCCGCACGGTTCACGCCACCTTTCTTGAATGTACGCCACATGAAGTAACCTTCTTCTATGAACTGCTCACGAGGGACATAGCGAGTCTGTACGCCGTCCTTCATGGAAGGGTTCGGGAAGATGTCCTTGCGGAAGACACCACGTTTGAGCAGCGTCATACGCAGATCAGTGGAGGAAACCTCGAAGCCCTTGTAGGCGTCGTTGAAGAGGTAACGCTTCCCGTTGTCAGTCTGGAGATCGTTGAAGATGGCCTTGGGAGTAAGGTATTTGTTCTCGGACTCCAGAGCGCGGTTTCGTTCCTGCTCCAGCTTGAGGTTCTTCGCCAGATGGATCACCGTGTCAGGATTCAAGAGAACCTGTTCGATGACCTCGGGAGTCATGTAGGCTCCATGCTTGCGGATCGAAGGGAGGACTTCCTCGAACACCCACTCCTCGAACTGCTCGGCAGTCGGCAGCTTAGAGCGAATGATGAGACGGTAAACGTCTGCTTCGGGAATAATGGTGAGGAACTGCGCCCCACCTCTTTGACCATCACGTTTCGTTATAGTCATCTTCTCTGCCCGTCGGCAGTGATCGCCGACGGCCTTGGGCGGATTGCTATAACCCAACGCTGTTGCAACGTCCTTGGCGATGAACCAGATTTCACCATCGTCACCTTTAAGAACACGGATGATTCCAAAGAGTTCATTGGTGAACTGTGCCGGGGTCATTTTGTCAAATTTGTTGTTACTCATTTCTTTTCTCCTTTGAGTTTCAAATGTTTTCAGAAACGAGAAAAGGACAGGCCAACCTAATGACCTGTCCCTCTCGTATGCTTACGTAGTGCAACTTAATTGCAACTCGCTGTTATCAGTGGGTTTCTGCCCAGTTCGCTCCGATCTTGTACTCGCCGTCCAGAGGACACCGAAAGTTGAACGACTCGCCAGCCTGACGGATCGCATTAACTGCGATGTCGCCAACCTCGTGAGCCAGATGCTCCCGAGAGATCATCTGAAACTCGTCGTGAACGTGGGCGGCTTGCCACACGTCAACCTCGTAGGGATTCAGGGCAGGATACTTCGGAAGCACGTATGGTTGTGCCTCCAGGTCACGCCACAGGATCACCGTGGAATTCGTGAAGATAATATCTTTATGAGAATACCAAAATCGAACAAGCTGGTATTATGCTTCTCTCTCTGGCTTCTAACCAAAACACTTGCGATTTCTTCGTACACAGTGAAGCGCTTCCACACATAACAAAACGAGCCTAGGGCATGTATTACCACGGCAATTGGGCGAGCTTTTTTATGAACCTCAGCATGTTTCAAGTCATTCCATGCGCATGGTTTATCTGCGTGCGATTGAGCTCGGAATCAATAATATGTAATTTTATTGTGTTCGAAATGGTCAAGTATCAAGAGAGAATTGGTGAGCCCGAACCCGATGGTTTGGACCGAAATCAGCAAATGAATCCAAAGAGAGATCAAAAGATAGTAACTAGATGTACCTCCGCCTCCGAAGGCTTTGATATTTGGTGGCTGGGCGGGGTCTTCTGATATTGAGAAGAAGTCAAGATGGGAGGATACTCTTTCATGGGCTAAAGAGTACGGTCTTAGACAGTTGATCCCAGAGCTAAAACCTTAAGAAAAATATGAGGTTGAAGAAATCGATTTCAAATCTCCACTAGATTACCAGGTCGAGCTTTGGGAAGCTGAGAATGATGAGGATGACGAAATCGACATGTATATCAAGTCATGAAAAGCGGGTTGATCCTTGTCGGATCATCTTGTTTATGGTGTTGGGTTTTTCGACTACTCGTCACACCATTTTCTACATTTTTTAGGGTTCTACACGGGCGCACACGCGCACGCGGCTTTGTCCGGAAATTTAGTCAGTTTGATCATGAAATGTAATAGTTGCCACCAGCACTGGCGACCCATCCTTCTAGTTCATGGGCAAGCTCAGGGTCTTTTGACTGCAGTGCCTTGATGATTTTGTAGGTAGGACTTGGTGAACCAAAGCCAAAATCGTTAGAGCTTGCCTTTTTGTATTCTTCTTCGATGAAATGTAGACCTTTGACAAGCAAGGCTACGTCACGGTCTATGTATTTTTTGGCGTTAGCCAGACTAATCCTAAAAAGAGTCTCGTTTCCCTTAAGAAGTGGATAGTTAGGCAAGAAATGAGAAAGCTCTTCGTTGGAGCAAGACTCATTTGCTCCAATTATTTTAATACGTTCTATTTCTGATTTTGGAATCGATGTCATGTTTTCCTACCTTACTGGCAGAGCATCCAGCAGATCATCCAGAAACTCCGAGCATGGATCAGTGCTCGTGACGAGTAAGTGGTCTCGAGCCCTTGTGCAAGCAACGTACAGCAGGTGTCTTTCCGTGTTGTACACCTCTTCAAGATCGGCGTTGTCGGATATGGACTCGATCCGCTCTTGCAGGGGAATGACCTCATCATCGCAGGCCATGACAACGACAACCCTGAACTCCAGCCCCTTGGCCAGATGCATGGTGCAGAGAGAAGCATGCTCAGGAGACACGTCAAGCCGCTCGTCAAGCACTCGGTAGGGTATTCCCGTCTGGCTGATGGCCGCCTCGGCACGTGAGAGCTGTTCGTCGGAGCGGACGAAGACACCGATCTCGTTCGGCACGATACCCTCGTCATATCGCTCTTGGAGCCAAGCTGAGACGGCCTCGACCTCATCCGCTTCGCTGTCGAAGGACTTGATGACAGGGGCCGGGCCATTGAACACCGAAGTCGTACCACGCCGGTCATCCACGTTGCCATCAACATCAGCAACGGTCGGTCCCAGAAGGCGATCTGCCTGGGTGCGAATCTGATGCGAAGTCCTGTAGTTGACGCGAAGAGTCTGACAGCGCCCACGGATTTCAACTCCGAGCGAAGTCCACGAGAAGGGCGTCTGGAATATCCGCTGCCCAAGGTCACCGGCAAAGAACAACCCGTTTTGCCTGTTGGCCGCGAGGGCTGCCAGGAAGCGAAGTTGAGGAATGCTGACATCCTGCGCCTCGTCAACGATGGCGTAGTCGTAAATAGGATGGGCAAGGGTCGAAACCTTTTCCGCCAGCGCAGAGAACAGGTCCGCAAGGGTCATCAGACCTTCCTGAGAAAGCCTTTCCCGGACCTGGCTGAAAACCTCCCAGAGTTGGCTGCGTTGCTTCTCAGGGAGGCGGGTCTTTCGTCCCAGACGAAGGACATCCCGGTAATCCTCCCATGTCCGGAGCTGCCATGCATCCACCACATCGGTCCACTCCGACATCAGAAAACGTTGGTGAAAACGGGGTCCGTCCAAGTCTGCAGAGGCTTCGCGGATGAACTGTGAAATGATCTCGTCAGGTGCGATTTTCGGAGGAGAGAGCAGGCGCTCGTGAAGCCTGAGTCCCAGGGTATTGATCGAGTGTACCTCAAGCCGTTCACCGATCTTTGGCTCGTTACTGACAAGCCTCTTCAGTTTGATCTGCAAGGCCTTGGCCAGCACATCCGAGAAGGTGGTGAGAAGCACTCGGGAATCTGGGTCTTTCCTGGCCAGATGGACGGCACGGTGAAGAGCAACGATGGTTTTGCCGGTGCCTGCCGAGCCTGAGACCCTGGCAGGGCCGTTGTAATCCCTCTCGACGACCTCACGCTGTGAGGGGTGCAGGAAGACGGTCCATTTTTCCCAAGGGTAGTCCAGAGCACGTTTGAGTTCCTCGACGTTGGACATGACACGGAAACGGCGCAGTGCGTCGGGATGCTCGAAGGGGTCTTCGTCCTCGGTGATTACAGGAGCGACCTTCGGAGTGCCTCCTGTGGCCAGTACGAGGAGTGCTTCTGCAGCTTCCCCTGGGAGATGCTCTGCAAGGTCCAGAATCGTGTCCTCAGTGGCTTTGAGGACGTCTTCAAGCCATTCTTCCGGCACACCGTAGCCGAGAAGGTCTTCTTCTGAGATCGAAGCGAAAAAGGGAGGTTTTTCTGCCAGGGAGATTTCCTCGACCACATGCACCATGGTCGGGACTTCGACCACTGTTTCCCTGATCTCGACGAACTGAGCCGCGCCGGTCTTCGGATGTCGTTCGAGTTTCCTCGTTTCGGCCCAGCGGTAGGCGGCATCATGGTGATCCACGTAGCAGAGAAGCAGGCTGGACTTGGTTTTGTGGACGATGAGCCTGATGTCGCTGCTTACCCGTATGGACCAGAAGTTCTTGTCCTTAGCGCGGGTAAGCTTGTGAAAGCTCATGCCGGGTGAGGCCGGGTCGAGCTGGAGGTCGAACGCCGTGGTCTTCACGGCCTTTTGCTCGTCGCCGGTCAGTCGCGAGAGGCTGTCCGTGAAGGTGTCTGAGATTCTGAATTCCATCTACGCCCTCAGTAGTTCTTCAAGAGTATCTTTCAGGCTTTGAGCAACTGTCGTACGGAAACCTGTCGGGATGACCCTTGCTTCTGAAAAACCATTTCCGACCGAGTTGACTAGTTGCTTAAAAACGAATTTTCCTTTGGCTCCATTAAGTGCTCTACCTTGGAACCCAGCCCAAACTGCTGCATTCTCCGGACTCCCTCCCTCCGCGTAAAGTTCCTTATTGTGAGCCCGTCTTTGACTCTGAAATTGTTCTTGAATTGGTTGAGCTTGTCTCACCAGGATTGTATCAATGTGCTGCTCGGCTTCTGGGAGGGAACATCCAACGATTTCTTGGATTATTTCAGGAGAACAAAAGTAGGCTTCCAAATCGGAAAGATCGGTGAACCAACAGGTAGCACCTTTGTCATGGTAACTTCGTTGAATCGATGCTACCTCGTCATCCGTTAAGGAGTCCCTGTCTCTGTGGATGAGTATTTTGAATTTGTTTCCAAGCGAAGCCGACAGTTCTGCGGCTTCATCTGGATTTGGAACGTTTTGATAACCTCGCCCAGGTAGTAGAGTAACCGCCCTCTCAATCTCAGGCCACTGGGCTATGACTTTTCGAAGCCATTTCAGTTCCTTGTCCTCTGAAGCGATGATAATCTTTTTCCCAAACGCTCCCCAACCAAGTGCCAGTTCAACCGCAGAGCGGTTTTCAGACTCGACTCTTCCTCCGTTGATCCAAATAACTTTCGCGTTAAGTGGGGCTCCTCGAACGATAAATGGAGAATGTGTTGTCAAGATGATCTTGATATTCTGCTGCTCTGCAACTTCACCAAGAACCTGAACCGTTCGCTCTTGAATGGTTGGATGGAGATGAATATCAGGTTCGTCCACAAGAAGAACACCTGGAGAAAAAAGAAGGACGTACGAGAAAATTTGTATAAGTTGAATATACCCAGTTCCAAGCAGTTCTATTGGCCGAGTGTCGCCGTTGACTATTACATCGCATGAAATGAAAAGGTCTTTTTCCTCATCATGGCGAACATCAATTGAGACAGGGCCGATAATGTTTTCTATCCAGGTTTCTATCTGTCGAATATTGTCTTGTGATTTCTCTTTAAGCAGGAGGAGGACGTTTCGGAGTATGACGTTAGCATCGCCGAAGGAGCAAGCTTTCAAGACCACTTTTTTAGAGCGTTTCTCCTCTTTGTTTGGAATGCCAGATATGCCGGGTATGTATGCGGAAAAGAAGCTTTTTTTCTTTCTAAGTTTAAGCGTCAGCTCCATGGGAACGGAGCCTTTTACCGACAAGCCCGCGTTACGTGCTGACCGTATTGTGCAACGTGCTTGATGTGTATCGCCAGCGTCATCTTTAAAAGAAAAAGAAACTCTGGAGGAAGGTGTTCCTGCCTTGTTTCCCCAAAGGGAATTGTGCCCAAGGGTCTTGTAATTATCTGTAGGCAGGTAATCCAATTCCTCGATGCCGACAGTTGAAGTGTTATTCTCGTCAACACGTTGTGCTTGGCGCATCGCACAAGTCGCAAGATGGACAGCCTGAACTATCGAGGACTTGCCGCAAGCATTGGTCCCGACGAGAATGTTGACGGGAGCAAGGTCAAGCTCAACATGGCTTACGCACTTGAAATCATTTACTTCAATCTTGGTTAATTCCATCGGCTACACCCGAAACACTTTCATGACCTCGTCGCCGAGGTGGTTGATGACCTTGACCGCGATGCGACCATTTTGGGGCTTGTCGAAGGGGCGGGAGGTGTCGCTGTTCAGGGTCTCCCAGGCCTCCTCGTCGATCTCGGCCTTGAGGGTCGTTTTGAGGGCCTTGTAGGGATCGTTCGCACCCAGGAAGTAGGCATGGCGAACGAAGAAGCTCTCCTCGTTGTAGTCTGTGTCGATGAACCAGCAGGCGATGCCGTCAGGGCCATCGCTTCGGACTTCTCCGGTGTTGGGGTGGAACACGTCCACGCCTTTGACCTTGACCATGATCTGGTCGTCGTCGGCATCCAGAATGTCGATGTCGGGTTCGCCGAAAATAACGAAGAGGTTGCCCTTGCCGGTGTTTTTTAGGTCGTCCGCCATGTGCAGGTCCGCGTTCATGCGGGCTTTGAGCACTGGGATGCGTCCAAGCTTGTTGAATTCGGTCGAGTGGGCGTCGAAGTTGAAGGCGCAGGCGATGAGGACATCGAACCCGGCGTCCGCGGCCTCACGAGCGGCCTCGACGAGGTCTGGACGGGATACCGTGCCGAATTCAGGACCGATGAAGATAGCTGCTCTACGCTCAGTACCCTTGTCGTCTCCGCCCTCAAAGAACTTCCCTTCGGCGCTGACCAGTGCTCCAGGCCAGGGCACCAGGGAGGTGAAGTTGATCTTGTCCTCCTTGTGCGCCTGCTGGACGCCGGAGGTCTTCAAGGTCTCCAGGATCATCTGGTTGAAGTCCTGTTCTCCAAGTCCGTCAACGACAGGATTGATCTTGGGTTTGATCAGCTCGTCATTCTCGTCCACGCCCAGAACCCGGTGCGGGGAGAGGCTTTCTACGGTGAAGGGGCCAGCCACGCGGACTTTCTTGTTGTCCTCGTAGGGCTTGTCGTAGAGATACTCGAAATCGGCCTTGGCAGCGATGGAGGCGTCGATTTCCTTCTGTCTGGCTATGCGAAGTCCCCACCATTTTCGGTGAGTTTCTTTTGAATATTGTGACCAGGAGTCATCGGGCTCTCGCGGAATCTCCCATTCTTCCCAAGATTCACCAAGGGCTTTGTTCAGTTCTTCGCGGAGAGGTTCGAGGCGCTTCTGGAATTCATCCCAGATGACGTCGATCTCGACGTTATTGGCGATGGCCTTCAGAGTGATGTGAGGCACCCGTTCGTAGACAAACCCGTGCCGGATGTCCTCATAGGTTGGGGTTGAAGAGGGAGGAGTCCTGCTTAACTCTGACTCTTTGATCTGGCCTTCCTTGCTGTCCGAGAGGAGGTAGTAGGGGTAGCGAGCACCCATGATCCGGGAACGGGCAAGGGCAAGGGCAACACGAGAGGTGTCGATGGTGATCCAGCGACGGCCCCACTGTTCAGCGACATAGGCCGATGTTCCTGAACCACAGGTTGGATCAAGGACGAGGTCACCAGGATCAGAGGCACTGAGGATGCAGCGTTGGACTATTTTTTCTGTTGTTTGGACCACATATATTTTTTGTTCCAAAAAGCCGCCGGTTGCTGTGTCCGCCCATAGATTGTTTAAGGGTTGAACAACATAATCCTGCCAAGACCTGAAGAAAGAAACAGTCTTCCCACTAGATGCTAGACGGTTGGCTTTTATGACACGACTCATCCCGAGTTCAGTAGTCCCCCACCATCGAGCACCAGGGGTGTACTTATTTCCTTGAAAAAGGATTGTGTACTTACTGCCCGGACCTGGTTTTGTAATATTGTCGAGGCGATAGGCAAGTTGCGGGTCAGGTTGTTCAGAACCAGAGATTCTTTTAGGCATCCCAAACTCGTCCCTGATATATCGATACATTGCCCCGGATTTTGAGCTTATGTCTTTTTCAATCAGTAGTTGTCTGTATTTGATCCTGCTTTTGTCTTTTGCAAACCAAAGAATATAGTCAACGGATGAATTCATCCTGTCAGCAGCAGAAAGCCCAGATGTTTTGACAACATTTATTTGTGATACAAAGTTGTCATCACCGAATACTTCTTCAGCTAACGCCCGTACTCGATGAACGTTTTCATCTCCGATTTGAATAAACACTGATCCAGACACAGATAGGAGTTCTCTTGCAACAGTTAGTCTGTCACGAAGATATGTGAGATAACTATGTATTCCGTCTCTCCAAGTATCACGGAAGGCTTTCACTTGCTCAGGTTCACGAGTGATGTGGTCAAATTTTCCATCTTTTACATCTCTACTAGTAGTTGACCACTGGAAATTACTATTAAATTTAATGCCATACGGTGGATCAAAGTAGATACACTGGACTTTCCCCCTAAGACCCTCTCGTTCGGCAAGACTCGCCATAACCTGCAGCGAGTCCCCCAAGATCATTCGGTTCGACCAGTTGGCATCATGCTGGTAGAACTCGGTCTTGGCTTCTTCGCTGGGCAGGCCGTTGAATCGTTCGAGGAACTCGAACATGCTGTTTTCATACTGATCCGTGGTTGACTCCTCAGACTGTCGACGAAGGTCGTCGATCAGCACCTTGGGGTGGACCTTCTCCTGGATGTAGAGCGGAGGAGCGTTGACCACGAGGTCGGACCAGTCCTGCTCGTCCTTGCCTCGCCAGACGAGCTGAGGATCAAGGTCTCGGTTCCGGCGTTCATACTCAACCCGAACCGGAGCCTTGTCCGTGTCCGTCATGATGGACTGGTATTCTGCCGTGGGGATATTCTTGCGGCTGGCCTCGCCGTGCGTGATGGTCTCAACAGATTTGGGGGCTTTCTTCTTGGCCATTTATGCTTCTCCTTCGTCGCTCTGAAGGGCTTGTTCAATCATGGTGTTGAATTCGGATTTGATCTTCTCATCGAAGTCGGACTCGAGCTTGTAGACCTCTCGCAGTTCGGCGAAGTCCCAGCGGCCATAGCTGCCCAGGTTGTTCACGCCCGGCACCCAGAGGGTTTCCATGGTAGCTTTCTTGTCCTTGGCGTTCTCAGGCCGGTAGCCTTTGATCTCCACCACGAGGTTGAGCAGGTCTTGGTGTCCGTCATCGACCTTGACGATGAAGTCTGGGATATAGCGCTTGGTCTCGGAGCCATAGCGGTAGGGGACTTCGAAACCGAGGTTATGGTTCTTGACGTATGCCTTGACCTTGGGGTGCCCCTCCAGCACACGGCAAAACTCGCCTTCCCAGTCGCTGTCGAGGATCGCCCAGTTCACATGGCAAAGCTCGGAAGAGGTCTCCCATCGGAGCATTTTCGAAGTGTTGAAGCTCACATGGCGTGTCGAACCCGTAGGGTTGTAGGGGTCGAGAACGGCCTTGATGTCCCGTTTGTCCTGGTGGGCACGAGTGATGCCCGCCGTGATCCGTTCGCAAGCTAGATCAGCCAGTTCCTGATACATGAGCTGTGCTGGGTAGGTGCCGCTCCTGCAGTTTAGGCAGCTATCCAGCCACTGTTTGGTGATGCGTTTGAGCTGCCCAAAGAGGTGCAGCTTCGGCTCCTCATTCGGGTCACGCCACTTGGTGTAGAGCAACCGCTGCGTCAGGTGGAACAGGAGCGTGGAGCGCCTGAGGTCTCCGGTGTGGACGAGATTTAGGTCCACGCCTTCGCCGATAATGCCTTGATTTTGAGTGCTAGTTGGCCCGACAGTCTCGGGTGTCAGCTCAAGCACTGAGTCATCGTTGAACTCGGCGGTCAGACGTTCGTCCGGCAGTTCCACTCGGTAACCGGCCACACGGGGGAACTCGATCTCGAGATGATCCCGCTCGGGCCGCATGGCCTTGACGTGGACGGTGATGCGAGGCTTGATCGGGCTCGTGGGAACTGGCTTGGCTGTGAAGTCGAAGGGAATGCCCAGAACATCGGCGTACTCGACGTTGAAGAGACCTTCCTCGTTGACATCGTAGGACTGACGGCGAAGGGCTCGACCGATGACCTGTTCGCAGAGGAGCTGGGTGCCGAAGGCTCGGACACCCAAGACGTGAGTGACTGTGTTCGCATCCCATCCCTCGGTCAGCATGGACACTGAGACCACGCAACGAATGGACTCACCAAGCCGACCGGCCTTGCCGACCGTGTTCATGACCTCACGGAGGAGATCGGCGTCGGTGAGATTTTCGGCCTGCTGGCGATCTCCTGTCCGCTCGATGATTTCTCGGCGATAACGCTCGATCTCGTCAGCCGCCATCTTTCTAAAGTTGTTATCAAGGGCATCGCCAGACTCAAGCTGCTCGCTGTCGATCAGCAGGGTACGAGGTCTTGCGATAGGGTTGCCGTGTTCATCGAAGTTACGGAACAGTGCGAGGCGACCATTTTCAAGTTCCGTGGAGCCGTCATCGTTTTCTCTGAAAAAGCCCGAGATATAGTCGTAGACGAGCTTCGAAGTCGCTGTGTTGTTGCAGACCACTATGAAGCAGGGAGGAACATCGATCCCTTCTTCCTGCCAGAGGTTGTAGGTCTTCTCGTAGTGGCCATAGAGGGACTCGAGTGCGGTTTTCAGCTTGGTCGGGATGCTGAGTGGGTCAAGACCTTTTGCCTTGCCTCTGCCCTTTTTGGGCATGTCCTTTCGGATGTGTTCCCATAGGTTCCGGAACATCGGCATTTCGTTTCCAGGAATGTCGTCGGACACCGGGACTCGCGGAAGCTTCACGATGCCACACTCGATGGCATCCATGAGAGAAAAGTCGCTCATGGTCCAGGGGAAGAGGGTGCCTTCGGCATACCCAGAACCCTTGAGGAAAAAAGGTGTTGCAGAAAGGTCGATGACCCTGGTGATTCCGAGTTTGCGCTTCACCGCCTCGAGACCGGAAATCCACAGGCGGGCCGCCTCCTTGTTCTGTGCTGCTTCCTGCTTGTCTTCCTTGGTGATGTCCTCCTCGGACTCCTCCTCGGGCTTTTCGCGGTAGCAGTGATGCGCCTCATCGTTGATGGCCATGATGTTCTTGAGCCCCATGAGGCTGGGCATAACCCGCTGGATCATTTGGCCTTCAGTCTCGAGGGTATTCAGAGGGTCTCCACGACCCTGCAGAAGAGATCGTCCGCCCTTGGAGATATCGAGCCTCTCACGAAGCTTGAAGGCATGGTAGTTGGTGATGACGATCTTGGCCCGTTCCAACTCTCCCATCATATCAGAGGGGATCAACTCCCTGCTCTGGTAGTAGCTGTCAGGATCGCTGGGCTGGAGGACGCGGAGTCGGTCCTTGATGGTGATACCGGGGGCCACGATGAGAAAGCCCCTCGTGAATTTCTTGCTGCCAGGGTGGCGGACGGCGTTGATAGTCTGCCACGCGATGATCATGGCCATGACCGTCGTCTTTCCTGCTCCGGTCGCCAACTTCAAGGCGAGCCGCATGAGTTCCGGGTTGGCGTCCTTATTGGCGTTGGTGAGATGCTTGAGTATCTTTTTCCCATCGGGGGTGTGCGGTGCCACCTCGGTGAGCCATATGGCGGTCTCCACGGCCTCTACTTGGCAGAAGAAGGGGCGGATGCCGCTGAAGTTGTGATGTCGCCAGTGCTGGAGGAGTCGAGCCGTCTCCGGAGTGACCTGCCATTGGTTGACGCTTGGCAATGCCCTCCAGGAGTCTACGTGCCGTCGGACCTCGTTGATGACCGAGGTGATGTCGTACTTCTGGTCAGTGGTAGACAGCCCCTTGCCTTCATCAAGGAGAAGTTCTGCCTGTTGTTGCTTGGATTTCTTCCGTTTTTTGGGCTTGGGGATAGGGGTAACGAATTCAGCCGGTCGCCTGCAAGGCTTGACCTGCTGCGTGGGCTGACCGCTCTCGTCCAGCTCCCAGTGTTTGTTCGGATAGTCGTAGGGAGAGTTGAGAATAGGGTGCTCAAAAAACGGATTGGACATATTTATTGTTCCCTTGTGTTCAGATGGCAGAAAAAAGGGTTGTCTTCAGTGTATTAAAACACAAGGAACTTATAAATATTAGAGATTAAGGTCAATAAGATAACCTGTTTTTTGGAATAGGTACGAAAGTGGTAATTGTCCCCTATATCGATTGCTTAAAATTTATAGTGTCGTCAAGATCAATAAATTTTAGTTATATTGTTAGGTGTGTCTATGGGGCTATTGGCTTTTGTCGTCACCACCACAGTTTGGCTGTAGTTGTGATAAGATTCTAAGGTTCTTGCAAGTTCATGCAAGTCGTCCGGACCAAGGTGAGCATACCTGAGAGTTGTTGCGATACATTTGTGCCCCATCCATTCTTTTACGTGAACCAAAGATGTTTTGCTTTGTATTAATCGAGAACAACATGTGTGACGAAGCGTGTATGGAATAAGTTCTTTTTCGTTTTCAAGGCCAATAAGCTTTTTCGCTTTATTCCAAGTTTGGTGGAACCAAGTGTTGTCGGTGTAGGGGAAAAGTAGCTCCCTACAAGCTGGTTGGTAGCCTGAAAGTCCTGTTATCTCCTTTATCCGTTTGTGAAAGATGGACTTGACTCTCATGGTCATGGGTATCGATCTTGGGTGATCTGTCTTGTTCAACCAAATCGTTACAATTTTATTGGATAAATCAACATCTCTGACTTCAAGATTCCATAATTCAGAAGGGCGCATCCCTGTGTCTAGCAGGATGCAAAAAGCGTCTTTATGGTCTGAGCGTTTCATTATCTCAAAAGCCTGGATGAAGGACTGCTCCTCTTCTGGAGATAGAAATCGAACTCTATTGGGTCGCTCCCTGAATTTTCTAATTGCAGGTTTTCTTTGGATTTTCCCGATAGATAATGAGGTGTTCAATATTTTTGAAAGTGTAGCCAGCTTGCGATTGACTGTCGAAGGAGCATTGTTGAAACGCTCCTTGAGGTGAAACTTGAACTCTTCAATATGAGGCTCTGTAATGTCTGAGAGCTCTGTTTCTCTACCAAAGAAATCCAATGCGTATTGCGAATTGCGAATAACATGGCCGAGACTTCGATTGCCCGACCAATGATATTTGAGTGTATACTCGTAGGCTTCTTGAAGCGTCCATTTTGTTGTTTTCTTAATCTTACCCGATATTCTGGTGTGTTTCTTATTTTTAATATGCGAAAGGTTCAAATCTAACTCTGGCTGGCCGAATGAATCGCAGATGACCTTAAAGCGCCATTTGATTGCATCTATTAGGTCAGCAAACGTCGCCCAGTGGCGATGTTGATCGATATTAATGTTTGCTTGGAATTTTCCGTTTTTTATTCGTATGCCTTTGGGGAGTGCCCCCTCATCAAGTCGTGTTAGATTTTTTTGTTCACGCTCGACCAGTCTTATAAATTGGGGATCCATTAGGATTTTAGCGTGTTGATTTTTAGAACATTCTTTTCGATCATCAACTTCATTTTTTTGGAGTATTTCGCGTGTGAATTCCCTTGAAGAAATCGCATCTTCCAAGGTCGCACATGTGCAATTAACCCGCTTCCCATTGACCATTATTCTATATTGGTAGCCTTTGCCCCATTTTCTGATTCCTAGTGGAAGTTTTTTTGTCATGATACTCTCCTGATTTGGAGTATAGTATCACAAAAATATTCTTTTTTTAAAGCATGTTATCATATCCATTCGTGGTTGTATTTTGAACGAGTTACAGTTGCAAAATCTTTAAGCAATAAACGAAATTGATGCCAAGAATGGATGCGTTAATCTATCCAACATGGATTATGCAGATGCTCTAGATCGAGCATTTCATGGAAATCGATCTTGGCGACGACTTCATTCAGTAGCGTATCAACGGGGTAGTTCCCTTCATATCCTGCCGTTACATCGTCAAACTCGCCTTGCTCATGCCCGACGACCTCTTTGACTTTGTACCTTGCCAGATCAAGTAGCTTTGCCCTGGTAATGAAGGTATGCCGGAAAGAGTGGAAGGTGACATCGCTTACGCCTTCCTGAGCTCCAACATTCTGCTTGCGCCTGAATCGAGTGAACCATTTTGACGCCGCATGGGAATACTTGCCTTTCACGTCTGGCGGTAGATCGTTGAAAAGACGTTTGGTTGTTCTTCTTCGTTTCGAGTCGACAAAAGCCAAGAATCCAAGATCATGGGCAAGATATGGATGGATCGGAACCAGGCGTTTACCTGCTTCCGTCTTTACGTGCTTATCCCTGCCTTGATCGTTTATGTCCAAGATCCAGACACCGGACTCCTCACGAATATCAGCCATTGAGAGCTGGCAGAGCTCTTCTAAACGAGCGCCAGTAAAAAGGCCGAGAAGAGGAAGCCAGTACTGCCAGTCCTTTCGGAGATTACGGCGTTTGTATGTGTCGGGGCTGAAAAGTCGTTTCAGCTCATCTTCGTTGAAAGCCCTGCGTTGGGATTTTGCTGCAGCCTTGCCTCCAGGGACTTCGAGAACCTTGTTCAGAGGTTTGGCCTTGTCGATGAATCCTTCAAGCTCACACCAGTTAAGGAATGAGCGTATGGCAGTGAAGCGTGTTTCGAGAGACTTCGGCTTGTAAAGATCCTTTTCTGGGATACTCATCCGTAGCAATTCATGCAGAGTTTTATCCTTGTACCGTTTAATCCTTGCTCCAGGCAGTTTCTGGATCTTTTTCCAGTAGCCTTTCATGTGGTCGCGTGACAATTCACTCATGGTCAATTGGGCATTACCCATTTTGACCAGCTCAGCGAATTGCTTCAATTGTGGCGGTATATCCTTGCGACTTGCAGCACCCCACGGATTGGGACCTTCCGTCTTGAATTCGATGTACTTGTCGATTGCTTCGAGGATTGTTGGGGATGGTGGAGGCGTTGGAGCAGTCGGTTGCATGATTTGAGACTGCTCTTGCCCTTGGAGGATTCCTACAAAGCCTGTTTTACGAGCTGCATTCAGAAATCTTGCTTCGACTTCAAGCAGGGCAGCGCAGAATTCACGGTATTCTTTGGAGTCCTTTTCAATATCTATTTCTTCACGATCCAGTAGCGCTGAGGCTCTACCTTCAACCTTCTTGAGGTTGCTACATTCAAGAGCTTCTTGGGCGTCTGTGGCAAGGATTGTGAGCTGTTCATTGCGCTTGTCCAGCTCGTCTAACTCCCATGAACGGGAGAGGCGGTATTCACGTTCTTCTTCGAGCGCCTCATCGAGCCATTGCTGAGCGATGCGGCGTATGGTTTCACGACTCAATCTACCAGACATGACATCATCCCTCCTTTTACGAAATTCATCAAATATCGCATGCGAGGTAGTGACCAGTCTTATAACCTTAGGCCGCGCTTCTCTCAAGTATCTGGTTTTGAGCGACTTCTTGAATTCTTGCATGCCCATGACCGGGCGCAAATCGCTTGGAATTCGAAGTCGAAAATAGAGGCCATTTCGATGGCTGGTGAGGTAGGATGGGGCAGAAAAAGACATTGGACAATCCTCCTTGTGTGTACCCGTTTTGTGTACCCACGGCTCTGACGAGCGCTTTTTGGAAGAATGTCCAATGTTTTTAAATGCTTGGCGGAGAGGGTGGGATTCGAACCCACGTACGGGCTATTAACCCGTAACTCGATTTCGAGTCGAGCGCGTTACGGCCGGACTTCGCTACCTCTCCGCATTGAGTTGGTGATTATGTCACCAACGAAACAGGATGTATAATCATTCATTTCGTAAGGTGCAACCATTTTTCGCGGTGATTCCGAGATTGATGAGGAACAAGGAAGAGGGGGGACTCGGTGAAATGTCAGCTCAGTGGTTGCCGCAATTGTGATGATCGCACAAGATCGGCTGATCCTCAACCTTTCCGGCAAGGTATGCCGATGCAAGTTCAAAAACGGGGCCACGGCAGCCGCGGATAACCTGGATGCCGTTTTGCGA
Organism: Paucidesulfovibrio gracilis DSM 16080; assembly: GCF_900167125.1. Taxonomy (NCBI): domain Bacteria; kingdom Pseudomonadati; phylum Thermodesulfobacteriota; class Desulfovibrionia; order Desulfovibrionales; family Desulfovibrionaceae; genus Paucidesulfovibrio; species Paucidesulfovibrio gracilis. Next base: position 278,473 of record NZ_FUYC01000003.1, read on the forward strand.
AAGCACGTTTACCGCACCTTGGCCGATATTGCCGGCCAGCATTACGGTTACACCCATGTCGGCAAGTACGCTGGCTATGTTGGACTTACAGCCGCATCCTTGGGGAGAATCCAAACGGCTCGCTTGGCCCAGGGAATCACCTTCGATTTCGTAGATCGTGTAGTGATCACAATGTCCAAAATGTTCATCCACGACGCCTTCTCGGGTCGGTACGGCAAGTTTCATTCGTTGTCCTCCTCTTTTGGTCCACAATGGTAGGAACAGGTCTGATGCGCGATTGATATCCCGTTGTCAAGGAAAAATAAGAAGGAGAGGCAATGGGGGAGGGCGTGTGTCTCAGCGGCGCGAACGGAAGAACTCGCGTAGTATATTGGAACAATGGGAAGAAAGGATGTCGCGCACGACCCACATTTTATGATTTCCCCAGGGGAGGCGTGCGCCGTCAAGGTTGGTGAACAAGGCACCGGTTCGTGGATCGGGAGTGCCTACTACCACTCCGGCAACCCGTGCATGCACCAACGCGCCAACGCACATGGTACATGGTTCCAAGGTAACAGCCATAATTGTTCCTGGAACACGGTAGTTGCCCATGCGTTTTGCTGCATTGCGAAGGCAGAGGATTTCCGCATGGGCCGTGGGATCATTGCGGGCAATGGGGGCGTTGTGGGCCTGGGCCAGCATGGTTCCGGTGGACGGATCCAATAAAACCGCACCTACCGGGGCTTCTCCGGAAGCCCCGGCAAGAAAAGCCTGGTGAAGAGCCAAGTCCATCATTTCGACCCACGTCAAGGGCAGCGAGGACTGGTCCGGCACACAAGGATCCGGTCGCGCCATGGATTAGCGCTCCCGTAAGTAAAGAACTCCCCGTTCCAAAAGCCTCAATCCTAGCTCCTCGTCATGTCCGCGGGTCCAGGTCGGGTGGTTGGTGGGATGGTTATAGGCTTCCGGGTGCGGCATGAGGCCGAGCACTCGGCCCGACGGGTCGGTCAAGCCGGCAATACCGAGGGGAGAGCCGTTGGGATTGTGCGGGTATTCCTGAGTAGGCTCCCCGGTTTGCGGGTCAGCATATTGCAACGCGATGAGCTGGTGCTCCGCAAGATCACGCAGCAGGTGTTCATCCCTGGGGATGATTTTCCCCTCACCATGTCTGACCGGGACGAACAGTTTGTCCAATCCCTGCGTGAAAACACAGGGACTTTTGGGGTTGACCCGCAGGTGAACCCACCGGTCTTCATACCGTGCGGAATCGTTATGAGAAAGAGATACCTGCCGATCAAAATACTGGCCGCCCAGGGCCGGGAGCAGTCCCAATTTAACCAACAGCTGGAAACCGTTGCAAATTCCGAGAATCACAGCTCCGGACTTGAAGAATTCCTTGAATTGGTCCAAAAGGGGGCGTCCGTCCGGTGTGGTGGCATGCCGCCAGCGAAGGGCTGCGGCTTGTGCCGCCCCCAGGTCGTCACCGTCGAGAAAACCGCCGGGACACAGCAGGAAGTTATAATCCTGCATTTGGACTTTTCCGCTGGCAAGGTCTGAAAAATAAACGATATCGGCGGAATCCGCGCCAGCCAGCCTCACGGCGTGGGCGGATTCCTGTTCACAATTGGTGCCGTATCCTGTAAGAACCAGTGCGTTGACAGGGGCCATGCCCTTTCTCCTCCCGTAACCGTATTGACGTGCCCGAAAAGGGCAATTCGATCAGTGTTGTTTCGGGGGGAACATACGTGTGGTCCGGCACCCCGTCAACAGCCGCTGTTGAGCGGTGACCAAAAAGCAATCATCTTGAAAGGGGCGATTTTATCCATGAAAACGAAATTTATTTTTATTACCGGTGGCGTTCTCTCCTCGCTTGGCAAAGGCCTTGCGGCGGCTTCGATCGGCGCCTTGCTGCAGGCCCGGGGACTCAAGGCCACTATCCAAAAGCTTGACCCATACATCAACGTCGACCCCGGCACGATGAATCCTTTTCAGCACGGCGAAGTATACGTCACCAATGATGGAGCTGAAACCGACTTGGACTTGGGCCACTACGAGCGGTACTTGGGGCGTCCCCTGAGCCAGCGCAACAACTACACCTCCGGCTCCATTTATAATGAGGTCATCAACAAGGAACGCCGAGGCGATTACCTTGGAGGGACTGTCCAGGTTATTCCCCATGTTACCGACGCTATTAAGGAAGCGGTCCTGGGTTTTCCGTCCGGCGAGGATGTGGCTCTGATTGAAATCGGCGGAACCGTGGGCGATATTGAGGGGCAGCCGTTTCTGGAGGCTATCCGGCAACTCAAAAATGACTTGGGCAAGGAAAACGTCCTCTACATTCATTTGACCCTGGTCCCGTATATGCGCGCCGCAGGCGAGTTGAAGACCAAACCTACCCAGCACAGCGTCAAGGAGCTTCGGGGAATTGGCATTCAGCCCGACATTATCCTTTGTCGGTCCGAGGTGGAACTTGACGAACATTTGAAAAAGAAGATCGCCTTGTTCTGCGATGTGGATTGCGACGCAGTGTTCACTGCCGTGGATGTCAAAAATATCTACGAAGTCCCCCTCAAATTTTATGAACAGGGTGTTGACCAGAAAATCGCTATTTTGCTTCGTTTGCCCGCCAAAAATGCCGATCTGCAGGCTTGGCGTGAATTGAACTACAAGATGGAGCACCCGAAAAGCCGTGTGACGATCGGCATCGTCGGCAAGTATGTGGAATTGAAGGAGGCGTATAAAAGCCTTCATGAGGCGTTGGTGCATGGCGGTGTGGCCAATGACGTGGCCGTGGATCTCGTGTATGTCAATTCCGAGGAAATTTCCCCGAAAAATGTTGAACGCAAACTGAAAAATCTCGACGGTATCCTGGTTCCCGGAGGCTTCGGATCCCGCGGTGTGCCTGGCAAAATCGCGGCCATCCGCTATGCAAGGGAGAACAAAGTACCCTTCTTTGGTATCTGTCTGGGAATGCAGTGTGCCGTGATTGAATTCGCACGCAATGTCTGCGGATTGGAAGAGGCGACTTCCGAAGAGTTCGACAGCAAGGCCGAAGATCTCATCATCTATCTCATGACCGAGTGGTTCGACTTCCGCACCAAGAAAAAAGAAACGCGCTGCGTGGAGTCCGACAAGGGCGGAACTATGCGTTTGGGAGCCTACCCCTGCAAGGTGGCGAAGGATACCACGGCGTACAACGCGTACGGACAGGCCCGCGTCGAGGAACGGCACCGCCACCGTTTCGAGTTCAACAACAAGTATTTGGAATTGATGCGCGAAAAAGGTATGGTGTTTTCGGGGATGGCTCCGGACGATTCCCTGGTGGAGATGGTGGAATTACCCGATCATCCGTGGTTCCTGGGGTGTCAGTTCCATCCGGAGTTCAATTCACGGCCCATGAGTCCGCATCCCCTGTTCCAAGGATTCATTGCAGCGGCTAAAAACAATAAGGGCTGATACATGGCGAATGCCTTGTTTGAACGTTGCCGGGGCCAGTTTTTCGTCATGACGGGGCCATGCGCCCTGGAAAGCCGTGAATTGGCCCTGGCAACGGCTCGCGAACTCGCCAGAATCGCCGAAGAGCTGGATATCCCACTGATATTCAAAAGCTCCTTTGACAAAGCCAACCGCACGTCCCTGACCAGCTTCCGCGGGCCAGGGCTGCGGCGCGGCTTGGATTGGCTGGCGGAAATCAAGGACGCCACTGGACTGCCTGTTGTCACGGACATCCACCTTCCAGAACAGGCGGAACGTGTGGCTGAAGTGGCGGACGTGCTGCAAATTCCGGCTTTTTTATGCCGTCAGACGGATTTGCTGGTGGCCGCGGCCAAAACAAACCGGATTATCAATGTGAAGAAGGGCCAGTTCTTGGCTCCGTGGGATATGCGGCACGCTCTGGACAAGCTTCGGGACTCCGGCAATACCGATGTCTGGCTCACGGAACGTGGTGCCAGTTTTGGCTATAATAATCTCGTGGTGGACATGCGTTCCATTCCGGAGATGCAGAACCTTGGCGTTCCCGTTGTGATGGACGCTACGCACTCCGTTCAATTGCCCGGCGGCCAGGGCGGTTGTTCCGGAGGACAACGTCAATATGTTCCTGTTCTGGCCCGTGCCGCTGTAGCGGCTGGTGCCGATGGTGTGTTCCTGGAGGTGCATCCGGATCCGGATTCGGCTCTGTGCGATGGTCCAAACAGTTGGCCTTTGGGACAAACCCGTGAATTGCTCGCAACGCTTCGTTCTCTCTGGAGTCTGACGCATGACTGATCTTCGCGCTCGTGCTGCCGCTGTCCGTCTTCTGGTCCTTGATGTGGACGGGGTGCTTACGGATGGCGGGCTGTATTACGACGCCCAAGGGCGGGTAACCAAGCGTTTTGATGTTCAGGATGGTCTGGGCATCAAGTTGGCCCAACAAGTCGGTTTGGACGTGGCCGTGATTACAGGGTTGAATCATGGCGCGGTTGAGTCTCGGATTCGGGAACTCGGCATCGTTGAATATCACGCGGGCCATCTGGATAAGATTCCTCTGATGCAGGGAATTTTGGATCGCCTTGGTCTTGATTGGAATCAAGCTGCTTATTTAGGCGACGATTGGGTCGATGCAGGCGTCTTGCGCCGTGTCGGAATTCCCATGGCCGTACCCAATGCCAGAAATGTGGTCCGTGAGTTGGCCGCCTGGATAGCGTCCAGCTCTGGGGGGCATGGCGCCGTTCGCGAGGCGATCGAATTTTTGCTGGATTGCCGGGGTGAATTGGATTCGCTATGGCAGAAATGGAGCGGTGAATGAAGTTTCGGATCCTGCTGGCGTGGATGTTGGTCCTTGGGCTTGGTATACTAATCGGGACCACGTTTTTCCCCGGTGGGGAAGAGCCGTTGCAGCAGATCAAGGAAGCGCCGCTGGATGAGGAAGTGACACCGGAGCGGGTGGAGAGCGCTGATCTGGACGCCCTGGGTGCCGATATTTTTGCCGAGGATATCGAGCTGGTTCAGGGAGTGGATGGTCGTATCGACTGGAAGCTCAAGGCCAAGGGTGCCGAGTATGACCAGGGAGACAACACGGTTCGTATTCTCGCACCGCAACTTTCGGCCTATGTTGGCGAGGAACGAGACGAGGTCTATGTTCGTGCAGATATGGGGCAGGTTGACCAGCGTGCGGACAATTTCAGGCTTTGGGATAATGTTTCGGGCCGTTACGGTCTTTTTGCTATCAAGGCTGATGAATTCGACTATATTGGTGCCATGGACAAGGTTTACCTCAAAGGGCGGGTCGTCATCCGTCACGGTGACGTGACCATAAGTGCCTCGGCCATTGAGATCGACACCAAGACCAGACTCCTTGTCGCCGCTGGTGGTGTTGAGGCCGTGTTTACGCTTCGTGATTTGGAGAAAGGCGCACCATAGCGGCGGGGAAGACGGTTTGGGGCAAGGTTGTGAACTTTTGTTGTCAAAAATGGTGGAGTTGTAATGCGAAAAGGGTTTTGTCGCCATGCATTGTGTTTCGTCTTGCTGGGGCTGATGTGTTGCTTGGCTGGGACTGATGCTCTGGCGCAGACCACTTCGGATTCATCATGGGGGGAAATCCGTTCGGCTTCGCAAAATCTTAATGTCCGCCAGAAGAGGGATCATCGATCTGAGCATGTGCTGACCTTGAAAAAAGGAGAGCGCGTGAAAGTCGATTTTCTGGAAAACGGGTGGTATGCAGTGTTCCCTGAGGAGGCGGTCCATCGCGATCTTTCTCTGGCCCTCGGTTTTGCCAAAGCCAAATATTTGCACCGTGTCGCAGCGGAACCCGCTCCATTGATGGAATCTGAACATGGCGACACTGCTCCATCGACTGCCGTTACTGCCGTAGATGCTGGCTCTGCCCAGGTGGCGGATGAGCCCTTCCGAAGTCCCAAAGTGGTGGCCGAGGTCCAGGAACGGCCTGAGGATGTTCCGGACGCTGGTCCGGCAGGAAAGGAGCCGGTTCGAATTACGGCGGATAGGCTGACATACAATGATGCGGAGCGCACGGTAACGTTTTCCGGAAATGTGGAGGCTGTTCACGAGGGGATGAAACTTTGGTCGGAACGATTGACCGCCCATTTCAGCAAGCAGGGCGAACCAGGTGAAGAGATCGATCGAATTGTGGCATCTGGCGGCGTAACGATGCGCAAGGATGAGATTGAAGGGAAGAGTGATACCGTGACGTACCACGTCAAGGAAGCTTTGTTGCTGATGCAGGGAAATCCGGTGATTACTGAAGGGAAGAACAAGGTTACGGGAAAGGTGATCAAATTCTACGTCCGCGAGAAGCGGAGTGAAGTCGTGGGCGGCAGCGGCAAGCGTGTGGAGGCGATTTTGTTTGCCCCGGAAGGCATGGAGGCACCGTAGAGATGCCCGACCAGCTTTCGGCCACCGGGCTTTCCAAACGGTACGGCAAGCGTGAAGTGGTTCACGGGGTGGATGTGGCTTTGACCCGTAAAGAAGTCGTGGGCTTGCTTGGTCCCAACGGAGCGGGTAAAACAACCACTTTTTATATGCTTGCCGGCATCATCAAACCCAACTCCGGGTCCGTTTCCCTCGGTTCTCGTGCAATCACCAGACTTCCTTTGCATGAACGAGCTCGCATGGGGCTGTCCTATCTTCCGCAGGAGAGTTCGGTTTTTCGTAAGCTCACTGTGTTGGAAAACCTTATGATCATTTTGGAGCAGACCTCCCTGAAGCGGGCCCAGCGCCGCAAGCGGGCCGCCGAACTGCTTCGCATGTTCAACATAACCAAGCTGGCGCATCAAAAAGCCATGTTTCTGTCCGGTGGGGAGCGTCGCCGCCTGGAAATCGCTCGTGCTCTGATTATGAATCCGAAGTTTATTCTTCTCGATGAGCCGTTTGCTGGGATTGACCCCATTGCGGTCATTGATATTCAGGAGATCATTTCGATTTTAAAGAAGATGGGGATCGGGATTTTAATTTCAGATCATAATGTGCGAGAAACTTTGAATATTTGCGATAGGGCATATTTGGTGTACGAGGGGACGATTATTCTGGAAGGCACCCCTGACGAGATTGTTCAGGACTCCAAGGCCCGAAAGGTGTACCTCGGCGAAAATTTTTGCCTTTGATACTTTTACCTCCCTGATCTCCGCATTACCTCCTTTTTTCGTCCGGCTTTTTGGTCGTTGTGGATTTACAGCCTGCATGAAGGTTGGTACAGTTCTTTCATGTCGCTCTCTCAAAGCGACGTATTTCTATTTTTTCAGTATGTTAAGATGTATTCCTTGCGCGAGTAGCTAATCTGTGAGATAGTAGAGGCAAGGATATCATTTCTAACCGACGGCCCCGTGTTGATTCTTTTGAGTTTCATGCGGCGCGCCGTGGCGATGGGTAGTATGGGACTGGAATTACGACAACAACTCAAGCTCAGTCAGCAACTTGTCATGACGCCGCAACTGCAGCAGGCCATCAAGTTGCTGCAACTTTCCCGCCTGGAATTGCTTGAATCCGTACAGCAGGAATTGTTGGAAAATCCGTTTCTTGATGAAAAGGAAGCCGACGACCCGCAACCAGAAGATACGCAATCCAAGGAGAGCGAGGAGGGGGATGCCCAGGCGGAGTTGATGCGTGACGCTGATTGGGAAAATTACATTGGTGAGTTCTCCAGCTCATCCAAGCAGTCCCAGGTCCGTGAAGCAGAGATCCCCGAAGAGGGGTTGTCGTTTGAAGCACGGCTTGCCTCAAAACCCTCCCTGCATGGTCATCTAAATTGGCAGATGCGGCTTTCCAACTTTACCGACGAAGAGTTGGCCGTTGGTGATGTCGTTCTGGGGAATCTGGATGATCGGGGATATTTGCAGGCAGATGTTCAGGACTTGCTAGCGCTTGTGGAGTCTGATCCCGAAACCGTGGAAAGCGTTATCCAGCGGATTCAGCGGCTGGACCCGGTGGGCGTGGCGGCCAGATCACCGCGTGAGTGCCTGAAGGTCCAGCTTGAGTTTTTTGATTATACGGATCCCATCCTGTTGGACTTGGTTGATCAGCATTTGGAAGATTTGGAGAAGCGTCGCTATAAGCCGTTAGCCAGAAAGTTTAAGATCAGTCTTGATAAACTGAAGAAATATATTGAAGTTATTCAAAAACTAGATCCAATGCCCGGGGCGAGTTTTTCCAGCACGGAGCCGCATTATGTCAGCCCGGATGTCTTCGTGTATAAATATGGTGATGATTTTGTTATCGTGCTGAATGAGGATGGACTGCCCCGCTTGACGCTCAACTCGTTCTACATGGACGATATTGGGAATTGTACCGGCAAGGATAAGGAATATTTTCAGGACAAAATGCGATCCGCGGCCTGGCTGCTCAAAAGTTTATATCAACGGCAGCGAACATTGTATAAGGTGATGGAGAGTATTGTCCGTTTTCAGCGTGATTTTTTCGAACAGGGCGTGGCCAAGCTCAAACCGCTGATCCTTAAAGACGTGGCGGAAGACATTAATATGCATGAATCCACGGTCAGCCGGATTACGACGAGCAAGTATGTCTCCACACCGCATGGGATATTTGAACTGAAGTTTTTCTTTAACAGCGCTCTGGATCTGGGAGACGGCACTCAGGTTGGTTCGGAATCGGTCAAGGCGCTGATTAAGCAACTCATCAGTGGTGAAAATCCGAAGAAACCGCTGAGCGACGAAACGATCGGCGAGATGCTCAAAGCTGAACTGGACGTAAATATTGCGCGGCGTACCGTTGCGAAATACCGTTCGGCTATGGATATCCCCTCGTCTTCGAAGCGCAAGCAGATTTTATAACATTGCCCACTCAACCTCTACTCCAAGGAGGATTGTGCATGAACATCAGTTTCAACTTTAAGAATTTCGACCCCTCTCCCCACCTCAAGGAGTATGCTGCCAAGCGGTTCGACAAGGTTTCCAAGTTCATTCAAGATTCGGACGAGTCCGATCTTCAGGTCAACTTGGCCGTGGAAAAAACCCGCCAGCAGGCTGATGTGGTCTTGAACGCGGACAGCATCCATATCTCGGCTTTTGAGCAGTCTCCGGATATGTATGCCACCATTGATTGCGTGGTTGACAAGCTGGAGGCCCAGCTGCGTAAAGTGCGCGAGAAGATGAAGGATAAGCGCCGCAAGGCAGCGCGGGATGTGCGAACCGAGTACTTTACTTTGGCCGATGGCGGCGCCGCTCCGACCATCACCGGTACGGATAATTATGAGCCAAAGCCCATGTCCGTTGAGGAAGCGGCGATGCAGCTCGATTCGCTCAAGTTCGAGTTCCTCGTGTTTCGCAATGCTGAAACCGAGGGAATTAACGTCATTTACCGTCGCAAAGGCGGCGATTACGGATTGATTGATCCTGGTAACTAACAATGAGACTCGGCGAATATCTTAACAAACAACTGATTATACCGGAGCTGACCTCCGCCTCAAAGGCGGAGGTGCTCCGTGAAATTGTAGAGTGCATCTCCAGCACCATGCCGGAGTTGGATACTGAACAAGCCGTCCAGGTTCTTATGGACCGGGAGAGCCTCGGTTCCACAGGCATTGGGGATGGTATCGCTATACCTCACGGCAAGCTTGAAGCCCTGGATCGAATAGTGGTGGCCGTGGCCAGGAGTCCCCAGGGGGTCGAATTTGAATCCCTGGACCACGCCCCCTGCCATATCGTTTTTCTTGTAATGGCCCCGGAACAGGTGGCCGGATTGCATCTTCGTATCCTCGCCCACATATCACGGCTGCTCAAGGACCAGACTTTCCGAGCCAACCTTATGGCTGCGGACGGCAAGGATGGCCTTTGGCAACTGCTTCAGGCCACTTGAGCAAGGGGTTGGCGTGAAAAAAAGTGGATCTTTCCCTCTGATCGTTGTTACGGGGCTTTCCGGTGCAGGAAAGAGTACGGCTCTCAACGTTTTTGAGGATTTACACTTTTTTTGTGTGGACGGTCTTCCCGCTTCCATGCTGCCGCGTATGGTGGAACTGTTTCAGGGAATGGACAAGGCTCATCGAGGTCTTGCCTTGGGCATGGATCTTCGGCAGCTGGACTTTGTCGAAGAGTGGGACAGCGCAACCGCGCAGCTTGCGGACATGGGTATGAAACCCCAGGTGGTGTTTTTGGAAACACGACAAGATACGCTGTTGACCCGCTACGCCACCACCAGAAGACTGCATCCTTTGGAAACCAATGCCCTTGGGCTGGAGCAGGCTTTAGATACGGAACGCCAGCTCATGGCTCCGATTCGCGAGAGTGCTGATCTGGTTGTGGATACCACGGGGTACTCCATTCATGACTTGCGGAGGATCATACAGGAAAAGTGGACCGATCTTGAGGCTCCCAGTTCCTGTATGCGGGTCCATCTGTTGACTTTTGGATTCAAATATGGGGTTCCCATTGATGCGGATTTAGTCTTTGACCTTCGCTTTTTGCCGAATCCTTATTTTGATCCTGCGTTGCGGAACCTTTCAGGTAAGGATACACAGGTTTCGCACTACGTTTTAGAGAGTGAGGTTGGAAGAGCATTTCAAAAGCGGTTTGTAGATTTTTTTTGTTATCTTTTGCCGCTCTATGCCACTGAAGGGCGCTATAGGGTTACTGTAGCGCTCGGTTGCACGGGCGGTCGCCACCGTTCCGTGGCCACAGGAGAGCTGCTCTACAAAGTGCTGAAGGACAGTGGCTACGCAGTAACGATGGAACATCGGCATTGTGAGTTAGGGTAATCATGTCAGATTCGAAGATGTCTCGTCAGGTGGGCGTGGTCTTGGTCACGCACGGCACTTTTGGAACCGGACTGCTGGAGGCCGCCGAAATCGTTTCCGGATCCCAGGATAATGTGCGGGCCATTGGCGTACCTCCTGGATCGGCGGTGGATTCTGTGGTCGATGCTATTCGTGAAGCCGTTGAACAATGTGGCGCGACGCGTGACGGTGTGCTCGTGCTCACGGATTTATTTGGCGGCACCCCGACAACGCTGAGTCTTTCACTATTGAAATCATATCAGCTTGAGGTGATAACGGGGGTGAACCTGCCGATGGTGGTCAAGGCGTTTCAGGTCCGCAATTTGCCGCTGAAGGAGATGGCCGGGCAGGTGAAAAGCGCTGGACGGCAGGGCATCGTGGTTGCGGGTGAAATGCTTTCACGACGTTCTGGTTCCCGCCAGGGAGGCGGAGCGTGAACTGGGTTCGAGTGGATAACCGACTGGTTCACGGCCAAGTCGTGGAAACGTGGCTTCCTTATGTCGGGGCAAAGGGGATTATTGTCGCAAACGATGACGTTTCGGACGACCCTTTGACACAGGAAATTATGTCTCTTGCCATTCCCCAGTCCATGTCGACCTCTTTTGTGTCGATTAATGACCTGCTGCATTTGCAGGAAATTGCGCTATGGTCATCTGCCCAGGGCGCGGCCCTTGTGCTTTTTTCCAATTGTGAGGACGCACGCCGTGCCTATGAAATCGGATTCAGATTTCAATCCATCAATATCGGCAATATTCACTATGCTCCTGGAAAACGGCAACTTTCTCCCAGTGTCGCTGTGAACGACAGTGAGGAGGAATGTCTGCGCTTTTTTGCTGACAGAGAAGTCAAACTTGATTTTCGTTGTGTCCCCAATGATCCCGTACAGGTGAGGTTCTGATCATGACACTGTCGGCGCCTGTCTGGTTTGCGTTCATCGGTTTTTTTTTGCGCTCTTTTCTCTCTTTCGTTTTTCCTTCAGTATAGGCCTGCTTGAGCGTCCTCTTTGCATTGGCTTGTTCTGGGCGGTCTGTAGCGGGGAATACGCGGTCAGCCTTTCCGTTGCCATCTTTTTTGAGCTGGCTTGGTTGGATATGATCCCTGCCGGAACATACCTTCCGCCACACGTGGGGGCTGCCGTGTTTACGGCATTATCACTCAGCACATGGCATGGGTTGAACCAGCCGGAACAGGTGGTGTTGGCTTTGGCGGCAGGCATTCCCATGGCCTGGCTGGGAAAAAAAGTCGAGACCTTGTTACGCTCGGCACAAGGTCGATGCCATGAAAAAGCCCAGGCCTGGGCTGGTGGCCCTTCGAACACACCTTTTCCGGAACGACTCATCTATCACACCATGCTGCGCTCCTTTCTGGTGTCATGGATCTTTTTTCTTGGAACTCTCTTGTTGGTAAACCCTGTTTTTGAACAATGTCTGCATGTTGCGAGGTCAATTCCTCCTGGAATCCACCTCAGCTGGCCACAACTCTGGCTCGCAGCGAGTCTTGGGGGACTGCTTGCGTTGCGGGTGCAGCGGGCTTATGCCTTGTTCTTTACCGGCACTGCCGTCGTTGCTCTTGCAATATTCTCTCAATCTCTGTGACTTGGCAGACGGGTGACTTTGTGATATTTGGGACAACCTAAGTTTTTGGATGGAATTGAACCACTCATAGGAGGATTATTATTATGGCTATTCTCGTTTGTGGGCACAAAAACCCGGACACCGATACCGTTGCTTCCGCTATTGCCGCTGCTGACTTGTATTCCAAGCGTGGCATGGAAGCCAAGGCCGTGACGCAGGGCGAGATCGCTCCTGAGAGCGTCTTTGTTCTGGAAAAGTTTGGCTTCAAGGCTCCGGAGATTGTGAGCGATGCCACCGATCAGAAAGTGATCCTGGTTGACCACACCGACATTTCTCAGACCATGGACAACCTGGACAAGGGCGAACTGCTGGCCGTTGTTGACCACCACAAGCTCGGCGATGTGACCACTCCCAATCCTCTTGAGATGTGGGTCTGGCCTGTGGGTTGCACCGGCACCGTGCTGAAGTCCATGTACGATTTCTACGGCATTGAGATTCCCTCCAATATCGCCGGTATCCTGCTGTGTGCCATTTTGTCTGACACGGTTATGTTCAAGTCCGTGACCTGCACGGAACAGGACAAGAAGGCCGTGGAAGCCCTGGCCAAGATTGCCGGTGTGGACGATGTTCAGGCTCTGGGTATGGAGATGTTCAAGGTCAAGTCCGCTGTTGACGGCGCTTCCGCCAACGAGCTGGTTTTCCGTGACTACAAGGATTTCGACATGTCCGGCAACAAGGTCGGCATCGGCCAGCTGGAAGTCGTGGATCTTTCCATGCTCGACGCGCACAAGGAAGGCTTGCAGGCCGAGATCGAAAAGGTCAAGGCTGACGGTCGTCATTCCGTGTTCCTGCTGCTTACGGATATCATGAAGGAAGGCTCCGAGATGCTCATCGCTTCCGATGACATCTCCGTGGTCGAAAAGGCCTTCGGCGTGAAGCCCGATGGTTCCTCCGTGTGGCTGGAAGGCGTGATGAGCCGTAAAAAGCAGGTCGCCCCGAACTTTATTAAGGCGTTCGAAGGTTAATTCCCGACGAATCCTGCACTGTCGGCGTCCCGATCGCTTTTTGCGGTCGGGACGCCTTTTTGTTGTTTCAGCGGACGAGTAGCGATAAGACACCAAACAAAACCCAAGATTTTGTTTTGACAGATTGTAGTAAAGGCTTCAAAATACGCCGTGTTGTCAATCGGGTCGGACTAATCAAAACTTGAGAAGGTCAGCAGGTGGCAATTGGTTAACTGGGATCTGGAAAAAGCCAATACGGTCCTCGTTGTTGAGGATTCGCGCTTTCAGCGAAAGACCTTGGTTCGCCAACTCAAGGGGTGGGATTTCGACATCCTTGAAGCTTCCAACGGTAAAGAAGGATTGGAGCAGTTTGAGCGTCATTCGCCTAAACTGGTTATTACCGATCTGGAAATGCCGGTGATGGATGGCTTTGACGTGATCCGGTCCATTCGGAAATATGAGCTGAATTATACCTACATAATTGTTTTGACTGCCCTTGCCGACAAGGAAAATCTCGTGAAGGCCTTGGAGGTCGGCGCGGATGACTTTATCATCAAGCCTGTCAACCTTGAGGAATTAAAGGTACGGCTTGGGGCGGCAGAACGAATCTTTCGTTTACAAAGCCAGGATAAATTGATTTTTGCTTTGGCGCAGCTTGCGGACTGCCGAAGTGAGGAAACCGGGAACCACCTGCGTCGCGTCAAAATTTGTACGCGTCTCTTGTGTGAGGATCTGGCGCACAATGGTTTCGATGTTCTCACCTCCGCCAGGATCGGAACTATCGAATCCATGTCTGTTCTGCATGATATTGGCAAAGTTGCCATTCCTGACAGTGTGCTGAATAAGCCGGGCAAGTACACGAAGCTCGAATTCAGAATCATGAAAAAGCACACGGAGGTCGGGGGCCAGCTTCTGGAGGACATTTACCAGGAGACAGGTTCAGAGCAATTGCGTGTGGCCAAAGACATCGTGATGCACCATCATGAAAAATGGGATGGAACCGGCTATCCGCATCAGCTGAAAGGGGAGGAGATTCCTCTTTCCGCACGGATTGTAAGCCTGGCTGATGTATTCGATGCGCTGGGCAGTGAACGTTGCTATAAGCCGTCTTTTTCTCGAGAAAAATGCCACGACATCATCGTTAGCGAGCGTGGTCGCCATTTTGACCCAGATGTGGTTGACGCCTTTTTACGCCAAGAGGATGAGCTGTGGGTTGTGCTGCAACAACTGCGTGACTCGTTTGACGGGTGCGAATCTGAAGAAATCGCGTAATTTTTTTTGGGGCATTTCAGTAACTATCCGAATATTCTTACCATTTGTGCAAGCGCACAAAAAAAACGCCGGTTAAGGCGGTTTTTTTGTGATGTCTGGTAAAGACCCCTGTGGCCGCTTAGGACATCAAACCGGCATCCTTCAAGACGCGTTGCAAGGGTTCACGGTTTTCCGCCAACAGGGGAACCAGGGGTAACCGAAATTCCGTCCGTTCCGTAACTCCCATGTAGGTGAGCGACGTTTTGACCGGGATCGGGTTGGTTTCCAGGAACATGGCTCGGTTCAAGGGGGCCAGTTTGAGGCTCAGCTCAAGAGCCTTGGCCGTATCCTGTTCACGGTATGCCCGGCACATATCGCTCATAAGCTTTGGCGCAATATTGGAAACGACCGAGATGACACCATTGCCCCCCACGGAAAGCAAAGGGAGTACCGTAAAGTCGTCGCCGGAAAGCAAGGCGAAATCAGGACCGCACAGTTCCCGGACTTCCGCTCCCTGGCGGAGATTGCCTGTGGCTTCTTTGACGGCCTTCACCTCAGGTACTTCCTTGGCGACTGCTGCAACCGTGGCAGGCAGGCAGTTCAGGCCCGTGCGCCCTGGCACATTATAAAGCACCATGGGAATGGAGCATTCCGCAGCAATGGCTTTGAAATGAGCAACGATACCGCCGGGGGTCGGTTTATTGTAATAGGGCGTAATCTGCAGCGTTGCGTCCGCACCTGCATCTTTGGCGAGCTGGGTCAGCTGGATGGCTTCTTTGGTGTTGTTGGAACCGGCACCGGCAATCACGGGAATACGGCCTTTGACCTGTTCCACACAAATGCGGATGACCCGGCCCTGTTCTTCGTGAGTCATGGTTGCGGCTTCTCCGGTTGTTCCGCAAGGGACAACGCCGTCAATGCCTTGTTCGATTTGCCATTCGATGAGGTTCCGGTAGGCGTCTTCGTCAATGGCTCCGTCTCTGAAAGGCGTAACCAAAGCGGTGAACGCGCCGTTGAAATTCATGAAGTCCTCCTTTGAGTCTTCGGGGTGCGTGGCAGTCGGAAAAGATTTTGATTGGTCGGGAACGAACAGGTTACAAGGTGCTCGTCCCTCTTGGAAGCGTCAATAATTTTAATGTATTGCAGCGCTTCATCGATCCGCCGTTCGCACAGCCGATTATTCGGCTCCGGCTCCCATGAGCACGGAAAGAATATTGGTATCCTCAATATAACTGTCAGTCAATGCGGGCGTTTCAAAGCGAATATTACCGTTTTCCGTCCACGTGAAATCCTCTTCTCCCGAAGGGAGTTGCAGGATATCAATTCGGGCTACGGTTTTTCCTTTTGCATATGGACGAAGCCAGAAGGTTTTCCCCTGAGCAACAATTACTCCAGGTACTTCCACGCCAGGTCCGCTCCCGAGCAACAGGTCCGGGGTGTCTGCGCCGGATTCCAGGTACGCACGTTCCACCCAAAGCCCCCATGGAGAGAGAGCCACTATTATGTCAGCTTGTTCACGCTCTTTGGAGAGAACGGTCTCGATTTGCCGTACAAGCCGTTCTGGTGGGGTCTGTGTTCCCGAAGGAAGCTCGGGCAGCAGCAACACCGCCACGTTGACGCCATTGGCGGTAAGCGGCACAACACTTACGCTTCCGGGGTGCCGCCAGGCTGTGGGAGGTTCAAGACCGTTGTCGCCAAATTCCTTGAGTTCAAATCCTGTAAGCAACCCCAGATCGTAACCGAGAAGGGCATAGGATTCCTGCAAGTTTTTAAGCGTTTCATAATCCTTGCTGCCGAGAGCCTGGCGACCGAATTCATAGCCGCCGCCAAGAACAAGGAACGGTTGTTTCGAGGGCAGGGACTCTCGCACACGGGAAAAAAAGGTGGCCCGCCGGGCCACACCACCAACAGTGCGTCCTCCTCACGTAGGACAGGGACGAACCGCCCCGTAGGTGTTCGCGGTGTAGAGCAGCGTGAGTCGGCTGTTGTCAGCGGCGAAAGAAGAATTGCTGGCTGCGAACAGCAACGCAACCAGCAACCAGAAGAATCGTACGCGCATAATTAGCTGTTGATAAATTCCTTGAGTTCCTTACCCGGCCTGAAAAAGGGCAACTTTTTGGGCTGAACGTGGACGACATCGCCGGTCTTGGGATTGCGGCCCACGTACCCTTCATAGTCCTTGATTTTGAAGCTGCCGAATCCGCGGATTTCCACCCGATCGCCTCGCACCAGGGCTTCCTTGATGGAATCAACGAATGCGCTGACGATTTTGGTGGATTCGTCCACGTGGAGCTTTTTTTGCTCGGCCAGGGCCTTAATAAGTTCGCTTTTGTTCATGGGGGGCGCTCCAAATGGTTTGCCGGTTACGGGCAAGACATGGCTGCCCGATGCACAAAAAAACCTACTTTGTTATGTATGTCTAAAAACAGGCACTTTCGTCAAGTCAAAAGTCGGAGTTCAGCGTGGAAAATTGTCTTAATACGGGGCGGCGCGAAATGGCGTCTGCATTATCGGATCGATATCGTTTCAGACGGTTGCTGAGCGTGACAATGTCCTGTGCTGAAGGGGAAGAAGGAGACAAGGCCAACAGTGCCTTTTGCCGTCGAACGGCTTCGCCGACCTGGCGATCTTCCCGAATGTGGCCTAATTTTTGAATTTCAATATTCAAGAATGCCCGGCAGGCCTCTGCCAGGCGGTTGAAGGTTTTGTCACCTTCGCTTTTGGATTCCACTCTGTTCACGAGCACCAGGAAGTCTTTAACCTTGTGTTCCGTGGCCAGCACCTTGATGACGGCGTAACCGTCTGTAAGCGAGGTAGGCTCCGGAGTCACAACGATGACCCGCAACTGGGACATGGCCGCAAATGTCATTACTGTGCGGCTGATGCCCGCACCCAGGTCGAGAATCAAAGCATGGTATTTCCCGGCAAGCTGCACAATTTTTTCCAGCAGCACGTTTTGCATGTCCTCGTCCATGTCCACCAATTCCGGTACACCGCTGGCTGCGGGGAGAACGTCCAGACCGTTTTGTTCCACGGCAACAGCGACATCGGCGGTCTTTGTGTCCTGCTTGAGTAGATCCTGAAGATTTTTTTCAGGCGCCAAGCCCAGCAGTACGTCAAGGTTGGCCAAGCCCAGATCGCAGTCCATGAGCAACGTTTTCAGGCCCGCTTGGTATAATGCGTATCCGAGATTCAGCGAAATACTGGTCTTGCCGACTCCGCCTTTGCCGCTCATGATGGCTAGGCTCAATGTTTTGTTTGGATTGATCATACGCCATTGTCCTATGGTTTGCCGGTGAAGAGAAAACGTTTTTCGCTAGCGCGAACTAGCGACGGCCGAGCGGCCCGCTCGACATCGGGCATGGGAGCCAGATCGGTTCGATTTTTTCCAAGGGATTTTGCCTGATACAGTGCCTTGTCTGCCAGAGAATAAAAATCCGTGGGGCTGATTTCGGTTGTTCCACGAAAACTGGCGACACCGGCCGAACAGGTTACACGGAAGGAGTCCCCATCTTTGGATTGGAATGGGTGGGCTGCCAGGTTCTCCCGAATGCGGTCCACGACACGGGCGCTTTTGACCTGCCCAATCCCGGGAAGAAGAAGGGCGAACTCTTCCCCGCCGATGCGTGCCGCTAGGTCATAGCGGCGTTTGTTGTTGGCCAGAATGCGTGCCAAATGAACAAGCACGGCATCCCCGGCGGCATGACCGTGTCTGTCGTTGATCTGTTTGAAATCATCAAGATCAAGCACCGCCAGGCTGATGGTCGATTCTGCCCGTTGCGCCCGTTCCAATTCCAGATCGAGTACACGGTCAAAAGCACGTCGGTTGGCAATCCCGGTGAGAGGATCGTGTTCGGTCTGGTATGTAAGTTCCTCCAGACTTTCCTGAAGAATGGTCAAGTGAGGATAAACGTCACGATCCATGGGCAGGGAAAGCCATCCTCGGGCTTCCAGTCGTTGAGCAACGGATCGCCATTGCTGGAGACTGATGCCGTTGAACAGACGGAAGACTCCGAGGTTGGTTCTTGGGTCCATGCGTTCACACGGTACATGTGAGAGGGCACAAATCTCGTCCCGTAAGCGCGAAAGTTCGCTGATCAGCTCTTGTTCCAGGGCTGTTTCGGTCACATTCGGACGCTCTGAAGACAATGGTTCAGGATGCTTTTTGTTTTCCGGCATGGGCATACAGCAGATAGCTCCGCATGAGACGATCCAGGGCACCATCCAGCACGGCATCGACGTTGCCGTCTTCGGTGTTGCTGCGGTGGTCTTTGACCAATCGATAGGGCTGCAAGGTATAGGTACGGATTTGGCTCCCGAAGTTGATGGCCTCCTTGCTTGCATAGTCCACGCGTTGCGATTCTTCCCGGATTTTCATTTCCCGTTCGTACAGCCGGGCCTTGAGCAGCTTCATGGCTGTCTGCCGGTTGCGCAGTTGAGATTTTTCATTCTGACATTGCACCACGATATTTGTGGGCAGGTGCGTGATGCGTACCGCCGAGTTGGTCTTGTTCACATGCTGGCCCCCGGGACCGCTGGCGCGATAGACGTCCACCCGGAGATCTTCCTCGCGAACTTCAATCTCGATATCCTCGTCTACGTCGGGATAAACATCCACGGACGCAAAGGACGTGTGTCGTCTGCCGGAGGCGTCAAAGGGCGAAATGCGGATCAGGCGGTGGATGCCCGCTTCGCCGTGAAGATACCCGTAGGCATACGGTCCCTCGATCTGAAGTGTCGCGCTTTTAATGCCAGCTTCATCCGCATGCTGCATATCCAGCAGCTTGAGTGAAAAACCGCGATCCTCAGCCCATCGGGAGTACATGCGGACCAACATCTCTGCCCAATCCTGAGATTCGACTCCCCCGGCACCTGGATGAATCTCCAGAATGGCGTTGCTGCCGTCCTGCTCCCCGGATAGCAACGTAGCCATTTCCGTGGACTCCAGATTTTTTTCGAAGGTTGTCAGGCTACGGAACAAATCGTCCAGGGAGTCTTCGTCTTCGCCGGCGAGTTCCAACCAAACTTCCACGTCTTCTTTATCGGCAAAAAGCTTGTCATAGATGGCGATGCGATGTTCAAGCTGGCTTTTTTCACGAAGCACCGGGGTGAGTTTCTCGGGTTGGTCCCAGGCATCCGGTGCGGAAAGCTGTTGTTCTATGGCCGCCAGGCGGTCCCTAAGGTCAGAATAGTCAAAGACGCCCCCAAAGGGAATTAAATTGCTTCAGGAGGTCAAGAGCCTTGCTTTTGAGTTCGGAAAATTGGTGCATGATGGATTGGTTTCATTGGGTTGAAGGTTAAGAACGGCGGATGGCCGGGCTGAGGGCGATCCAGACCAACAGGAGTCCGGAAAACGCATAGATGCCCCAATACAGCCAAGCATAGATCTTATGGTACATTGTTGTCACCTGAACAGGTTTGACCGTCCAGGTCAAGATTTGATCCGAAAAGAGTGAAGTACGAGCAGGAATTCGTCCCAGAGGATCAATAAAGGCTGTGATGCCGGTGTTTGTCCCACGTGCGATCCAACGGCCCTGTTCCACGGCGCGCATTTGAGTCTGGGCAAGATGCTGCCAAGGGGCGGAAGATCTTCCAAACCATGCGTCGTTACTGATGTTTATCAGTATGTCAGCGCCATGGGAAACGCGGTCTTGCGCTAGGCCGGGGAAGATGGCTTCATAACAGATCAAAACGCCCAGATGCATTCCGTCAGTCTTCAGGGGGGCCAGCCGTGTACCCGGTTGATAGTCTCCGGCTTCTTGGGTCAGCTTGTCGAATGGGAGCCAGTCCTTAAGAGGGACATATTCTCCAAAGGGGACCAAATGGACTTTATCGTACCATTGCATGGTGGAAGCGTTGGGCGTCAGTAGAAAAGCCCGGTTGAAAAAAGTATAGGATCCATCGGTATTGGATCGGTAGGCCGGGCTGCCAAGAAGCAATGGAACGTTTTTATGATTCACAAATTCGACAACTTGTGACCCGTATACCCCTGCATCTTGAAAGTAGAACGGCATGGCGGTTTCCGGCCAGACCACCAGATCCGCGGATTTTGTGGTCCCCTCAGAGGAGGAGCTTTCGAGCAACGCCTTTTGGCTCAGGTCGAGATATTTTTTAACGGTGCTTATCTGGTAGGGAGCTTGCCACTTATGGCCTTGATCAATGTTGCCCTGGATCAAGGCGATGGTTTTGCCTGTGCCGGATTGGGTGAATCCGGCCATACGGTACGCTCCGAACCCCACGACAAAGATTGCAACAAAAAGCAACAGAATCCTGGGGGAGCGAGCTGTATTCCAAAGAGCCAGAGCCAGCCCAGTGGCGGCAAACAGGCCGGAAAGTCCATATGCACCGATCAGGGCGGCCGGTTGAATCAGCAGGGGCCAGTCCGCAAAAGCCGTGGAAAGCGTGACCCACGGAAACCCGCTGAGGAACCAGGCTCCGGTTTGTTCCAGGGCGGCCCAGAGGCTCCCCCCGAACAAACAAAGAAATATCGGCGAAAGCCGTCTGGCTCCGCGATGCATGGCCCAGCCGAACACACCGTTATATAATCCCATAACCAGGGAAACGCCGATGGGGCAGGGCAGGGCCAGCCACCAAGGGAGTCCGCCGTATTCGGCCACGGGACCGGCTACCCAGTAAAGACAAGCGCAATGTGCCAGCACGCCTGTCAGATATGTCCAACCAAAAGCCCGAATCGGACTTCCTGCCCGAAAGGCGATCAGCCCGAGGGAAAGTGGAAATAACAAAATTGCCGGAGGAAAGTGGAACCAGGGATTGGGGTATCCCAGCAGAGCGCCCACAACGGCGAGAAGACAAAGAAGCGGCACGATTATCCTTGTTGTTCTTCTTCCTGCGGGGCCAACGGCTCGACAAGAATGGTCTTGATCTGTTTGGCGTCGGCGTCTTTTACCGTGTAGCGACGCTCACCAAGTGTGAAAAAATCGCCTGGTGTAGGGATTCGACCTGCAATTTCACTGAGATAACCACCCAAAGTGTCAACCTG